>JBDTUA010000078.1:0-15682 GCA_040007995.1 Gemmatimonadota bacterium | reverse complement strand
CGGGCAATAAGGTACACGCCCGCCGTCACCATGGTCGCGGCGTGAATCAGCGCCGACACTGGGGTCGGACCAGCCATGGCGTCGGGCAGCCAGACGTGCAGCGGGATCTGTGCGCTCTTTCCCGCGCAGCCGAGGAACATGAACAGGCAGATCGCCGTGACGAGCGCCCCGCCCGGCGCCAGCTGCGCCGCGCCGGCATTCACTCCGGCGAAGCTGAGCGTGCCAAGGTTCGCGAAGAGCAGGAACATCGCAACCAGAAAGCCGAAGTCGCCGATACGGTTCACGATGAACGCCTTCTTGCCGGCGTCGGCGTTGGCCTTCTCGGAGAACCAGAAGCCGATGAGCAGGTAGGAACAGAGCCCGACTCCTTCCCACCCGACGAACAGCGTCGGGTAGTTGGCGCCAAGCACCAGCACGAGCATGAAGAAGACGAACAGGTTCATGTACGCAAAGAACCGTGCGTATCCCGGGTCGTCCCGCATGTAGCCGACGCTGAAGATGTGGATCAGCGTTCCCACTCCGGTAATGAACATGGCCATGACCATCGACAGCTGGTCGACCTGGAAGGCAGCGTCGATGCTCATACGTCCCGCGCCGATCCACGAGAACATCGTCTTCACGAATGGCGCCTCGGCGTGCGCACCCGCGAGCGCCACGAAGATCGCGGCGGTCAATAGGAACGACAGGGCCACGACCGTCGGTCCGACGATGCTGACGATGCCCGTGAATCGAGGCCTTGGCTGGTGCGCGACGTCGTGGTCCCCGCCGGGGCCATGCCCGCCGTCGTGCGTCGCGCCGTGCGCGGCCTCGTGCCCCCCGTCGTGGTCGTCGGCATGCGCATGATGCTCGGCCGGATTGGCGGGACCCAGCCTAACGACCGATGACAACGACAGGACGCCGTTGATTATGAACCCGATCAGCGGGAGAATCGGGACAAGCCAGATCCACTCGGCCACGGTCCCGGCGAGTGGGTGTGCTCCGGCGGCTGCCGCTTCCTGGAGGAGCATCAGCCCTTGAGGAGATTGATGTTCGAGAGGTCCACCGTCTGGCGGTGGCGAAAGATCGAGATGATGATCGCCAGGCCGACGGCCGCTTCCGCGGCGGCGACAGTCATGACGAAGATCACGAACACCTGACCGGTCGCGCCGTACAGGCGGGAAAAGGCGACAAACGACAGGTTGACGGCGTTGAGCATCAGCTCGACGCACATGAAGATGATGATCGCGTTGCGGCGGGTGAGCACCCCGACGACACCGATGCAGAAAAGCACCGCCGACAGCGCGAGCGCCTCGGGAATCATCATGCGACGCTCCTCCGTTTGCCAATGACGACCGCCCCGACAATGGCCACGAGCAGCAAGATGCTGGTCAGCTCGAAGGCCAGGAGGTTGTCGCTGAACAAGGGTTTCGCGATCTCGCTGACCGCGTTCAGGTCGCGCGTCGCTTCCATCCGTGCGAAGTCCGACTGCACGAGCGACGACTGCGGATGGGTGCGCGCCAGCGTCATCACCTGCGCCAAGATCACGAGCCCGAGCAATCCGGCCGCCAGCCGTCCCCACTTGCCGCGGATGTCCGACAGTTCGTCGGGATGCCCGAGGTTGAGCAGCATGACGACGAACAGGAAGACGACCATGATCGCCCCAGCATAGACGAGAATCTGGATCACGCCGACGAACTGCGCGTCCAGCATCACGTAAAGTGCGGCCAGGCAGAACATCGTGTTCACCAGCCAGAGCGCCGCGGCCACGGGGCTTTTCCTCGTGACGAACGTGACCGCCGAGGCGATCGCGATCAGCCCGAAGAGGTAGAAATGGAGCGTATAGAGGAAGTTCGGCATTACTCGCCTTTCGGGTCAGCCGGGTCCCACATCTCGCACACCGGGTGCGTCTGTGCCATCAGGCGCTCGAGGTCATACACGAAGCCCTCGCGCGAGTATTCCGAGTTCTCGTAGTGGCGACCGAGGTGAATCGCCTCCTCCGGGCAGACTTCCTGGCAGTAGCCGCAGAAGATGCAGCGGAACTCATCGATCTCGAAGACCAGCGGATACCGGTTCCCTTCCTCGTCCTCACCCGGGACCAGCTTGATGCAGTTGGCGGGGCACACGGTCGGACAGAGCCCGCACGCGACGCACTTCGCTTTGCCATCCTCAGTGGTGAGCATGCGGTGTGTCCCGCGCCAGCGGGGCGAGATGCTCTCGCGCTCTTCGGGATACTGCGTGGTCACCTTATGCGGGTCGACCAGGTGCTTGAACGTGTTGCCCAGTCCCTTGAGCGTCGCGCGAACATAACTCGCCTCGGATATCGGACGGTCCACGACCTTCACGTTGATCGCCATTCAGTCTCCTACCTCGGTCGAAAGATTCGCGCGAGCCGCCGTGATGCCACGTAACCGCGCCAGTTCCCCGACCGAGGCGCGCCGGTACGCCGGGCTCAAGATGCGGCCGCGATCGAAGAACGAGAACAGGGCGATCAGGATCGCCGCGTTCACCGCCAGAAAGATCCCGCTGTACACGATCCCGCGCTGGATCCCCATGGCGTCGAGGCCAAGCATCAAGCTGGCGACGACCACGATGTAGCCAAGCGAAATGGGGAGGAGCAACTTCCACCCGAGCGCCATGAGCTGGTCGTAGCGGAAGCGCGGCAGCGTCCAGCGAATCCAGATGTAGAAGAACACGAAGAAGACCACCTTGGCGAGCATGATCAGCATCGAGAGGAGGACGAGGGGAAAGCTGACCGCGCCCGCATTATCCGCGGACATGAACGGGATGTCCCATCCGCCGAAGAAGAGCGTCGCCACCATCGCCGACTGCGTGACCATGTTCGCGTACTCGGCGATCATGAAGAGCGAGAACTTCATCGCCGAATATTCGGTGTGATATCCGGTGATCAGCTCCGACTCTGCCTCGGGCATGTCGAACGGGAGGCGGTTGGTCTCGGCGAATGCCGAGATCAGGTAGGTCACGAAGGCCACCGAGAGCGTGAGCACGTTCCAGAGGTGAAACTCGGCCTGCTGGTTCACGATCGTGCGCAGCGTGACGTTCCCCGCCAGCAGCAAGATGGGAATCAGCGACATCCCCATGGCGATCTCGTACGAGATCATCTGCGCGCTCGCGCGCAGCCCGCCCAGCAGCGCGTACTTGTTGTTCGAACTCCAGCCGGCGAGCACGATGCCGTACACGCCGAGCGAGCCAATAGCCAGCGTGAAGAGGAAGCCGATCGGCAGGTCAGCCAGCACCATGTCGATGCGTCCCCACGGCGACGCCCAGGCTGCCCCCCACGGAATGATCGCCCACACGAGCAGCGCGGGGACGAATGACAGCATCGGGGCCAGGATGAAGATCGCCTTGTTCACGTGCGGCGGAAGCGTCTCCTCCTTCATGAAGTTCTTCACGCCGTCGGCGAGCGGCTGGAAATAGCCGCGCGGGCCCACGCGATTCGGCCCGTGACGCCCCTGGATCCAGGCCGATACCTTGCGTTCAGCAAGCGTCGTGTAGGCCACGCCGACCAGGTAGATCGTAAAGAAGACCAGCAGCTTGGCAACGGTGAACAGGAACCACGGCCAGAACGTCGCCGGCTGCTGACGGTCGACGACCGCTTGCAGCAAGGCGTGCCCCATGGAAACCGCGGTCATCGGCTGGCCTCCGCAAACTGTGAGGCGTCGACCACCGGGAGACCGCGCAGGCCGATAGTGTCGTAGGAGAGACCCGCGAAGGCCGGCGTGCTCGCAGCGAGCGCCGCGAACACGTCGTGTGCCTGGAAGAACTCCGCCTTCTCCCCCATCGCCCCTAACAGGTCGGCGAGGACAAACCAGCTGGGGCGGGCGAGGCCGGGTGCCGCCTTCGCCTGCTGGAACCGCTGAACGCGTCCCCGCAAGTTGGTCAGCGTCCCCTCCTCTTCCACCGTGTTCGCGATCGGCAGGACGATATCGGCCTTCGGCAGGTGTGCTGGCATCGCCGTTCCGAGGACAACAACGACCCCCGCCTTGGCGAGCGATGCGGCGTCCTGTTCAGTCAGCTCCGCGTCAGCGACGATCAGCGCGTCGCCCGGCTGCATGAGGTCAAGCGGGGATGCGTGGCGCGAGAAGCCGAGCAGCTGCGCGCCCGTGCCATTGGCGGCGCGGTCGGTCCGCAGCGCCAGGTCCGGGACGCCCGCGAGCGGAGCGGCCTCGCCCTGCGGCACGCGGTACGCGCCGGCGCCGTTAGAGCGCTGCATCACGCGCGACAGCAAGTGCAGCGCCTCGTTGGAGAGGTTCGGCGACGCCAGCACGAAGATGCGCTTGCCCTTGAGCACGCGCGCCGCGGCCTGCAGCGCCACCTCCCACTCCACGATACGATGACCACCCGCTCCGAGAATGCTGGGCGACTCCAGCCGGTCGCGCCGGTTGAGCCAGCGGTAGTCGCCGCGGCCGTGGTCGCACATGAAGAACTGGTTCACGCTCTCGTTCGAGCGCGGGCGGAGGCGCATGACCGTATTGTCGCGCGTTTCCACGATGATGTTGCAGCCCTGCGAGCATCCGGTGCACACCGACGCGGTGCGATCCAGCTCCCACGCACGGGCCTTGTTGAGGAAATCCTTGGACAGGAGGGCGCCCACCGGACACAGGTCGACCACGTTGGCCGCCCACGGGTGAGTGAGATCCTTCCCCTCAAACTTGCCGATGTAGGCGCGATCCCCGCGCTCGCTCACGTTCAGCACGGGATCGTGTGCCACATCCTCCATGAAGCGCACGCAGCGCGTACACAGGATGCAGCGAGTCTGCACATACAACACGTCGCCGCCGAAGTCATCGACCGGGCTGAAGCGCTTCGCTTCGCGATAGCGCGAGTCCTTGCGCCCTTCCTGATAGGTATAGTCCTGCAGCTCGCACTCGCCCGACTGGTCGCAGATCGGACAGTCGAGCGGGTGATTGATGAGGAGTAGCTCGAGGACGCCCTTCCGCGCCTCACGGGCCTTCTCGGAATGCACATGCACGACCTGCCCTTCCCCCACGGCCGTCGCGCACGACGGGGCGAGCTTGGGGAACTTCTCCACCTCGACCAGGCACATGCGGCACACGCCGGCGACCGGGAGTCCCGGATGGTAGCAGTAGTGCGGAATCAGCACGCCAGCGGTCTTGGCCGCCTCGAGGATCGTGGTGCCGGCGGCCACAGTCACCGGTCGTCCTTCGATCGTCAGGTTGACCAACGGGGTCTCCGCCATCAGGCCACCACCGTGGGAACCACGTGTACGGTCTTCCTCGTGATGAGCGCCTCGAACTCATGCCGGAACTTCTGGATGCCGCTGATCACCGGCGTGGCGCACGAGTCACTCAGGACGCAGATCGTCTTGCCCGTCATGTTCTCGGCGATCTCGAGCAGGGTGTCGAAGTCCTCGGCGGTCCCGTCGCCGGCGACCATGCGCTCGAGGATCTTGGTCGTCCACGCCGTGCCTTCGCGGCACTGCGTGCATTGGGCGCAACTCTCGTGGGCGTAGAAGCGCGCGAGGCGCGCGATCTGCTTCGGCATCGATTGCGCGCTGTCGATCACGATGCAGCCGGCGGACCCCAGCATCGTCCCGACTGCCACCATTCCCTCGTAGTCCATGAAGCCGCGCTCGGCTTCCTCGAGGGTGATGATCGGTACCGACGAACCGCCCGGAATGATCGCCTTCAGCGTCCGGCCGGGGAGGGCGCCGCCGCACACCTCGTGCAGAAACTCGCCGAATGGGAAGCCCATCTCCACCTCGTAGTTGCCGGGGCGCGCGATGTTGCCACACACACTCCACAGCTTGGTGCCGGTGGACTTGGGATTGTCGGGACGGGCGAACTTCTTGTACCAGTCGGCGCCGTTGACCAGGATGTGCGGGACGGCCGCCAGCGTCTCGACGTTGTTGATCGTCGTCGGCTTGCCGAAGACGCCCGCCACTGCCGGGAACGGGGGCTTGATGCGCGGATTGCCGCGCTTCCCCTCGAGCGAGTTCATCAGCGCGGTTTCTTCCCCGCAGATGTAGGCACCCGCTCCCTTGTGCACCCATACGTTCACCGTCTTGCCGGAACCCATCGCGTTGGGGCCGATGATCCCGGCCGCACGCGCCTCGACCAGCGCCGCCTCCATCACCGCGAGCGGCTCGGTGATCTCTCCCCGGATGTAGATGTACGCCGTCTCCGCGCCGATCGCGTACGCGCCCAGCGCCACCCCTTCGATGAGGGCGTGCGGCGTCCAGCGCATGATCTCACGGTCCTTGAAGGTGCCGGGCTCCGATTCGTCGGCATTGCAGCACAAGTAGTGTGGCTTGCCGTCGCCAATCTTCATGAACGACCACTTCAGCCCGGTGGGGAAGCCGGCGCCGCCGCGACCGCGCAGCCCGGACTCCTTCACCACGTTCTGGATGGCGACCGGCTCCATGCCTAACGCCATCTCCAGCGCCTTGTAGCCGCCGCGCTTCTTCCACCCGTCCAGCGTGCGCGCTTCGGCGTCACCGAAGTGCTTCGACAGGAGGAGCGTCTCGCGGGGGTGTGGCTGGTGCGGGTAACCCATGGATCAGACGGGGGACGAGTGACGGGGGACGGGAGGGCGCATGGGAGCCTTCCCTACTGGTAGCGCGCAAGCACGTCCGGCACGCCGTCGGGCATGATGGACTCGAGGAAATCGCTGTTGACCATCACCGGTGTCGCGAAGCCGCAGGCGCCGAGGCATTCCACCTCGATGACCGTGAACCGGCCGTCGTCGGAGGTTACCCCCAACTCGCCGCAGCCGGTCCCGTCGAGAAAGGCCTTCACCACCTCCTCGGCACCGCACACGTTGCACGGTGACGTGGTGCACACCTGGATGAAGTATTTTCCGACCGGGTGCTGGTGGTACATGGTGTAGAACGTCACCACGCCCTTCACGTACGCCGGCGTGAGGTCGAGCAGGGCGCCCACTTCGGCCATCCCGTCCTCGCTCACCCAGCCACGCGCCTCCTGCAACATCCAGAGCGCAGGGAGCAGCACGGCTTGCTTGCTCGGATAGCGCGTGATCAGCTCGTCCAGGCGCGCGCGTGCCTCGCCGACGAAGACCGGCTCGTGCGGCGCGCGCTCGTGCCCGTTCGACGGCTTGATGAGGGCGCCCCCGGCCGCGGAAGGTCCGTGACTCATTGCGCCCGACCTCCGCTCGCCAGCCGTCCGTCGCTCGTCTCGTGCTTCATCGGTCGATCTCTCCCATGACGATATCGATGCTCGCGTTGATCGCGATGACGTCCGAGAGCAGGTGCCCTTCGACCATCTTCGGGATTGCGCTCAGGTTGACGAAGGACGGCGGCCGGATCCGCCACCGCACCGGCTTCGCGGTGCCATCCGAGACGAAATAGTAGCCCTTTTCGCCCTTCGGGCTCTCGACCGGGACGTAGACCTCGCCCACCGGCGGGCGCGGTCCTTCCATCACGAGCTTGAAGTGATGGATCATCGACTCCATCTCGCTCGTCGCTTTGCTCTTGGGCGGCAGGATGAGGCGCGGATCGTCCACGTTCACCGGGCCGTCCGGCAGGCGCTCAACGGCTTGCTCGAGGATGCGCACCGACTGCCGCAGCTCCTCCATGCGCACCAGGAACCGATCGTACACGTCGCCGTTCACGCCGACCGGGACGTCGAAGTCGTACGTCTCGTAGTCGAGATACGGGAAGTCCTTCCGCATATCCCACGCGACGCCCGAGGCCCGCGCCATCGCGCCCGACAGTCCGTAGTTGATCGCTTCGTCCGCCGTCATCACGCCGAGCCCGATCGTGCGCCCGACCCAGATGCCGTGACGGGTGACCATCTTGTCGACTTCGGCGACGGTCTTCGGGAAGGTCTTGAGGAATCCGCGCAATCCGTCCAGCCAGCCGTCGGGAATGTCGGCCGCCATCCCACCGACGCGCGAGATGCTCGTCGTCAGGCGCGCCCCGACCCACCCTTCCAGCAGGTTGTAGATGTTCTCGCGTTCCTGGAACGCCCACAGGAACGGGGTGAACGCACCGATGTCGATGCACGTCGTGCCCACCCAGACCAGGTGCGAGATGATGCGCGAGAGCTCAAGCGCGATCACCCGGAGCACGGTGCAGCGCTCGGTGATCTCCACCCCGAACAGGCGCTCCGCGCCTAACGCGAAGGCGATGTTGTTTCCCGGCGAGTTGAGGTAATCCTCGCGGTCCGTCCAGGGGATGATCTGGTTGTACTGGCGGTACTCGCCGATCTTCTCAAATCCGCAATGCAGGTAGCCGATGTGCGGAATGCAGCGCACGACCGTCTCGCCGTCGAGCTCCAGTACCAGGCGCAACACGCCGTGCGTCGCGGGATGCTGTGGCCCGAGGTTGATGAGCATGTGCTCACCCTCGAGCTCCGGCTCCGGCTCCAGCGCCGGCGGCGGCGCCAACGTCGTGACCTGTCCGCGCTCGTCCACCGCCAGCGGTACGCGCTGCGGTCGCCCCTCACGGTCGAGCCCCGTCGTGGACAGGGCAACCTCGATCGTACGCTTGGTGGCCACGACTACTCTCCCGTCCGTTCGCCGCCAGCGAGACGCCGGCGCATGTCCAACGGCAGGTCCTCGAACGCGTCGGCGATCGTGAGTTCTTCCATGGAGTACTTGGCTTCCGGATTCTGCGACAACGCCTGGCGCAGCTGCTCCGCGCGCGAGAAGCGTCCGCGCAGCGGAAAGTCTTTCCGCAGCGGATACCCTTCGCGGTACTGCTCCCACATCAGGATGCGGCGCAAGTCCGGGTGTCCGTCGAACGAGATGCCGAACATGTCGAAGCATTCGCGCTCCAGCCAGTCGGCGCCCTGATAGATCGGCCACACACTGGGCACCCTCAGCGGCGTCCCCTTCGGGAGCTGCGCCTTGAGCCGCAGGAATCGCCGGTACGGGAGCGATCGCAGATGCCACACGACTTCCAGCGGTTGCTCCACGTCGCGGTATTCGACCGCCGTCACGTCCACCAGGTAGTCGTACTGCTCACCAGCGTCGTCGTGCAGCCAGCGGACGACGTCCTGCACGCGCTCCGGGAGCACGTACACCGTGGTGTCGCCCCACATGACCTCATGCCGTACATACTGCTGCGGAAACTTCGCCTGAAGGCGCGCAGCACTCGGGTTGGGCGTCCCGCCGCGATGCGGCACCTGCCGCGCGGTGCGCGGTGCCGGCGCATCGGGAGCGGCATGTCCCGCGTGGACGACCGTGAACGGGGCGCTCACAGGCCGGACCGCGTCTGGTGGACCGAATTGCCGAACGGCTCCGAGAGCTCGTCGATGACCGCGGGCGGGATGTAGAGGTTGCTCGCAGGATCCGGATCCATCTCCTCGCGCAGCGACTGATCGCTCATCCGCTCCCGCTTCACCTTCTCCTGCAGCATCATGATCCCGTACATCAATCCTTCGGGGCGCGGCGGACACCCGGGGACATACACGTCCACCGGGATGATCGTATCGATCCCCTGCACCACGGCGTAGTTGTCGAACATGCCGCCCGACGACGCGCACGCGCCCATCGAGATGACCCACTTGGGCTGAGGCATCTGCTGATAGATGCGCCGGATCACCGGTGCCAGCTTGAACGGGACGCGGCCGGCGCAGATCAGCACGTCCGCCTGGCGCGGCGAGAACGACATGCGCTCCATTCCGAATCGCGCCAGGTCGAATCGCGACGCGGCCGACGCCATGAATTCGATCGCGCAGCACGCGGTGCCGAATGGCATGGGCCACAATGAGTTCGCGCGCCCCCAGTTGACCAGCATGTCGAGACGGGTGGTGATCCACCCTTCCTGCGACTGCGGATCGTAGCTGACGACGTGGTCCGAGGCAGGACGCGCCGCGACGCTCGCGTCAGGACGAGGTGCTAGTCCCATTGCAATGCTCCCTTCTTCCAGACATAGACGAACCCGACCACCAAGATCGCCATGAACACGAGCATCTCCCCGAGCCCGAAGAAGGAGACGTTCCCCGCAGGACAGGCGTTGTTTACCATCGGAACCGCGCACGACAACTGCCGGTAGTAGACCCCCCACGGGATCATGAAGACCGTCTCGATGTCGAAGATGATGAACAGCATCGCCACCATATAGAACTTCACCGAGAAGCGTTCCCGCGCGTCGCCCAACGGCGGAATGCCGGACTCGTACGGGCTGTCCTTGACGGGCGTCGGACGCCGCCGGATGACAAGCGTCGACAACGCCACAATCAGCACGGCGTTCAGTGCGACGAAACCGACCAGCAGCAGGACGGGGAGATACGTACGATCCATGTCGCTCCGAGCAGACTCCGAAGTTCGTGAAACATTTCACGTGTTCAGCGGGGGTAACCTACCCGAATGAATAGGAGAGTGTCAACGGACGTAACGCGAACGCTGCGAGCGACTTGGATCGACGCGATTCCAAGGGCCTTCGCGCCAGCACGCCGTGCCGGATTGGCGCCTTCCGCCGCGTCCCTCCCCTTCCTCCCGCTGTGCACCGTGGCCGTCGTTTCCTTCGCGTGCAGTCCCAGCAGCTGGCGGGGTCAGCCACCCCGACCGCCGCCCCGACCGCGGGCCGCGCGGAGCACCCGCGCCCGTGGCGACACCTACCCTCCGCCGCTCGCGCCGCTCTCCTCGGCCTCAGCGACCGAGGCGAACACGAAGTCGCGATTCATGCGGGCAATCGTGTCGATGGAGATCTCCTTCGGACAGGCCGCCTGACACTCCCCGTAGAGGGTGCAGCCGCCGAAGTGCTCGAGGTCCATCTGCGCCACCATCCGCAGCGCCCGGCGGTAGCGCTCCGGCTGCCCCTGCGGCAGGTGCCCCAGATGCGCGATCTTCGCGGCCGTGAACAACGACGCGCTGCCGTTGGGACACGCCGCGACACACGCGCCGCAGCCGATGCAGGCCGCGGCGTCCATCGCAGCGTCCGCGTCGGGCTTCGGGATCGGCAGCGCATTCCCGTCGGGGGCGTTACCGGTCGTAACGGAGACGAAGCCTCCCGCCTGCACGATCCGGTCGAGCGCCTGGCGATCGACACACAGGTCCCGCAGGACGGGAAAGGGCTCGGCCCGCCAAGGCTCGATCGTGAGCGTGTCGCCGTCGCGGAAGGTGCGCATGTGCAACTGGCAGGTCGTCGTGGCCTGCATCGGGCCATGCGCGACGCCGTTGATCATCAACCCGCAGGTGCCGCAAATCCCCTCGCGGCAGTCGTGGTCGAAGGCGATCGGCGCCTCCCCCTTCTCCGTGAGTCCCTCGTTCACGACGTCGAGCATTTCCAGGAACGACATCTCCGGCGAGATGTCGCGCGCCGGGTAGACGACGAAGGTGCCGGTGGCGTTGGGGCCGGACTGTCGCCAGACGCGAAGCGTGAGGTTCATGGCGCGAGCGGACGGAAGACGGGTCGCCGGGGGCAATGCCGCCGCGACGGACGGACGGACGCGATCATTTGTAAGACCTCGTCGCCAAGTGCACGTTGTCGAATTCCAGCGCTTCCTTGTTGAGGATCGGAGGCTGGCCGTCGCCGGCGAATTCCCATCCGGCCACGTAGGCGAATTGTTCGTCGTTTCGCAGAGCCTCGCCGTCGTCCGTCTGGTGTTCGGCGCGGAAGTGACCACCGCACGACTCCTCGCGGTGCAGCGCGTCGAGGCACATGAGCTCCCCTAACTCGAGGAAGTCGGCGACGCGCCCCGCATGCTCCAAAGACTGGTTCAGCTCCTCGCCCGTTCCCGGCACGTTGACGTTCTCCCAGAACTCGTCGCGAAGCGCCGGGATGCGCACCAGCGCCTCCTGCAACCCCGCGGCATCGCGCTCCATCCCGCACTTGTCCCACATGATCTTGCCAAGCTCGCGATGGAACGACTGAACCGTGCGGCTCCCGCGGATCCCGACCAGGCGCTTGAGTCGTTCTTCGACGGCGCGCTCGGTCGCGCGCACTTCCGGATCGTCCGGTGAGATGGGCGCGAACGTGTGGCTGGCGAGGTAGTGGCCGATGGTGTACGGAATGATGAAGTAGCCGTCGGCGAGTCCCTGCATCAGGGCGCTAGCCCCCAGCCGGTTGGCGCCGTGATCCGAGAAGTTCGCCTCGCCCAGCACGTGCAGTCCCGGAATGGAGCTCATCAGGTTGTAGTCGACCCAGAGCCCGCCCATGGTGTAGTGCACCGCAGGATAGATCCGCATCGGGACCTTGTACGGGTCCTCGTCCGTGATCCGCTGATACATCTGAAACAGGTTGCCGTAGCGTTCCTCGATCTTCTCCTTGCCGACTCGATTGATCGCGTCGCGGAAGTCGAGGTACACTCCGAGTCCACCGGGGCCGACCCCTCGACCGCTGTCGCACGCCTCCTTGGCCGCGCGCGAGGCGATATCGCGCGGGGACAAGTTGCCGAATGACGGGTACTTGCGTTCCAGGTAGTAATCGCGCTCCGCCTCGGGGATCTGCCCGGGGACGCGCACGTCGCCCGGCGCGAGCGGGACCCACACGCGCCCGTCGTTCCGGAGCGACTCCGACATCAGCGTGAGCTTCGACTGATACTCGCCGCTCTGCGGGATGCAGGTCGGGTGAATCTGCGTATAGCACGGATTGGCGAAGGCCGCTCCGCGCTTGTACGCCCGCCAGATGGCGGTCGTGTTGCATCCCTTGGCATTCGTCGACAGGTAGAAGACGTTGCCATACCCACCCGACGCCAGCACCACAGCGTCGGCGAGGTGTGTCTCGATCTTGCCGGTGACGAGGTTCCGCGTCACGATGCCGCGTGCCCGCCCGTCCACCACGATGAGGTCGAGCATCTCGGTCCGCGTGTGCATCTGCACGCTCCCCTTCGCGATCTCCTTCTCGAGCGCCTGGTACGCGCCCAGTAGCAATTGCTGGCCGGTCTGCCCCCGCGCATAAAAGGTCCGAGAGACCTGCGCACCACCGAAGGAGCGGTTGGCCAGGAGCCCGCCGTACTCGCGCGCGAAGGGCACACCCTGCGCGACGCACTGGTCGATGATGTTCACCGAGATCTGGGCCAGGCGATATACGTTCCCTTCGCGCGAGCGGAAGTCGCCCCCCTTCACCGTGTCGTAGAAGAGGCGCTGCACTGAGTCGCCGTCATTCTGGTAGTTCTTCGCCGCGTTGATCCCTCCCTGCGCAGCGATGGAATGCGCTCGCCGCGGAGAGTCCTGGAAGCAGAAGCACGACACCTGGTAGCCCAGCTCGGACATCGTCGCGGCGGCCGACGCCCCTGCCAGACCCGACCCGACGACAAGGACGTGGTATTTCCGCTTGTTCGCCGGGTTCACAAGCTTCATCTCGAACTTGTGGCGGTCCCACTTCTCGGCGATCGGGCCTTCGGGAACGTTCGACGTGAGTTCCATCAGCGCACCTCTTCCGCCGAGCGGGCGGTCGCCGGTGTTAGCGCGGTGCGTCCCGGCAATCGGGTGTCGACTGTATGCAGTTCCTCGTTCACGGGGGTGTCGTCCTGGAAGAGTCCAAGCATGGCGCCGATCGGGACGGCGAGAAAGCCCACCGCCGTGATCACGGCGATGGCCAGCGCGACGCTGCGGTGCAGCGGCGTCGTCGAGGGACGCCGTGCCCCCAGCGTTCGTAGCGACGCCCACGCGCCGTGATAAAGGTGGTAGCCCAGGCTGACCATGGCGGCGATGTAGAACAGGACAGCCCACCAGCGCGTGAAGCCGTTCCGCAGGTTGTTGTACGGGTCGAGGTGCCGGAACCCCGGCACGCCAACGCCGAACGTCATGTCGGCAATGTGGAATACGATGAAGGCGAGCAGCAGTACGCCGCCGGCGCGCATCGTGCGCGACGCGAGCGTCGAGACCTGCGGCTTCCGCATCTCGTAGGCCACCGGTCGTGCGGCCCGGTTGCGCGCCCACAGCTGCAACGCCGCCGTTACGTGCAGCGCCACCGCGGCGGCCAGCACGCCGCGGACGAGGTAGAGGAGCCCCCCCGTCTTGCGCAGCAGCACAGCGTAGTCGTGCATGGCCTGCGCCGCCCCAACGCCCTTGAACATCTGGAGGTTGCCGACCATGTGGCCGACAACGAAGCCGATCCCGATGATCCCGGTCACGGCCATGACGACGTGCTTGCCGATGCTGGAGTCCCAGAATCGGCGCAAGCGACTTGCGGACGCCCGGGCGCCATCATTCGTCGGCATCGCGGCTGTTGCCATAAGGTGCGTTGGGAGAGAGGAGATGCGATGCGCCGCAGCAGGGGGAGACCGCGCGCCTCCCCCGCTGCGTCCGGATCAGGCCAGCTTGGCCATCGGCTCGCGGACAGCCTCGGCACTCTTGCCTAACGCGACGCGCTCGGCCGGCGTCAGCTCCACCTCGAGCACCTGCTCCAGCCCTTTCCGCCCCAGCTTGCACGGCACGCCGAGGAACAGGTCCGACAGCCCGTATTCTCCCTGTAACCACGCCGCGCAAGGAAGGATGCGCTTCTGGTCCTGCACGATCGCCTCGACCATCTGGACCGCCCCGGCCGATGGGGCATAGAACGCCGAGCCGGTCTTGAGGAAGGCGACGATCTCCGCGCCGCCGTTGCGGGTGCGGTCGACGATCTTGTCGAGCACGTCGCGCGCCATCAACTGCGTGACCGGAATCCCGCTCACCGTGGTGTACGAAATCAGCGGCACCATCGTGTCGCCGTGGCCGCCCAGCACCATCGCCTGAATGTCGCGCACGGACACGTCGAGCGCCTCGGCCAGGAACGCGCGATAGCGGGCCGTGTCCAGCACGCCGGCCATGCCCAGCACCCGCTCACGGGGGAAACCGGACGCCTTCTTCGCGACATAGCACATCACGTCGAGCGGGTTCGACACGATGATCATGATCGCGTTCGGCGACGTGCGCGCCACGTTCTCCGCGACGGACTTCACGATCCCGGCATTCGTGTTCATCAAGTCATCGCGCGACATTCCAGGCTTGCGCGCGATGCCCGCCGTGATCACGACGATGTCGGAATTCACCGTTTCGTCGTAGCCGTTGGTCCCGATGATGCGCGTGTCGTACAGCTCGATTGGTGCCGACTGCCACTGGTCGAGCCCCTTTCCCTGGGGAATGCCCTCGGCGATGTCCAGGAGGACGACCTGTTTGGCGAGTTCCTTCTCCGCCAGACGCTGCGCTGCCGTCGCGCCGACGTTGCCAGCACCGACGACCGTGATCTTGTTGACCATGTATCAGTTCGAGTAGAGGAAGCGAAGGGATGACCCGTTCAAGCTAGTTCGCGCGCGAAGCGGCTTCAACGGTCCAACGCCGCGCATCCACGCTCCCATACTCTCACCGACGCTCGTGTCGCGCGACTATCCCCCGACCTGCGAGAGCGCGCGGAGTCCCCCCACTTGCATCTGGAGCAGCTGGTGCTCCTTGGGCTTCTCGGCCAGCGCCTGCCGGAACAACGGCTCCATTGGCTCGCCGCGACGCAGCGGGTCGCGCAGGTTTACCTCATGATCCCCGTAGAGACAGGTGCGGAGGCGACCGTCGGCGGTCAGTCGGACGCGGTTGCACGTACCGCAATACGTGTGCGTCATCGGCGTGATGACCCCCACCGTTCCGGGCGACCCATCGATCCGGTAGTACTGCGCCGGGCCGTTGCCAGGCGGCCCATCGTCGCTCGTTAGGGTACCGAGCGTCGCGATGCGACCGAGGACCTCCTCGCTCGGTACGACGTGCTCCATCGTGAGATCGCGCATGTCGCCTACCGGCATCAGCTCGATGAACCGGATGTGCCAGGGATGCGTCATCACCAGGCGGG
>JBDTUA010000077.1:0-16168 GCA_040007995.1 Gemmatimonadota bacterium | reverse complement strand
TCACCGGTCGGCGCAGCGCGCTTGGGTACGTCTCCCGGTGGACGTGTTGGTCGAGCGTGCCGCGGCGATCTGGGGGCGCGCGATCAGACGCGCGAAATGGCGCGTGCCCAGCGTGCGGCCACCGCGTCGCCCCCCTCAACCAAGCGCGCCGATACGCGCGCGGTTGTTCCCTGAAGTTCCACTGCACTAGTCACGTTTTGCTGAAGCAGGACACGCCGACGTGTTTCGTCCACTGGGCGAAGGCGGGTATGCGGTGATCCTGCGTTGCGGATCTTGCCTTTCTCCTTGAGGTCATGTCCATGTCGTCCGCAAAAATCGACATCTCTGCCGAGACGAGGTCAGAGGATGTTTTCGTGGGCGGCGGCGACGCTGGCGAGCTGCTGAAGAAGCTGGACTGGCGCGGCTGTTCGCTCGGCGCGCCCCGTGAATGGCCCCAGAGCCTGCGCACGGCGCTGAGTATATGCCTCGCCTCCCGACATCCGATATGCATACTGTGGGGTCCGGAGTACACCTATCTCTATAACGATGCCTACGCGCCCATTGTCGGCTCCAAGCATCCGGCGGCGCTCGGCGCGCCGTATCCGGAGGTCTGGCCTGAAGTCTGGGAAGGCGACATCAAGCCGGTTTTGCAGCCGGTCATGGCGACCGGTGTCGCGTCATGGGCGGACAATCTGCTGCTCGTGCTGCACCGCTTCGGCTTCAACGAGGAGTGCTATTTCAGCTTCTCGTTCGCGCCGATCCGCGATGAAAGCGGCCAGGTGGGCGGGGTCTTCACGGCGATCACCGAGACGACGCCGCAGGTGGTCGGCCAGCGGCGCCTGAAAACGCTGAGCGATCTGGGGGCTCGCACCAGCGATGCGAAATCGGTGGACCAGGCCTGCTCCGCCGCCGTACAGGTGCTGTCAGAAAATCCCCATGAGGTGCCATTCGCGCTCGTGTACCTGCTGGAGCCGGACGGCGGACGGGCTGTTCTCAGTCAGCATGTCGGCATTCCGCCTGACCGGGCGCCGCCCCCGGCGTGCATCGAGATCACCGCTGGCGATGACGGGGATACCTGGGGATTCTCGCGGGCTCTGTCGAGCGGCGTGCCGGTGCGTCTGTCGCCCCTGCCCCCGGCAGTCGCGGATTTGGCAGGGGCGCCGTGGACAGACCCGGTGACGAATGTGGTCGTGCTGCCCTTGGGACGCTCGGGTCAGCCTGGGTTACACGGATTTCTGGTGTGCGGCGTGAGTCCGCGCAGGCCTCTCGACGCCGACTATCAGAACTTTCTGGCGCTCGTCGCCCGTCAGGTGACTACGACGATCGGCAGCGCGCTCGCGTACGAGGACGAGCGCAAGCGCGCCGAGGCGCTCGCCGAGCTCGATCGCGCCAAAACCACGTTCTTCAGCAACGTGAGTCACGAGTTCCGCACGCCGCTCACGCTGATGCTCGGCATGCTGCAGGACGCGCTCGAAGACACGGAGGAGTCGCTGGCGCCCGCGCATCGGACTCGGCTCGAAGTCGCGCATCGCAACAGTCTGCGCCTGCTCAAGCTCGTCAACACGCTGCTGGATTTCGCCCGCATCGAGGCCGGTCGGGTGCACGCGGCGTATGAAGCCACCGACCTGGCTGCCGCAACTATCGACCTCGCGAGCTGCTTTCGCTCGGCAGTAGAGAAGGCCGGCCTGCGACTGATCGTCGACTGTGCGCCCCTACCCGAGGCGATCTACGTCGACCGCGAGATGTGGGAAAAGGTCGTGCTCAACCTTCTCTCGAACGCGTTCAAGTATACGCTGCAAGGCGAGATTGAAGTCAGGCTGACGGCGCACGAATCCGATGTTCGGCTCGAGGTTCGCGATACGGGCATCGGCATCGCCGAAGATCAGCTCCCCCATATCTTCGAGCGCTTCTACCGGGCCGATGGGGTGCACGCGCGAACGCATGAGGGCACCGGAATCGGCCTCGCGCTGGTCGAGGAGCTGGTGAAGCTGCATGGCGGCACCGTCGAGGTGATGAGCAGCGAGGGCCTCGGCGCCACGTTCATCGTCACGATTCCGCGCGGTGCGACCCACTTGTCGGCCGATCGAATCGGCGCGGTGCGCACCCTCGCGCCGACCGCGTTGCGGGCAGAGACGTTCGTCGAGGAGGCGCTGGGCTGGCTGCCCGACGATGCGGCAACGATTACTGCGCACAACGGGCTCGCCGGCGGAGCGCGCATCGTTCGCCTGACGCAGGAGCCCGCTGTTCGCCTCGTCGTCGTCGACGACAATGCCGACATGCGTGAATATCTGCGGCACCTGCTTGGCGATCGCTATGCAGTCGAGGCGGTGGCCAACGCGACACAGGCACTGGATGCTATCAGGCGCTCGAAACCCGCGCTGCTGCTCAGCGACGTCATGATGCCCGGCGTCGATGGATTCCAGCTGCTGTCGGCCTTGCGTGCCGACCCGCTCACCAGCGATCTGCCGGTCGTGCTGCTGTCGGCGCGCGCCGGCGAGGAGTCGCGCATCGAAGCGCTGGCGGCAGGAGCCGATGACTATCTCGTCAAGCCGTTTTCAGCGCGCGAGCTCCGGTCGCGCGTGGAGCATCATGTGCTCAGGGGGCGCATGCGGGCCGCGGAACACGCGCATACGCGACAGCTCGCCCGCATCTTCGAGCACGCGCCGGTCGGGATCGCCGTGCTGCGTGGTGAGTCGCATGTTTTCGAATTCGTCAATGGCCCCTACATCGAGCTCGTCGGACAGCGGCCGCTCATCGGCCTGTCGGTGCGCGCCGCCCTTCCCGAGCTCGAGAACCAGGGGATTTACGAGTTGCTCGACCGGGTGTTCCAGACCGGAGTAGCGTATGTCGGGCGCTCGGTGCGCCTCGATGTCGTACGCGGGGAGGCGCAGACACTGCAGGAGTGCTACTTCGATTTCGTGTATCAGCCGATGCCCAACGATGCGGGAGGCATCGACACGATCGTGGTGATCGCTTTCGAAGTCACACAACTCGCCCGTACCCAGCGCGCGGCAGAGGCGGCGAGCCGCTCCAAGGATGAGTTCCTGGCGATGCTCGGACACGAGCTTCGAAATCCCCTGGCGCCGATCGTCACTGCGCTACAGCTCATGCGCCTGCGCGGTGTCAGCGAAGGGGAGAGCGAGCGCGGCATCATCGAGCGGCAGGTCCAGCATCTGGCAAGCCTGGTCGACGATCTGCTCGACGTATCGCGTCTTACGCGGGGCAAGGTGGAACTGCGCAAGGAGCGGGTGACGCTTGCCGATCTGGTGGCGCGCGCAGTGGAGCAGGCGCGCCCGCTGCTCGAGCAGCAGAATCACACCGTGTCGATCCGCGTGGAGGGCGATGCGCTGCCCGTGGACGCCGATCCGCGGCGCATGGCGCAGGTCATCTCGAACCTGCTCACAAACGCCGCGAAGTACACCGAGCCGGGCGGCCGCATCTGGGTGGAGGGAGAGGCGCAGGGCAATGAAGCCGTGTTGCGGGTGCGTGACAACGGGATCGGCATCGAAGCGGACATGCTTCCGCTGATCTTCGACCTCTTCTATCAGGAGAATCAGTCTGCCGAACGTTCCCGTGGCGGGCTAGGTCTGGGGCTGACGATCGTTCGCCATTTCGTCGAACTGCACGGGGGACGCGTTTCGGCCGCCAGCGAAGGACTGGGCTGCGGAACCGAGATTACGGTACACCTGCCGCTCGCCGAGGGGCCCGGGGTCGACCATAGGCCAGAGCAGCAGCCTGCACGTACGCCCGTGCTCGGAGGCGCGCGCGTGCTGATCGTCGACGACAACGTCGATGCGGCCGAGGTTCTGGCTGCATCGCTCCGCGCGTGCGGGCATACCACCCGGGTCGCCCACGACGGTCCGAGTGCGCTGGCTGCGGTGGAATCCTTTCTTCCAGAGGTCGGCCTGCTCGACATCGGCCTGCCGGCCATGGACGGATACGAGCTCGCGCAGCGCCTTCGCGACCGCCCCGCGCTGGTGAACGTGCGTCTCTACGCGCTGACGGGGTACGGCCAGGAGGAGGACCGCCGGCGCTCGCGCGCCGCGGGCTTCGCCGGACACCTGATTAAACCCATGGATATCGGAGCGCTCGACCGCCTGCTGCGCACCGCCACTTCGAACGACCCGCGCGGCGATGCGGAGGACCCGTCGTCGTCCAGCTCCTGAGGAGTGCCGCGACGTCAGCGGCGCGCGCCATGGTGCGTATGGAAGGGAGAGCGCAGACGGCGAATTGGTTCGCGCTCCCCTTCGCCCCCTACCACTCCCGCCATGAAGTGTCTGACCCTGGGTTTGACGCGACGCGTCGTGACCTCTCTCGTCCTGATCGCGTCGGTGGCGCCCGTGGGCGCCCAGCAGGTGCAACAGCAGGACACCGCGTACACCCGGCTCATTCGCGAGAACCTGCGTGATCCGCGGATCACCACCGAACTCGTCGATCACCTCCCGGCGTCGAGCACCGTCCCGACCCCGCTCAAGTTCCACGGTCGCATCGTGGGGCAGCCGGGAGAATTGACCTATGCGCACGACATCCAGCGCTACTTCGAGGCGCTCGCCGCCGCCTCGCCGAGGGCGAAGTTCTGGACGATCGGGAAGTCGGAGGAAGGACGCGACATGTTCGTGCTGGCGATTGCCGACGAAGCGACGCTGCGCGACCTCGACAAGTACAAGGGGATGCTCGCGCAGCTGACGGATGCCCGGAAGCTCTCCGACGATCAGGCGAGGTCGATCGTTGCCGGCGCGAAGCCGATCTACTGGCTTACCAGCGGGATGCACTCGCCCGAGACCGGGGGGCCGGAGACGCTGCAGGAGCTCGCCTACCGCCTGATCGTCGAGGAGACGCCCTATATCCAGACGATCCGTAACAACGTGATCACCTTCATCACGCCGGTCATCGAGGTCGACGGGCGCGAAAAGCAGGTGGACACCTACTACTACAACAAGAAGCTCGCCAAGGGTGACACGCGCCTCCCGCTCATGTACTGGGGCAAGTACGTGGCGCATGACAACAACCGCGACAACATCGGGCAGTTCCTCAAGCTCTCGCAGCACGTCAACAAGTTCTTCCTCGAATGGCATCCGCCGATCATGCACGACCTGCATGAGGCGCAGAGCTACCTGTACGCCTCCACCGGGACCGGCCCGTACAACGAGGCGATCGACCCGATCACGATCGACGAGTGGTGGCTGCTCGCCAAGACCGAGGTCATGGAGATGACCAAGCGTGGCGTGCCGGGCGTGTGGACCTACGGGTTTTATGATGGCTGGGTGCCCAACTACATGTTCTTTGCCGCCCATGCCCACAATGCGACCGGCCGTTTCTACGAGGTGCAGAGCTACGGGCCGGACACCTCCACGGTCCGCCTCGGCTCGACGGTGACCAGCCGCGAGTGGTTCCGCCCCAACCCTCCGCTGCCGTCCATCAAGTGGGGGCCGCGTAACAACGTCAACATCCAGGAGTCGGCGATCCTGATCGCGTTGAACCACGTGGCGAAGAACAAGGAGACGTACCTCGAGAACTACTGGCTCAAGAACAAGCGCCAGGTCGCGAAGGGGAAGGCGGGGGGACCGTACGCGTGGTTGATCCCCGCCGGACAGCGGCGCAAGGGGGAAGTCGCCGAGGTAGTGAACGCGCTGCGCACACAGGGACTGGAATTCCACACGGCGAATGCCGCGTTCAAGGCCGGCGCGGTCGACGTGAAGCCCGGCGACTATATCATTCGTGCTGATCAGCCGTACCGCATCATTCCCGAGATGTACTTCTCGGTGCAGAACTTCGCCCCGGGCAACCCCCGTCCGTATGACGACACCGGATGGACTTACCAGCTGACCCACAACTTCACCGTCACGCCGGTCACTGATTCGTCGATCCTGGCGCAGGCGATGACCCAGGTCACGCAGGACGTGCGCGCCCCGGGCGGCATCAACGGGTCGGGTGCCGTCATCGTGGTCGAGCATACGACCGACAACAACCTGGTCAAGTTCCGCTTTGCGAATGCCGCGGTGAAGATGCTGGCCGCGGAAGAGGACTTTACGGTCAACGGCAAGTCGCTGCGTGCCGGCTCGATCATCATCCCGAACGCCGATCGGGCACCGCTCGAGTCGTCGCTTCGCGACCTGGGGCTCTCCGCCTATGCCGTGGCGAAGGCTCCCGACGTGGCGACGCACGACCTCGACGTGCCGCGCATCGGCTTCGTGCACTCGTGGCAGCGCACGCAGGACGAGGGGTGGGTGCGCGCGGCGCTCGACACGTATGGCGTCCCCTACACTTATTTTGCCGACCAGAAGCTGCGGGACGGCAACCTGCGCGCCACGTACGACGTCATCGTCTATCCGCACGTCGGGGGCTCGTCGGTCTCGCAAGTGAACGGCATCGCCAAGACGAACGACACAAAGCTCCCGTACTTGAAGACGGCGACGACGCCCAACCTCGGGACGAACGACCAGTCGGATGACATTCGCGGCGGGATGGGGATCGAGGGGCTGACCGAGCTGGCGAAGTTCGTGCGCGAGGGGGGGACGCTCCTCGTCGAGGGGTCCACGACGACCATCTTCCCTGAGTTCGGCCTCACCACCGGGATCACCATCGAGGAGCCGACGACCCTCTTCGCCCGTGGCTCGATCATGCGCGGCCTGATCTCGGACAAGAAAAGCCCGATCGTCTACGGCTACGATGGCGGACAGCTCCCGGTGTACTTCAATCAGGGACCGGTGATCAATGCCGGTGGGAGTGGACTGCCGCCGCAGTTGGCCGCCTTCCTCGGTGGCGGTGGCGGGCCGAGCCAGAACGTTACCCCGATGGCGACGCCGTTGCGGCTGTCGACGTACGAACATGACACGGTCGGCACCGGGACGACCCCGGCCCGCACCGCGATCGATGACGCCGCCGCGCTCCGCTCCATGGCGGCGCAGTTCGGCGTGAACATCGATGAGGGGCGTCCTCGCGTCATCATGTCGTTCCCCACCAATCCCGCGGAGATGCTGCTCTCCGGAACGCTGCAGAACGGCCAGCTCCTCTCCGGGCGTGCGCAGGTCGTCGACGCCACGGTCGGCAAGGGGCACGTGGTCATGTTCGGCATCCGGCCGTTCTGGCGATGGCAGACGCAGGGGACCTACTTCCTCGGCTTCAACACCATCCTCAATTGGAACGACCTGAATGCGGGGAAGAGCGCCGTGGCCGCGCGTCCGGCGACCGCGCCCCCCGGCCGTCGGTAAGCGCAACGCACGAGGTCGTGCGGGCGTGTCCGGCGAGTCGGCGAATCCTGTCGCCGGATCTGCGGACGCCCGAACGTTGAGCGTCGCCGCCTAACGGCGATACCGGACCGGAGGCGGGTGGAGGGAGGCATTGTCCAGCGTGGCGCACGCGCCCAGCTTTGGACGATGCCTCCTTCGGCCGTTCAGGATCCCGGTATCCCCTCGTCCACCGTTCCCGGACTTGCCCTGACTGCCGCGCTCGGGGTGGTGGCGTGGGGAATCGCCCTCGGTGTCGGGAGAATGTATCCGCGCGCTGGCGTCGACGCCGTTGTCCTCGCCATCCTGGCCGGCGTCATCGTGCGGGCGCTCTGGCACCCGGCGCCGTGGGCGCTGCCGGGAATCAGCGTGGCGGCGCGCCAGGTGCTCGAGATCGCGATCGTCCTGCTCGGCGTGGCGACCGACGCTCGCTGGATGGCGCGCGCCGGGGCGGGGCTCGCCGTCGCCATCGCACTGACGACGTCACTGGCGTTAGGCGCCGGCCTGCTCTGGGGGCGTGTCTTCGGACTCCCGCCGTCGCACGCCCTGCTCGTGGCATCGGGGAATGCGATCTGCGGCAACTCTGCGATTGCCGCGGTTGCTTCGGTCACCGGCGCGCGCCGCGAGGAGACCGCCTCCGCGGTTGCCTATACCGCGCTGCTCAGCCTTGCCCTCGTCTTGCTGCTCCCGTTCGTGCGCGAGTGGCTCTCGCTCGGCGACCTTTCGTACGGCATCGTGACCGGACTCACCGTCTACGCGGTACCGCAGGTCCTCGCTGCCGCATATCCCGTAAGCGTGCAGGCGGGACAGGTGGGAACAATGGTCAAGCTCGTGCGCGTCCTGATGCTGATCCCGCTCGTCACCGGCATCTCCCTCCACCGCCGACGCCAGGCGCTCGCAACCGGAGCGACGCTCTCGCTCCGCGGGCTGGTGCCGTGGTATGTGCTCGGCTTCCTCGTGGCGACCGTGACGCGCTCCAGTGGGCTGGTCAGCGATGCGGTCGCGGGGGTCGCGCAACTCGCGTCGCACGCGCTCACGATCGTGGCGATGGCGGCGCTGGGGCTCGGAGTGGAGATGGAACTGCTGCGCCGTGTGGGATGGCGGACCGCGGCGACGGCGACCGTATCGCTGCTGTCCCTGGCCGCCCTCGCGACGCTGGTTGTGATCTGGGTACCGCGACACGGTCTGTGATCGATGCGCGCCCGGCATGGCGCAGCACCGGGAGTCACCGTATCGTCTGGCGGCGCGCGCCGTCGCGCCAGCTCGACCAACTCGACATCAGGCGGGCGGCGTCGCACGTCGTCCCCGTGGCGTTCCATCAGGAGGTGCACGTGAGCGGAGTCTCGAAGGCGGGAGCGGCGGGGCGCGAAGCGGACGATCCGTCGGGCGCCGAGGGTGCACGCGCGACACAACCGGTCGAAGCAGGAGGGGAGGGGAGACTCTCGCGTCGCGTCCTGATCGGGGGCGCGGCCGGCGTCGCAGCGGGAGCACTCGTCGCCGCACTGCCGCGTGCGGCGACCGGACAGGGGGGGGCCACCGGCGGCGCGGCGATGCGTGCGACTCCCCTCGCGTCACCCCCGCCGGCGTCGCTGCTGGGCGCCCCGACCAGTGCCCAGGGTGGGCGCGCCGCCAGCGTGAATCCCTCGCGCGTCCCGGTGGGACAAGTGACGGGCAGCTCCCGCTCTCCGCTGGGCCAGCTGACGGGTACGATCACGCCGTCCGACCTGCACTTCGAGCGCCATCATGCGGGGGTGCCCGCCCTCGACGCCAGCACGCATCGACTCGTGATCCACGGTCTGGTGGAGCGACCGATGGAATTCAGCGTGGACGAGATCCGCCGACTGCCGCAGGTGACGCGTGTGCACTTCATCGAATGCTCGGGAAACGGGCGTGCGCCGTTCAAGTCACCCAAGCCAGACACCACGGCGCAGGCCGCGGCCGGGATGTCGAGCAACACGGAATGGACCGGCGTCCCACTCGCCACGCTCTTTCGCGAGGTCGGGGTGAAGCCCGAGGCCACCTGGTTCCTCGCCGAGGGGGCCGATGCATGCCACCTGACACGATCGGTCCCGGTTGAGAAGGCGTGGGACGATGCCTTGATCGTCTGGGCGCAGAACGGCGAACCGCTCCGCCCCGCGCAGGGGTATCCGCTTCGACTCCTTCTGCCGGGATGGGAAGGAAACATCAACGTGAAGTGGCTCCGCCGACTGGAACTCGGGACGCAGCCGTGGATGACGCGATGGGAGACGTCGGTGTACACGGACCCGATACTCGGCGACAAGGCGCGGCAATTCAGCTTCGTGCTCGACGTGAAGTCGGTGATCACCACGCCGTCGTATCCCGACGTGATCGCGGAGCATGGGTGGCGACCGATCACCGGGCTCGCCTGGTCGGGGCGTGGTCGCGTCACGCGAGTGGAGGTCAGCACCGACGGCGGCACGAACTGGCACGAGGCACAACTCACCGGGACGCCGCAGCCGAAGGCGCACGTGCGCTTTCAGTACATGTGGAACTGGCAGGGAGAAGCCGTCACGCTCCTGAGTCGCGCGACCGACGAGACGGGCCAGACGCAGCCGACGCGCACCGAGCTGATCGCCGTGCGCGGTCCGGGCACTGACTATCACTTCACGGCGATCGTGGGCTGGAAGGTGCAGGCCGACGGCGCGACCTTCTACCACGGGGAGACGTGATGCGCCGGCTCATACGGTGTGCCGTGGGTGCCCTGCTCGTCGTCGGATGCAACGCACCATCCGCGCGTGGGGGGGCGGGCGACGCTGCGCCCTCTCATCTTCCGCCCGCGACCTTCGAGCAGTACGACGCCGGCGCCGTGCCGGGAGGACCGGGAGCGACGCGACACTACGCGCTCGGCGCGCCCGCGCCTGATTCGCTTATCGCGCGCTGGAACTCCGACATCGGACCAGATGGGGCAGAGCTGCCGCCGGGGAAGGGGAGCGTGGCCGAAGGCGCCGCGCTGTACACGACCGCCTGCGCCTCCTGTCATGGTGTGGGCGGCGTCGGAGGGATCGCGCCGAATCCGGCGCTCGTGGGGCGCGATTCGGCGGCGGAAGGCTTTCGCTTTGCCCGCGACCCGGCCCTCACCAAGACGATCGGGAACTACTGGCCGTATGCGACGACGCTGTTCGACTACATCCGGAGAGCGATGCCGCAGATGACGCCGGGGACGCTGAGAGATGATCAGGTCTACGCGCTCACGGCGTACCTGCTGTCGGCCAATAGGATCATTCCAGACGGGACGATGCTGGACGCGGCGGCGCTGCGTGCGGTCAAGATGCCATACCGGGATCGGTTCGTTTCCGACGACCGGGCGGGGGGAGCAGGGGTGCGTTGAGCCGGCGGCCCGTCGGAGCGCAACGATGCCCAAGGAGACGTCGAGAGAGTTGTTGACGCTGGTCGCCGAGCAGTTCAAGGCGGAGGCCGTCTCCTCGCGCCTTCACCTCCTGAAGCGGCTCTACCGACGAGCGCCGAGGGTCGGCGAGGGCGTCGACGCGACCGGTATGGCGTACGGGCGGCTCGTGCGTGTCACGGGGAAACCCCGTTGCGAGGCCGGGGGCGCCTCACCATCGTTCTGAGGCACGCCCCACCTTTCCACACCGCATGGACCTCCTGTACTCCAGGCAGCAGCGTGCGCTGCTGGTCATCATCCTGCTCGGCATCGCGATCTGCATCGCGGTTGCCCCGTACGCGTCGGGCCTGCTCGGCGCGACCGTGTTGTACGTCATGTGCGTGCCGGTCTTCCGCCGACTGGACCGCGTCATGCACTCCGACCTCGCCGCCGCCGTGACGCTGATGGGGGCGATCGTCGTCGTGGCACTACCAATCGGTTGGGTCATCTTTCTCGCGGCCGACCAGCTGCCGTCGGTCCTCCACGGGGCGCAGACCAGCGACGTCATTCAGCGACTGTCTGTCCTGCGCGTCGGGCGCATCCAGATCGGTACGGAGCTTGTCAAGGCGAGCGGCACGTTGATCCAGTGGCTTTCGTCGCAGGCCTTCGGGGTGGTCGGTGGGGCGGCGCGCGCCACGCTCAACCTCGTGATCGCATTCTTCGGCTTGTACTACATGCTGGTGTCCTCGACCAGCATGTGGGCGATCTTTCGCCGCGTCCTCCCGTTTTCCGAGGAGACAGCCGATGAACTGCGCACTCGTTTCTACAGCGTCACGCACGCCACGTTGCTGGGCGCGACGCTCACGGCGCTGTTCCAGGGGACGCTGATCGGACTCGCTTTTTTTGTCGTCGGGATTCCGAATGCGGCGCTGTGGGGCGTCGTCACCGCCTTTACGTCGGTGCTTCCAGTTCTGGGAAGCGCGATGGTCTGGCTGCCCGGCACGATCTTCCTGCTCCTCGGCGAACGCTACGGCGCGGCGGCGGTACTCTTCGCGATCGGGGCGCTGGTGGCCAGCAATATCGACAACGTGATCCGCCAGATCGTCTTCCGGCGCGTCTCGAACATCCACCCGATGGTCACGCTCGTGGGTGCCTTTGCCGGCGTGTCGTACTTCGGATTGTTAGGGATCCTGCTTGGCCCGCTCGCGATCCAGTATTTCTTGGTGCTGCTGCGACTCTTCCGCGAGGAATACGTCGACCAGAACGTGACGCGCACATCCGAGATGCGCATCCCGCACCCCATCTCCGACCCGACGCACCCGTCCGGGCTTGGGCCGGCCGTGGTGGCGGCCGATCCGGTACGGGCGAAGTAGAGGAGACGGGAGACGGGGCACGGGAGACGGGAGTACGAGCGGCACTCAGCGATCATCATGTTCGCGGGAGACGTGCCGCTCTCGACAAACGCCGCGCGCATCGCGCGCCGGCACCCCCGTCTCCCGTCTCCCGTCCTCCGTCCGCTCCTAGTCTCTTCGCAACAGCTCGAGAAACCCCGCCGCATTCACGGGCTCGGAAAACAGCGTTCCCTGGCCGTACTCGCACTTGAAGCGCAGCAGCTCCGTCAGCTGCTCCTCACGTTCGATCCCTTCGGCGACGGTGCGCAGGCGCTTGAGCTTGCCCAGCGCCACAATGGCGCGCGTGGCGGCGTGCTCCTCGGGGCGGTGGGTCACCTGGCTGATGTAGCTGCGGTCGATCTTCAGGATGTCGACGGGGATGTCTGCCGGGTCACCTAACGCGGTGGCGCGAGAGCCGTAGTCGTCGATCGCGATGCGCACGCCGAGGGCGCGCACCTGACGGAGTCGACTCAACGAGTCGGCCATGCTGCGGGCGAGTCCCGCCTCGGAGATCTCGAGGACGAGGCGATGCGGTTCGATGGCGCTCGCCTGGAGCGCGGACGCCACGTCCTCGACAAACCGGGGATGCAGCAGCTGCCGCGACGTGATGTTGACCGTCACCGTGAGCGAACGGTCCGGGCCGATCGTGTCCTGCCAGGACTTCGCCTGCGTGCAAGCCTCGAGCATGATCCAGCGGCCCAGCGGCACGATCAACCCCGTCTCCTCGGCGATCGGAATGAACGCCGCGGCGGGGATGAGGCCGCGTGAACGGTGGTTCCAGCGCACCAGCGCCTCGACCCCGGCGATGCGGCGCGAGCGAAGGATGACGATCGGCTGGTAGACGAGCGAAAAATCCCCCGCCTCGATGGCGCGCCGCAGGTCGTCTTCGAGCCTGGAGTGCGAGAGTGCCGGTTCGTGCACCCGCCGATCGAACAGCTCGCAGGCGCCACGACCGCGCCGGCGCGCGGCGCGCAGCGCGACGTCGGCGTGTCGCAGCATGTCGTCGACCGAGTCCTCCGGCATCGCGCTGGCAATGCCGAGGTTGGCATTACCAAGGAATTCGCGCTGTCCGAGGAGGAGCGGGGCAGCGAACGCCTGCCCGATCCGGTCGGCGACCTGCACGAAGTTGGACTCGTCGGCCATATCCTCGAGCAGGATCGCGAAGCGTGACCCCTCCACGCGCCCCGCCGAATCGGACGAGCGCAGGCACGTGTTGATGCGCGTGGCGGCTACCACGATCAGTTGCTCCGTCTGTTCGACGGTCGCCCGGATCCCGCCGCTCCGGAAGTCATCGAACTCGAGGAAGAGGATCGCGACCGGGAGCTGCTGTCGATGGGCGCGTGTCAGCGCATGCTCGGCGCGATCTCGAATGAGCGCCCGCGTGGCGAGACCGGTGAGCGGATCGCGCAGTCCTTCGCTGTTCCCGAGCACGATCTCGCGAGGTGGTGCTTCGCGTACGGCGATCACCACGCAGCGGTCTGCTGGCGCGTCGGCCAGCCGGGTTGCGGTACACTCCGCCTCAAACCAGGTCCCGTCGGCACGTCGTACCCGCCAGCGCTGCGGCAGGTGCAACTCCGCCCCGTCGGCGACCCGCTCCAGCGCCTTGATCGCCTCGGCCACGAAGTCCTCGTGAATAAGGCTCGCGACGCGACGGTGGCGCAGCAATTCCGGCGACCACCCCAAGACCCGCTCGGCGCCGCGGCTGGCCGACGCGATCACCCCGTCGCGTCCCGCGATCAGGACTGCGTCGGAGAGCCTGGAGAGGAACACTTCTTCGGACATGTCAGAAGACGAGTCGTTCATGGAAGAGACGGGAGGGACGACGGGAGCGGTTCGGGGAGCACGCATCAGGGCGGTGCGAAAGCGGAAGGCGGCAATTCCGGTGAGTGCCACCAGGAACCCCGCGCTCCACAGCGTGGCGGGATGCACCGGCGTCACGCGCGCCCGGATCCGCGCAGTCGTGGCATGCGATCGTGCACGAAGAATCGTCGAATAGAGGAAATGAGGGCTCGCCCCGCGGATTGCGGGTACTGGAAGGACGCCCATTCGAGTGTCGGCGTTGCAGATAGCATACCTGAGGCGCCTCTCGGCGATAATTTGCAGGTACTACCGGGAGACCGTTCGCACTTTTCTCACTACGTTTCTGGCCGCCCGTGCCCTCCTGGCTTTCCCAACTCCAGTTCCACGCTCCCTGGGTGCTGCTCGCGCTGGTGCTCCTGCCGCTCTGGTGGTGGTGGCGCCGACGTCGCCAGCCACCGGCGATCATCTATTCGCGCGTCGGGCTTCTCGCAGAGGGTCCGCGCTCCGGATCGTGGATCTCTCGCGCCCTCATCACTTTACGAAGCGCGGCGCTGGTCGCGCTGGTAATTGCGCTCGCGCGGCCCCGCATCGCGGGACGCAGCGAGCAGTCGAACAGCGAGGGGATCAACATCGTGATCGCCTTCGACATTTCGAGCTCCATGCTGGCCGAGGACTTTCAACCCCAGAACCGGCTCGAAGTGGCCCGCGACAAGGTCAAGCAGTTCGTCAACCTTCGGGGGAGCGATCGCATCGGGATCGTCGCCTTTTCCGGCGAGGCGCTGACGCAGGTGCCGCTCACGACCGACTACCCGGTGGTCCTCGCCGCCATTGACAACTTGCAACCGGGCCAACTCGAGGACGGCACCGCGATTGGCACCGCGATCGCGACCGCGGCGAATCGCCTCCGCACCGCCCCGGGACGCTCTCGAGTGATCGTACTTCTGACCGACGGTGTCAATAATCGCGGCACGATCGATCCGCGAACCGCCGCCCAGGCGGCGAGCGCCTTCGGGGTGAAGATCTACGCCATCGGCGTGGGAACCGAGGGAATGGCGCCTGTTCCGGTCGGCCGCGGTGTCTTCGGGCTGCGCTACGAAAACCGCCCGGTGGAGATCGACGACGCGCTCCTCACCGAGGTCGCGCAGAAGACCGGCGGCCGATACTTCCGCGCCCGCGACGCCGCCGCGCTGCAGCGCATCACCGAGGAAATCGACCGGCTCGAGCGGACCCCGGTTCGCACGCGCGTCTATACGCAGTTTACGGAACTCTTCCGGTGGCCGCTCACACTGGCGGTGCTTGCGCTGCTGCTGGAGTTGTCGCTGACGGCCTGGCGCGGGCCTATTCCTTAGAAGAAGACGAGAAGACGAGAATCGGCGCCCCCGACCCTCGTCTTCTCCAAACTCGTCTTCTCTCTCAAATCCACTTCTGGTGTCGAAACAACCAGATCAGCCCCACGCCGAGCAACAGCTGACCGACCAGCATGATCTCGAAGCCGTAGGGGTTATCCGAGAGCGGAATCCGGGTGAAGTTCATCCCCCACATCCCGCTCACCACCACGAACGGGACGCTGAGCGTCGCAACGATCGTCAGGCCCTTCGTGACGACGTTCAGCCGATTCGACACCTGCGACAGGTAGCTCTCCATCGTACTCCCGAGCAGGTCGCGATAGGTTTCGAGCGAATCGTTGATGCGAAGCATATGGTCATAGATGTCGCGGTAGTAGAGCTGGACATCGGCCGGGAGCAGGGGGGACGGGCGATTGGAGAGGACGTTGAATATCTCGCGCTGGGGCGCCAGGTAGCGGCGCAGCGACAGCACCATGCGCTTGACGGCGAAGATGTCCCGCAGCGCCTCCTCATCGAATCGCGCGAAGACCCGCTCCTCGATCGAGTCGAGGAATTCGTCGACGCGATCGAGGATCGGGAAGAAGGCGTCGACCGCGTTGTCCATGATGTGGTGCGCGAGCCGCGCGGCGCCGCGGGAGATCAGGTCCGGCGTGCGAAGCGCCACCTCGGCGACGTGATCCACGTTAGGCGACACTCCCGCGTGCACCGTCACGACGAATTTCGGACCGAGGTAGAAATACAGGTTGTCGGTCTCGAGGTCGTAGGGGTCGATCGTTTCATCGCAGAAACGCACCACGCGCAGCGTCACGAACAGGTAGCCATCGTACTGTTCGACCTTCGGGCGACTGGCCGGGTTGAGGACGTCCTCGATCGTCAACGGATGGAAGTTGAATAACTTTTCCAGCAGCGCGAGTTGCTGACGACTGGTCGAGTCGATGTCGACCCAGAGCGTCCCCTCGGCTTCGCGTACGGCGTGCGCAATTTCCCGGAACGACAGGTCATGCTGCAGGTCGCCGTCGGCGCGGGCAAGAAAGCAGCGCGGGAGCTTCGGCTCCGGCGCGGGGCTCGCGGCAGCGTCCCCTG
>JBDTUA010000076.1:0-16401 GCA_040007995.1 Gemmatimonadota bacterium | reverse complement strand
CCCTTGGGCGACCCCTCCTCTCCCGCGCCCCCGACAGCAAACGCCATCAAGCAGAAAGGAAAATCACGGCACGACAGGACACCCCGCCGCCTTGGCACAGTTCGGATCGATCGGCGGCAAGTTCAACCGCGCGAGCTCCTTGTTCACCGCCACCAGGTCGGTCTTCCAGACCTGGTCCAACTCGGTCGTGTAGCCCTTGAGCTCCGTGCCCAGGATCCCGAAGATCTCGGGCATGTTCGTCGTCGGCCGCCCGTCGCCGCGCTCGGACATGTAGAGCAGGTTCGCCAGCCGGTTGTTGACCTTGATCGGGAAGTTGAGCGGATCCTGTCCGCTCTGGTTGCGCACCTGGTAGACCTTCTCCTCCACCCCTGACGCATCCGTCCGCAGCTTCTCGCCGGCGGCCTTGAGCGCCGCGTCGTCCGCTGCGCGCTTGTAGCGATCGTCGAGCTGCGTCTTGGCGTTGCGGATCGCGATCACCGCCTTGTTGGCTTCCGTCGCCTTGTCGCGCACCTGCCTTCCGAATCGATACTGGGCGACGAGGTCGGCGTCGGTGACGTCGGTGATCCACGGGTTGCGCTTCACGACGATAGGCGCGGTGACGCGCCGCCCGTCGAGCGTGAGGCGCGCCGAGTAGCGGCCGGGGGGAACCGCCGGCCCTGACGTCCCCGCACCCCACAGGATCATCCCCGGGAACGACTCGATCCCCTCGGCGCGCAGGTCCCACAGGATGCGCTGCAGCCCGTCCTCCTTCGGGAGATAGGTCTGCCCGCCGCGCCGCCCACCCTCCTCGCCAGCTGCACGGGTGGAATCGGGCTTGGTGGTGTCGGGCTCGAACGTCCGAAGCACGGTCCCCGCCGAATCGAGAATCTCGAGCCGCCCCGTCTTGTACGGCTCCTTGAGCCACCAGCTCAGCACGATCCCAGGCCCCGAGCGCACGCCGACCGGTGGGGTGAACATGTGCGCCTCGCTGGCGAGGATCGCCGGCGTCACCTGCCGCAGCGGGGCAATGTTGTCGAGGACCCAGAAGCCGCGCCCGTGTGTCCCGATCACCAGTTCGTTGTCCTCGACCACCAGATCGGCGACCGGGAGGTCGGGCATGTTGAGCGTCAGGTCGTCCCAGTTGGCGCCGTCGTCATACGAGATGTAGACGCCGTGTTGGGTGGCGGCGTAGAGCAGCCCCTTGCGCGTGGGATCCTCGCGCACGGCGTGCACGTAGGCGTCCGCCCGGATCCCGTTCACGATCTTCGTCCACGTCTTGCCGTAGTCGGTGGTCTTGAAGATGTAGGGGGAGAAGTCGTTGAGGAGCGGCTTGCGGACGGAGATGTAGGCCGTCCCCGAGGCGAAGGCCGAGGCGTCGATTTGGCTCACGCGCCCGAAGTCCGGCATCCCCGGCGGCGTGACGTTGCTCCACGTCTTCCCGAAGTCGCGGGTGACGTAGACGAGTCCGTCGTCGCTCCCGGTCCAGATGACGTTGACGTCGCGCTTCCCGGGGCCGACGGAGAAGATCGTCGCGTAGACCTCGGGGCCGTTCATGTCGCCGGTGATCGGTCCCCCCGACTTCTCCTGCGTCTCCGGCGCATGGCGCGTGAGGTCGCCGCTCAGTCGCAGCCAGGTCTTCCCGCCGTCGCGTGTCGCCCACAAACGCTGCGAAGAGACGAAGAGCAGCTTCGGGTCAACCTTCGAGAAGAGGATCGGGAAGGTCCACTGCCACCGCTCCTTGATCTCCTTGCTCGGCTCCCCCGAATAGAACCAGGGATACGGGTTCACCTCGCGCGACGTTTGCAGCCGGCGGTTGAACTTGTCCACGTACGCGCCGTTGTTCGTCCCGGAGTAGAAGATGTCGGGGTCGAGCGGGTCGGGCGCGATGTAGCCGGGTTCACCACCGCCGGCGACGTACGAGACGTTCATCCCGCCGAGTGTGATGTCGCGCGTCGTGTCGCCGCGCGCGCCGCCGCCGCCGCGTCGACCGCCACCGCCGAGGCCGAAGGCGCCGGCATTCCAGTTGAACGGGATGCAGAGGGTCGAGTTGTCCTGCTGGCTCCCGCAGACGTGGTACGGCGTGTGTGCCGTCGTGATGACGTGGTAGAACTGCTCGGTGGGGAAGTCTTGGTCAGTCCATTTAGCGCCGGTGGTAGTGCTGATGGCGCCGCCGCCGTCGTTGGCCACCGCCAGGTGCGCCGCGTTATCCGGGTCGATCCAGAGGTCGTGGAAGTCGCCGTGCGTCCCGTTGTTGATGACCTTCATCGTCTTGCCGCCGTCGTCCGAGCGGAAGATGGATGTGTTCTCCATGTAGACGACGTCGGCGTTCTTCGGGTCGGCGAAGACGTTGGTGTAATAGAAGGCCCGCTGCCGGATGTCGCGCTTGTCGTTGACCTTCGCCCAGGTGGCGCCGGCGTCCTCGCTGCGGAACAGGCCACCGCTATCGTTCTCAACCAAGGCGTAGACGCGGTTGGAGTTCGCTCCCGAGACGGCCACGCCGATGCGGCCGATCAGTCCCTTGGACGGCAGGCCTGGATTGCGGGTGATCTCGGTCCAGGTCTCGCCGCCGTCGGTGCTCTTGAACAGCCCACTCCCCGGGCCGCCGGACGACATCTGGTATTCCTTGCGGTATGCCTCCCACAGGGCGGCGTACATGACGTTCGGGTTGTTGTGGTCGATCGAGATATCGATCGCACCGGTCTTGTCGTCGCGGAAGAGGACGCGCTTCCAACTCTTGCCGCCGTCGGTGCTCTTGAAGACGCCGCGCTCGTCGCTCGGCACGCTGTACTTGCCGAACGAGGCGACGAAGATGATGTCGGGATTAGTGGGGTGGATACGGATCTTGGAGATGCCGTGCGACTCCTTGAAGCCGACGTGCGACCACGTCTTGCCGGCGTCGGTGCTGCGGTAGACGCCGTCGCCGGGCATGATGTTGCCGCGAATGGCGGTCTCGCCCATCCCGATGAAGACCAGGTCGGGATTGCTCTCGCTGACCGCGACCGCGCCGACCGAGGCGCTGGTGATCTCACCGTCGGTGACCGGAGCCCAGTTCTCGCCGCCGTCGACCGTCTTCCAGAGTCCGCCACCGACGGCGCCGAAGTACGCCTCATTCGGGCGTCCGCGCACGCCGCTCACGGCGATGGAGCGTCCACCGCGATCGGGGCCGATGTTGCGCCACTTGTAGCCGGCGAGCAGGGTCGAGTCGATCGCTGCTGCGCTTCTCGTGGTGGTGGCCGGCTGCCGCGTCCGAGGCGTCGAATCGAGGGCAGGGTTAAGCGCGAGGGCGGGAATGGAGAGGATCAGGAGCGGGCGCAGCGGGAGCATGATGGGGCTGGGTTCGGGCGGGCGGTCGGGGCGAACGGAGGGCTGACCGGGGTCGGCGGAGGGAGATAGGGGCTATTCCGGCAACGTGCGTGCGAGTGGCAACGTTGGCACGGGGGGGGCGCGGGGGGTAGGGGGGCCTGCGGTCGCCGGCGGTCCGTGTGCGGCGAGCCTCTCCGGAAAGGGCGCGTGACGCGCCGACGTTGCGTTTGGCGGGCGTCGCCAGGAGGGGCTTTAACCGCAGCGTTCGCGTTGGGGAGATTGGCGTGGAAGAGCGTTTTAACCGCGGAGTTCGCGGAGTTCGCGGAGTGTTTCTGCGTGCGGGGCAGAGGTCCTTCCGATGGGCGAGGGCGGTGCTTTGTGAGAGAAGTTCACAAGCATAAACCGCAGAGTTCGCAGAGTTCGCAGAGTGGTCGCTTGCGCATGAAGGCGATCGTCGAGACAGGCGCTGTAGCGCCTTCGTGCGCTGAACTCCTCCGCGAACTCCGCGAACTCCGCGGTTCAAAAAGGCAATACTCTGCGAACTCTGCGGTTCAAAAGCAGTGGCGACGTTGGCACCGCCCCCCGGGACGACTGGCGTAGACGGGGACGGTGCAGGGTATTCCTTCTATGAGGGAGGGCGCGCGAGCTTCACCTTGCTTGGCGCCGCTCAACTCCACCCTGAGTCATGACAGTCAAAGTCCCCGTTCACGTCCCGCCGGGTCCGCGCCGACGCTTTCCAGGCGACCTGCTCATGCGGATGACCCGCGATCGCATCGGCTTCTTCAAGTCGATGGCGCGGGAGTATGGGGACGTGTCGAGCGTGCTGATCGGAGGACAGCAGGTGGTGATGCTGACGCATCCTGATGACATCCGCGACGTGCTGGTGACCCACGGACGTCTCTTCACCAAGGGGCGGGCGCTGGAGCGGGCGAAGCAGTTGGTGGGGGAGGGGATCCTGACCAGCGAGGGGGCGTTGCACCTGCGGCAGCGGCGGCTGGTACAGCCGGCTTTTCATCGCGCGCGCATCGCCGCCTATGCGGAGCAGATGGCCGAGCTGTCCGGTCAGCTTTCCGATGGTTGGCGTGACGGCGGCGAGTTGGATGCCAACGCGGAGATGATGCGGCTGACGCTCAACATCGTGGCAGCGACGCTGTTCAGCGCCACGGTGGACGACGAGGCGAAGGAGATCGCTAGTGCGCTGGACGATGCCTTCGATGCCTTCAGCTTCGGCTACGGTCCGCTCACCGCGCTCCTCGATCGCATCCCCACTCCCAGCCGCCGCCGATTCCGCGAGGGGCGCGCGCGGCTCGACGCGACGATCTATCGCATCATCCGCGATCGCCGCGCCTCGCCGGAGGATCGCGGTGACTTCCTCTCGATGCTCCTGACCGCGACCGACACCGAGGGCGACGGGCAGGGGATGTCCGACGAGCAGTTACGCGACGAGGCGATCACGATCTTTCTCGCCGGGCACGAGACAACCGCCAACCTCCTCACCTGGAGCTGGCTTCTCCTCGCTCGGCACCCACACGTAGAGTCGTCGCTGCACGCCGAGCTCGACGCCGTGCTCGACGGCGGCCGCCTCCCCACCCTCGACGACCTCCCGCGCCTCCCCTATACACGGAATGTTCTGGCGGAGGTAATGCGCTTCTATCCGCCGGCCTACATGATCGGGCGCCGCTCGACCGCCGAGTATCAGGTGCGCGACTACACCTTCGAACCACGCACCGTCTTCCTCCTCCCGCAGGTGATCGTGCACCGCGACCGGCGCTGGTGGCCGAACCCCGACACCTTCGACCCCGACCGCTGGCGCACCCCCGACGAATCACGCCCGAAGTTCGCGTACTTCCCGTTTGGGGCGGGGACTCGGGTCTGCGTGGGGGAACAGTTCGCGTGGATGGAGGGGACGCTGGCGCTGGCGACGCTGGCTCGGCGGTGGCGCGTGCATGTCCCGGGCCCCGATCCCGGGCTGGATCCCATCATCACGTTGAGGCCCAAGGATGGGTTGCCAGCGAGGCTGGAGCGGCGAAAGCGCAGCTGACTCGAGCACGACGGTTCGTCACACACGCCTGGGCCCTCCGCGAACTCCGCGGTTGAAAGCGTTGGTCGCGTGGAGTACGCGGAGATGGGGGTGCGGCGGCCGCGCGCGACAGTTCGTCCCAATCCCTTTCCCCCCTCTGCGAACTCTGCGTACTCTGCGGTTAACAGCTTTTTCACCGCAGAGTGCGCAGAGTTCGCAGAGAAGGGGACGCGGCACTTGCTCGCGGCACCAAGCGACTTCGAGTCCTCCGGATTCTCTGTGGTTAACTGCTTTTGAACCGCGGAGTTCACGGAGGACGCGGATATCGGGGCGCGGCAGGCGCGCGCAGAACGACAGGTGCGGAGTTGCGCCGGATCGACGCGATCGGTCGATTGAGTCGCGTAGGATGAATGGTATGATGCAACGGGAGCACCAGGCACGCGCAGCCCCTCGACCACCCGCATGTACACCACCTGCACCTTCTGCTACCAGTCACTCGGCACCAACACGCTGCTGGAGACCTTTCCGGTGGCGCGGCGGGTTGCGTTTGATCCGGCGAAGGGGTGTCTGTGGGCCGTCTGTCCCGCATGCGCGCGCTGGAACCTCGCGCCGATGGAAGAGCGGTGGGAAGCGGCCGATGAATGTGAGCGGCGCTTCCGTCGCACCGCTCTCCGCTACTCCTCCGGCAATATCGGGTTGGCCTGGCTGGCTGAAGATGTTGAGCTGATCCGCGTCGGTGCGGCGCTACGTCCCGAGGTGGCGGCGTGGCGCTACGGAAAGATGCTGCAACGCCAGCGTCCCCTGAGCACCGTCCTCGCCGATCGCGCGGCACGCATGCTCGCCGGCGTGGTGATGGCGGTGAATCCGGTGCGTACGCGGGCGCCGCGTGATGCGCGCGCCGTCGCCTCGCGGCTGATCGCCACCATGCGCGGGAATCGCGTGCTCGACCTCGTGCAGCTGGCGGACGGCCTCGTCGATACGCCCGATGGAACCGCGGACGACTTGAGAGCCCGTGTCGTGCGTCCCGCGACCGATATGCCGCTCGCCGTCGTGCGCTACCGGCACCTGTTGCACGCCGCCCTGGTGCGCCCCGAGCCCGGTCATCCGTGGTCGCTGCACATTCCGCATGATCACGGCGTGCTCTCGGTCGCCGGGGATCGCGGTGTGCGGCTGGCGGCTCGCTTGCTGTCGATCATTAACGGATCGGAGCGCGGTGGGGGGGTTTCGCGCGAGCTGCTCGAGCGTGCGGTGGCCAAGGTGGACGACAGTGCGCAGCCGGACAGCTATTTCAATCGCGTCCTCGCCATCGCGCTGCGTACGCGCTGGGGACGCGAGGGAGAGCCGGCGCGCGATGCCGCGGGCGCCGTCGCGACCCAGCCGTCGGACTTGCCGAGTTCACCGACCGAACGCATGGCGCTCGCCCTGACCGGGCGCACCTTCTGGGGGAATGGCGGGATCGGGAGCGAACCGAGTACGGCATTGCTCGACGTCCCGCTCGTCGACCGACTCGCGCTGGAGATGGCGGCGCACGAGGAGTCGGAGCGGCGCGCGCTCGACGGGGAGCTCGCCGAACTGGCCGCCGCCTGGCGCGAGGCCGACGAGATCGCGACGATCGCCGATGCACTCATCCCGACCTGACAATTCCATACCCACGAACCTGCCATGAGCACTCTTGGATCGGATAGACCCGTGCCGCGCTCAGACACCTCACGCGCGCTGGCCCACCTCTTCTCGGAACTCGCGCTCGGCGCACCCGGCGGCGGCGACGCCTTCATCCTCAACTCCGGCGATGTCGGGTTCCTGAAGTCGCTCGACAAACTGTCACTTGCAGAGGCGTCGCACGCGATCGACGGCGGGGCGACGATCGCCGCACATGCGCGGCACGTGACCCACGGCCTCGAGTTGATGAATCGCTGGGCGACGGACGGCGGCAACCCCTTCGCCGACGCGAGGTGGGACGAGGCGTGGAAGACCTCCGCCGTGACCGACGCGCAGTGGCAGGAGATCCGCGCTTCGCTGCGCCGCGAGATTGAGCACTGGATCGCCGTGCTTGGCACCCCGCGCGACACCTCCGCCATGGAGCTGACCGGCATGATCGCCAGCGTCGCGCACCTCGCCTATCACCTCGGCGCCATCCGGCAGATCGCCACGGCGGCGCGCGGGCCGAGGGACGGAGCCTTCACGCACGGGTAGCGCGACCCTTGCGCCACTCCGCTGACCGAGTGCATGTTCCCCTTTCATTCAGAGGGGAGGAAACGTGCTCGATCCCGATGGTGGACTCCTCCGCGGAACGCTGGACCTCCTGATCCTCAAGGCCGTCTCCTGGGGGCCGCGTCACGGCTATGCCATCGCCGAGTGGGTTCGCATGGTTACCGATGACGAACTGCTGGTCGAGGAAGGGCCGCTCTACACCGCGCTGCATCGCCTCGAGAAGCAGGAATGGATCGTCGCCGAGTGGGGCTACTCGGAGAACAATCGGAAAGCGAAGTACTACCAGCTGAGCCGCGGCGGACGCGCGCAGCTGCGCGCCGAGGTGTCGAGCTGGGAGCGCTACGTGCGCGCGATCGGCAAGGCGATCGGTGCTTCCGCCCCTGCTCCCGCCTGAGGCGCGTCGTATGCGGCGAGTCTTCCGCTTGATGGGCGGGAAGCGCGTGGTCGAGCGCGAAGTGGACGACGAAATCGCCTTCCACCTCGAGATGCGCGCGCGAAAGCTCATGAAGCAGGGACTCTCTCCGGAGGATGCCCAACGCGAGGCGCTGCGACAGTTCGGCGACTTGCGCTCGGTACGCGAACGTTGTGTCACCACCGATCAAGAGAGGGAATGGACTGTGCGCCGCACCAACTATCTCACCGAGCTGCGACAGGATGTCTGGCAGGCGTTGCGCGTCCTGCGCAATAACCCCGGCTTCGCCATCACCGTGATCGTGATGCTCGCCCTGGGCATCGGGGCCAACACCGCGATCTTCACCCTCGTCGACGCCATTCTCTTGCGCACGCTCCCGGTGCGCGATCCGCAGGAGTTGGTGACCATCGGCGATCCATCGCGCACTTCATCGTTCTCGTACAACAATGGACCACAGACGTCGCTGATCTCGTACCCGTTGTATCGGGACCTGCGCGCCGATACCTCGGTCGTGCATGGGTTGCTGGCGTCGGGGATGGCGGGGCGCATGAACGTGACCGTTGACAGTACCGACCAGGAACCAGAGCGTGCACGCGGACGCTTCGTGTCGGGGAACTACTTCGCCACGTTGGGCATCCGCGCCGTCGTAGGCCGCACCTTTGATAGCAGCGCGGACGAGACGATCGGCGGCACGCCGGAGGCGACGATCAGCTATGCCTACTGGATGCGCCGATTCCATGGCAATCGCTCGGTCGTCGGGCACACGATCCGGGTGAACGGCAATCCGCTGACTATCGTCGGCGTAACGCTGGAGTCGTTCACGGGCGAAATCGTCGGCACGCCGACCGACATCTGGCTCCCGGTCACGATGGTCGATGCCGTAAACCCCAACTCGCGCGTGCTGCCTGACCGCAATGCCCACTTCCTCCTCCTGATCGGACGGCGGCGTGCGGGGGTCTCGCTCGCCGCTGCGAGCGACGCCATCACCGCGCAGATGCGGCGCCTTTTAGGCGAACATCTCAACAAGGAGACGTCCCCGGAGGACCTCAAGACGCTCCCCGTCTTCGTCTCCGATGGCTCCAGGGGACTCTCGCGGGTGCGCGCTACCTTCGGCGTCCCGCTTCTCACGCTCATGGCCGGCGTCGGCGTGCTGCTCCTCATCGTGTGCGCGAACGTCGCCAACCTCCTCCTTGCACGCTCCGTCGCCCGCGCCCGGGAGATGACGGTGCGCGTGGCGATCGGCGCGGGGCGCTTCCGGATCGTGCGACAGCTCCTGACCGAGGCGCTCGTGCTGGCGCTGCTGGGCGCCGCTGGGGGGCTCGCGCTCGCGTGGTATGGAAGTCGCCTCCTCCTCACCCTCGCTTCGAACGGCCCGGAGACGATGCCAGTCTCCGTGCGGCTCGACCTCCCGGTCCTCGGCTTCACCGTGCTGGCGTCGGTCCTCGCCGTTGCGCTCTTCGGCCTCGCTCCCGCCCTCAGCGCCTCGCGTGTGGACCTCGCCTCGGCGATGCGCGGCCACGCCCGCTCGGTGACGTCAGGTGGCGGTGGGCGGCGCGGGATGCGGTTCTCGTTAGGCCAGCTGCTAATCGCCGGTCAGGTCGCACTCTCACTGGTTCTGCTCGTCGGCTCGGCGTTGCTGGTGCGCTCGTTGCAGCAGATCCAGCGAGCCGACACCGGACTCGATCGAGATCACCTCCTTATCGTCGACCTCGACAAGACGGCGCGCAGCTACAACGGCGAGCGCACCGCCAACCTCACCCGCGACCTAACCGAACACATCGCTCGGATCCCCGGAGTACAGGCGGTCAGCTTCTCGGAGAACGGGATCTTCAGCGGAAGCGAGAGCGCCACCTCGTTGCAGGTGACGGGCTTTGTCGCCCGAACAGCCGACGACAGCACGGCGAACTTCGATCACCTCGGCCCCGGCTATGTGCGCGCCATTGGCGGGCACCTGCTGCAGGGACGCGAGTTCGGAGCGGAAGATGTCGCCGGATCGGAGCGCGTCGCGATGATCAACCAGTCGATGGCCGCGCACTACTTCGGCGAGGGGAGCGCACTCGGACGCTACCTGCGCTTCGATGATTCGATCGCCGTGCGCATCGTCGGAGTGGTCGGCGACATTCGCGACCATTCGCTCGATGGCTCGCCGCTCCGGCGCTTCTACGTTCCGTACCTGCAACCGCTGTACGGTGAGCCCGGGGGGTTGGTCCTCGAAGTGCGCACCTCGGGCGACCCCGCGCTCGCGCAGCTTCCCGTGCGTGCCGCAGTCCGCGCGGTCGATCCGCTCCTCCCGGTCGACGATGCCAGTCCGCTGTCGGTGCTCATCGCCCAGTCGATCCAGGCCGAGCGTGTCCTGGCGAGGGTGTCGACCGGCTTCGGATTCCTCGCGCTCCTGCTCGCGTCGCTTGGGCTCTACGGCGTGCTCACCTATGCGATCACCCGCCGTACCGGCGAGATCGGCCTGCGCGTCGCACTCGGTGCGCAACGTTCGACGGTCGTACGCATGGTACTCGGCGATGCGTTGCGGCTGGTGGTGGTCGGAGCGCTGATCGGGGCACCGCTCGCGATCGGCGGGGCGCAGCTGCTGCGCAGCCAGCTGCATGGTATCGATGCGATCGATCCGGTGGCGATCGTGGTAGCGGTCGCCGTGCTACTAACCAGCGCTTTCGCGGCGGCGCTGGTGCCGGCGATGAGGGCGTCGAAAGTCGACCCGTTAACGGCGCTTAGAGAGGAGTAGAAGACGAGAGGACGAGAAGGTGGCGTGACGCCCGGGGCTTCGGCGGTGGCTTCGATGCTGAGGTCCACGATGCCCTGCGTGATGTTCGGAACCGGGCCGATCCCGTACGGCGTCGACCGCGGTACGCCGACGTCGACGCGCAGGTGGCTGTCGCCGCGCCTCGCCCAGCTTCCCTCGATGCGGCGTGGACGCTGCTCAAGAAGGAGCGTGGCATCGAGTTGTGGCTGGAGCGGCGCCGCATCGGCGATACTCGTCGCTGGGCCGCGTGCAATGCGCCGGGAAGTCTCGACCCGCTTGAGGTTCCGGGCGCAGCGTCGTACCTCACAGGGCAAAGCACCTGCTTCCCCGTGTCACGGGACGAGATCAACACCAATCCGAACCTGAACTCATGAACAATCGCCAGCTCAGCTGGCGCCGGGCATGCATCGCGGGCGCACTGGCCATCGCGGCCGGTGCGCTTCCCGTGCGTGCGCAGGCGCCTGACACGACAGTCTTGATCGTCCGAGCGGCGACCGTCATCGATGGAACCGGATCCGCCAGGAGCAACACCGACGTGGTGGTGCGCGACGGCCGAATCGTGGAGCTCCGCGCTGCGCAGGGTCGGGCCGACATCGATCTCGGCGACCGAGTCCTGGTCCCCGGGCTCATCGATACGCACGTCCATCTCGGCTGGTACATCACCGAACGAAAGCGCCTGCACCAGCCCGGCGATGGTGACAGTCAACAGACCGCGACACTCAACGTGGCCGGCAACGCGCAACGGATGCTGCAGGCGGGCTTCACGACGGTGCAGAGCGTCGGCGGGATGGAAGACAAGGCGGTGCGTGATGCCATCAACCTCGGCGTGCTGGCCGGTCCGCGCGTGCTCACCTCGCTCGGATCGCTCAGCGAGCGGACCGGAACGCCGGATTCCATCAGGGCTGCGGTGCGCCGCTTCCGCGCCAACGGTGCAGACGTCATCAAGATCTTCGCGTCCAAGAGCATCCGCGATGGTGGCGTGCAGTCCATGACACAAGCGCAACTCGACGCCGCCTGCGGCGAGGCGAAGGCGCAGGGGCTGCGCTCCATCGTGCACGCACACGCGGCGTCGGCGGCGAAGGCCGCGGTGCGTGCGGGATGCACACAGGTGGATCACGGCGTGCTGGTGGACGACGAGGCATTGCAGATGATGGCGAAGGCCGGCACCTATTTCGAGCCGCAGTGCGAGCTGGTGACGAGCAACTATCTCGATCACAAGGAATGGTTCCGCGGCATCGGCAACTACAACGACGAGGGCTTCGCCGCGACCGCAAAGGCTGCAGAGCTGCGCAAGGGACTCGCCGCGCGATATCGTGCCGTGCCGGGGCTCAAGGTGGTGTACGGCACCGACGCGGTGGCGGGAGGCCATGGCCAGAATGCCCGCGACCTCGTCTGTCGCGTGCGTGCCAACGGGGAATCGGCGATGGACGCGATCACCTCGGCCACCTCGCTTTCCGCCGCGTCGATCGGACTTGGCGACAAAATCGGGCGCGTCGCCCCGGGCTTCGAGGCAGACCTGGTCGCCTTCGACGGGGATCCTCGAAGCGATCCCGACGCGTTCATGCGCGTATCATTCGTCATGAAGCACGGCGTGGTACATCGGCAACCGCCGGCGTCCGCGGGGCCAAGCCGGAGATATCCATGAAGATGTGCAGTGTCCTGCCGGTGGTGCTGTCGGCATTGCTGCTGACGGCGGCGTGCTCGGACGTCGGTGATTCGAGGCGCGTCGACTGGGCCAGCACGAGTGGCGATCCCGGTGCGATGCGTTACGCGCCGATCGATGACATCAACCGCGGCACGGTCGGTCGGCTGAAGCTGGCATGGCGGTGGAGTACGGGCGAGCACGCCATCCCGGCGAGTGCCGGCCAGCTGCCCTCACGTCCGGGTTTGTTCCAGGCATCACCGGTGGTGATTGGCGACACGCTGTACATCTCCACCCCCTACGCGGCCGTAGCAGCGCTCGACTCGCGCACGGGAACGGAGTTGTGGAGATACGATCCGGAGGTCTGGCGCACGGGACAGCCGTCGAACGGCACCGGCTTCGTGCATCGTGGCGTGGCGACGTGGGCGGCGCCGACTGAGCGGCGCATCTTCATCAATGCACGCTGGCGGCTCATCGCCCTCGACGCCGCCACGGGGAAACCGATCCCCTCGTTTGGCGAGAACGGCGAAGTAGACCTCGTGAAGGACCTGCGCCGGCCGGTGAACAAGTTGCACTACACCAACACGTCACCGCCGATGGTGTATGGCGACCTTGTGATCGTCGGTAACGGCGTGGGTGACCGGTTGCGCTACCGCAACGATCCACCCGGCGATGTGCAGGCGTTCGACGTGCGGACGGGAAAGCGTGTCTGGAGCTTCCACACCATTCCCGACTCCGGCGAATTCGGCGTGGAGACGTGGGAAGACAAGTCGTACACGTATATGGGGCACACAAACGTCTGGGCGCCCATGAGCCTCGACACCGCGCGCGCGCTGCTCTTCCTGCCGGTCGGCACGCCGACCAACGACTGGTACGGCGGCGATCGCAAGGGAAACAACCTCTTCGCCGAGTCGGTGGTGGCGTTGAATGCGAAGAGCGGCGAGCGCGTGTGGCACTACCAGATCGTACATCACGGCCTGTGGGACTACGACCTCCCCGCACCTCCGGTTTTGGCGACGATCACGTGGAACGGGCAGCCGCGCGACGTGGTGGCCGTGCCGTCGAAGACCGCGTGGATCTACGTCTTCGACCGTGAGACAGGGGAGCCGATCTGGCCCATCGTGGAGACATCGGTGCCGGCCAGCGACGTACCGGGGGAGCGCGCGGCTCCCACGCAACCTTTCCCCAGCAATCCGCCCCCCTTCGCACGGCAGGGCGTCACCGAGGCGGACCTCATCGACTTCACGCCGGAGTTGAAGCGTCGAGCGCTCGAGATCTTCGCGAAGTATCGCAGCGGTCCGATCTTCACTCCGCCTTCCACGCAGGGCACCATCACCATGCCGGGCTCCATCGGCGGCGCTGGCTGGGGGAGCACCGCGTACGACCCGGAGACGCATACGCTGTACGTGAAGGGGACCAACAACCCGGTGCTGTATCGCATCCAGAAAGGAGTGCCTAACGACACGATCGGCTTCGACTACACCGCCGACCTGGTCGGAAGCGGACTTAGCGTGAGCGCCGACCCGGATTCGGGCGGTGCGGACCATGCTCCGCCCGACCGGCTGCCATTGATCAAGCCGCCGTACGGGACGATGACGGCCATCGATCTCGACACCGGACACCAGCGGTGGCAGGTACCACTCGGCGACACGCCAGGGATCAGGAATCATCCGTTGCTGAAGGACCTCGACCTGCCGCCGCTCGGCGTGGCCGGTGCGGTAGGTGGCACCGTGACGAAGGGCGGACTGATCTTCGCGACCGGTGGTGGCGACGTGCTGTACGCGCTCGACACCAAGGACGGACGCGTGGTGTGGCAGTATTCGCTGCCAGCAGGACGCGGCTACGCCAACCCGACATCCTATCGCGGGGGCAACGGCATCCAGTACGTGGTCATCGCCACGGGTGGTGGGGACAACGCGGAGCTGCTCGCCTTCTCACTCGACGGCGCGCACTAAGCGCGTACGGCGACGCACCACTGCGAATCCACCCGGACCGGTCACCGTCCTTCCGATGCTCGGTCGCCGCTTGAACGTGCAGGCGGCCGACGACTTCTGAGAGAGTGGCACGCTGCTCCTCGCTCAGCACGACTCGGTCACTACGGTGTCGCCGAATGGTGACGAGGAGAGTATTCATGGAGGGGTGAGCGAGTCGCGCACGTATCGGCTGATCGACGGACTCGCCCGCGTGATCCTCCCCTGCCGCCCCATGCGCTTCCTCATCGTCGAAGACGACCCCGACCTCGCCGAGTCGCTAGCCCGCGGACTGCGCGAGCAATCGCATGCCGTCGACGTTGCTGCTGACGGCGTGCATGGCGGAGAGCTGGCTCGGCTCCATCCGTACGACGCGCTCGTCCTCGACGTCATGCTCCCCGGGCAGAATGGTTTCGCGCTCGCCCGCGAGTTGCGTCAGGGCGGATCCCATGTCCCGATCCTCTTCCTCACCGCGCGCGATGCGGTGCAGGACCGCATCGATGGCCTCGACAGCGGCGGCGACGACTACCTCACGAAGCCTTTCGATTTCGGCGAGCTCTCGGCACGCCTGCGCGCCCTCACGAGGCGCCGCGGGGAGGTGATCCCCGACGAGTTGGTCGTGGGCGATCTGGTCGTCGACGTGCGGCGTCAGCGGGCGCGGCGCGGCGAACGACAGATCCCGCTCACGTCGAAGGAGTACGCGGTCCTCGAGTTCCTCGCCCGCCACGCCGGTCGCGTCGTCAGCCGCACCGAGATCACTGACCATGTCTGGGACCAGAACCACGATCCGCTGAGCAACTCGCTCGAGGTTTTCATCAGCCGGCTGCGGCGCAAGATCGACGACGGTGCCGAGCGCGCGCTGCTCCATACGAGGCGTCGCAGCGGATACCTGCTGGCCGACATCGACGAGCCAGGAGGAGACGGGTGAGCGCAGTTGTCGCGACACGCTCGATCCGCCTGCGACTCACCCTATGGTACGCAACCGCGATGGCGGTCGGACTCGTGGTCTTCGCAGCGGTGTCGTACCTCCTCATCCGGAACGAGGTGCTCGAACGAACGGACCACCTGCTCGACGAATCGGCGCATGCCGTCGGCGCCGAGTTGCAGCTGGAGTACCGCATGCTCGGCTCGCGGGAACGCGCCGTCGACGAGACGCTGCGTGGGGTGCGCTTCCGTGGCGTCACGCTCGGCGTGCTCGATACCAACGAACCGGGAGGGATCGCCTTTCATCGCGATTCCACCCCCGCGGTTGATGCAGTCGAGGCGCTCAGCGACTCGATCGACGGCGCCACCCGCGCTGCACTCTTACGTTCGGTGGAGATGCTGCGCGCACCCGCCCGCAGCGATGCCGACTTCGTTCTGGTGGACGACGCCGATGGCCCCGGCGTGCGCGTTCGACTCCTGGCGGCGCCACTTGGCGTCGATACGGCTGTCGTCGTCGCCGCACGTGACCGACGCGACGACGCGTTGGGGCTGCGGCACGCAGCGCTCGTCTTCGCGGGACTCGTCGTGCTCGCCCTGATGGTCGCCGTGGCGGGTGGCTATGCGCTTGCTCGCCGCACGCTCAGTCCAATCACCGCGATCAGCCGCCAGGCGCAAGCGATGGGCGCGCGCGATCTCTCGGCGCGCCTCCCCGTCGCCAACCCCGACGACGAGCTGGGAGGGCTCGCCCGCGTGATCAACGACCTGTTGCAGCGTATCGAGGGATCGGTCGCCCAGCAGCGGCAGTTCGTCGCCGACGCTTCGCACGAGCTGCGCACGCCGGTCGCCATCATCCGTAACGAGGCGAGCGTGACGTTGGCGCTGCCGGCACGCCCCGAACGCGAGTATCGCGACGCGCTCGGCGCGGTCACCCGCGAGAGCGAGCGCCTCACGGCGCTCGTCGAAGACCTCTTCCTGCTCGCGCGTGCCGATGCCGGGGGACAGCCACTGCGCCCAGAGCCGCTCTACCTCGACGACCTCCTGCGCGACGTCGCCCGCGCCACGCGGACCCTCGCCGAACGCCGGCAGGTGCAAATCTCGGTCGCCGCCGACGCCGTAGTCGACAGCGGTGTCGATGCCGCCGATGCCGCCGATGCCGCCGATGCCGACGGCGCGACGCTCGGCGAC
>JBDTUA010000075.1:0-16422 GCA_040007995.1 Gemmatimonadota bacterium | reverse complement strand
GGGGGCGCATCTCGCTCCGCATGGGGGAGTACGACTTCAAGCCGAAGTCGCGCGATGGCCTAGGCGCGGACTGGCCGATCTCGTACGCCGATCTCGAGCCGTACTACGAGAAGACCGAGATGCTGATCGGCGTGTTCGGCGGCGATGATGACCTGGAGAATACGCCGCGCTCCTCGCCAGGTGTCCTGATGCCGGCGCCGAAACCGCGCGCCACCGAGTTGCTGACCAGGAAGTCGTGCGATCCGCTCGGGATCCCGGTCATCCCGGTGCACCTGGCGATCCTGACGCAGAAGCAGGACGCCGACTCGCTCCCGAAGAAGATTCACCCCGACAATCCGCTGGCGCAGCGCGTCCTGGCGCAATCGATGCGCGAGCGCCAGGCCTGCTTGTGGGCGACCCCGTGCGGCAATGGGTGCTCCGTGCGCGCCAACTTCCAGTCCACGACGGTCCTCCTCCCACCAGCGCTGGCGACCGGCAACGTCGAAATCATCACCGACGCGATGGTGCGTGAGGTGACGGTCGATGCCAGCGGCACGGCGACCGGGGTGTCGTACATCGACAAGCGCACGCGCACCGACCAGCACGTGAAAGGGCGGGTTGTCGTCCTCGCGGCGAGCGCCGCCGAGACGGCGCGCATTCTCCTCAACTCGCGCAGCAGCCAGTTCCCGCACGGACTGTCGAACAGCAGCGGATTGGTAGGGAAGTACCTGATGGACACCGTCGGTGCGGGGATCGGCGGGCAGATCCCGATGCTCGAGAACACGCCGCCGCACAACCAGGACGGCGCGAGCGGGGAGCATATGTACATGCCGTGGTGGTTGTACAAGCCGCAACTCGCCGGGAAGCTCGGCTTCGCCCGCGGCTATCACATCGAGTTCGGCGGTGGGCGCGACCTGCCGGGCTCCGGCGCCTTCGGCGGGCTGGAGTCGCTGACCGAGGGTGCGTACGGGACGCGCTTCAAGGAAGCCGCGCGCCGGTACTACGGCTCGTGGATGTGGTTCAGCGGGCGTGGGGAGATGATCCCTAACGAGGATAGCTATTGCGAGTTGGACCCCGACGTGACCGACCAGTGGGGGATTCCCGTGCTGCGGTTTCATTGGAAGTGGAGCGACCACGAAACGCGTCAGGCGGCGCACATGATCAAGACCTTCGCCGAGATCATCGAGAAGATGGGCGGAACGGTCGGCGGCCCGGTCGAGAAGGATGGCTCGAAGGTGATCGCCCAGGGCGGGGAGATCATCCACGAGGTGGGAACATGCCGCATGGGAAGCGACGCGAAGAAGTCGGTGCTCAACGAGCACTGCCAATCGTGGGACGTGAAGAACCTCTTCGTGACCGACGGCGCCCCCTTCGTCTCCAACGCCGACAAGAACCCGACCCTGTCGATCCTGGCGCTGGCGTGGCGGACCTGCGATCACATCGTCGACCAACTCAAGACGCGGAGCATCTGATGCGCGACGATCGCAACGTCCCTCCCGCCGCCCGCGCACCTGTGGACCCGGTTCTCCCCGACACGGTGGTCAGCTCGCATCCGATGAAGCGACGCGAGTTGATCAAGACGATCGCCGCCAGCGCGATCGCTCTCCCGATGGTCGGGTCGATCGCCGCCTGCACTCCCGACAGCCGCAAGCTCCCGGTACTCGATGGGAAGCAGGGGAGCGCGGGGGCGGTTGATGCTGCGGGGCTTCCGCTCACCGGCCCGCGCGGGACGCCGAGCGACCCCGACCTGCTCAACCCGAAGATCACCTGGGATTTGCAGCTGACCGCCGCCGAGCTCACGACGCTGTCGGCGCTGTGCGACATGGTCATCCCCGCCGACGCAGTCTCGCCCGCGGCGTCCGCGGTCGGCGTACCGGCGTACATCAACGAGTACGTGAGCGCCCCGCCCGAGCGGTATCAGCGCGCCCTGGTCCAGGTGCGCGGCGGATTGATCTGGATCAACGTCGAGAGTGCGAAGCGCTTCGGGAATCGCTTCGAGGCGCTGACCAACGAGCAGCGCACCGCGATCTGTGACGACATCTGCTACGCCAAAAGGGCGACGCCGGAGTTCCAGCAGGCCGCGCACTTCTTCGACCGCGTGCGCGACCTCACCGCCGAGGGATTCTACACGACCGACGCAGGGATGAAGGATATCGGCTACGTGGGGAACGTCGCCCTGGCCTCGTTCGATGGCCCACCCCCGGAGGTGCTGAAGCACCTCGGGCTGGCGTGAGGCGATGACGATGCAGATCCGCATGCGCGACGTGCACCTGGCGATGCCCACGCTGATGGCTACGCTGGTGGCGAGCACGCTCTTGCTCGCCACCCCGCGCGCGAGTGCCGCGCAGATCCCGGTCGCGGAGTACGCGACGCGTCGTGCAGCGCTGGCCGCGCGCATCGACAGCGGGGCGGTGCTCGCCTTCGGGCGGCGGGAGCCGGTCAACCACTGGCCGCCCTTCTACCAGAACCCCAGCTTCCGTTACCTCACCGGCTTCCTCGAGTCCAATGCCGCGTTCGTGATGGTGAAGCGGGGTGGGCGCGTGACGTCCACGCTGTATGTCGAGAAGCCTAACGCGCGCGTGGCACTGTACTACGGCGATCGCAAGACGCCGCAGCAGGTGGCCGCCGATCTCGGGTTGGAGACACGCTTCACCGACGACCTGCAACGCGTGTCTGATTCACTCGCCGCCACGGGACTCCCGTTCTACGCCATTTCCGACGCGCAGGCGAGTGAGTTCGAGGCGAGCGACACGCTCTCCTTCGGCCGCAACTTCGTCGCCGACTTTAGCAAGCGGCATCCCGCTGTTCAGGTGATCGACGCGACGAGGCAGGTGGAGCAGCTGCGGGCGAAGAAGAGCGCCGCCGAACTCGCGCTGATCGAGAAGGCCGCCGAGATCTCGTCGCGCGCGCACGAGGAAGTCATGCGCACCGTGCGTCCCGGAATGAAGGAGAGTGAGATCCAGGCGATCATGGAAGCGACCTACCGGAAGCTCGGCGCCGACGGCCCGGGCTACACGTCGATCGTCGGCGCCGGGGGAAATTCCACCGTGCTTCACTGGCCGGCTTCGTTCCGCGAAGCCAAGGCAGGTGAAGTCGTCCTGATGGACGTGGCGGCGTACTACGATGGCTACTCGGCCGACATCACCCGAACGCTTCCCGTGGACGCGACCTACACACCGGAAGCGCGCGCGGTTTACCAGATCGTCCTCGAGGCGCAGAAGGCCTCGGAACGACAGATGCGGCCAGGGATGCCGCGCAACACGCCGACCGACTCGGCCTATGTGGTGCTCAAGGCGGGGCTGACGAAGCTCAAGCTCATCGAGTCGCCCACCGCCTCCTTCGATGCGCCCGCGGGACTTTGTCCGGGCACGTGGGCGAATGCCGACGGCAGCTGCCCGCAGTGGTACCTCTACGTGTATCACGGCTTCACGCACGGCATCGGACTCGACGTGCACGATCCCTCGCAGTTCAGCAACGTCTCGCCGAACCAGTTCCAGGATGGCGACGCGTTCACCATCGAGCCGGGGATCTACGTGCGCGAGAGCGTCTTCCGCGACCTGCCTGACACGCCGCGCAACCGGGCGCTGATCGCACATTCGCGCGAGGCCGCCGTGAAGTACCGAAACGTCGGCGTGCGCATCGAGGACGATTACATCATTACGGGCGGCAAACTCAAGCGCATAACCACCGCCCCTCGTGAGATCGACGAGATCGAGTCGCTACGGAAGAAGGCGATCGTACAGTAGGAGCCGCCGCGCCCTTCGCGCGACGATGGATGGAGTTCGCCGCTGTGGTGTATCGAGCGTGAGCCGTGTGGGGCGCGCAGCTGGCGCCACGGCGGGCGAGCGCCCCACACGATTTCTACGTCTCGAGGGCCCGCCGTACGAACTGGAGGGACTATGTCGAATATCAAGGGGTCCGCACGTCGGACCGTGGAAACCGCTGCCGTTGCAGCCGTGGCAGCCGCCGAAGCGATACGCACCGCTCGACTGGCATACAACACTGCGAAGTCGGCCGGAAACCAGGCGCGCGGCGTCGCGCGCGAAGTGGTGGACCGGGTGCGGTGGCGGCAGTCGCAACGCCGCCGTCGTCGCCGTACCGCTTGGATCGTTGCGGCCGCATCGGTCGTGGCCGGGATCGCCTTGTTGAGGCGCGGGGGACGCTAGCGGAATCGTCAGGATCGACGGCGGCGAAGGGCGCGTCGTGCGGCGCTCGCTTCGCCTGCCGGTCGAGCTCCCGACGCGCTCGCCCTAACGAACGGCGAACGTCAGCGTAGCCCAGCGCGACTCGTAGTTCGCCTCGGTGTCATTCGCCAGCCGGCGCATGTCGATGAACTTCACGTAGTACGTCCCCGTGCGATCGAGCGGAATGCGCGCCACGCCGGCGGCGCTGGAGCGCACGCTGCGCTGGGCGACGCGTCCGTTGGCGGGGGTGCGGCCGCCGTACTGCACGAACTGGCCGCCGATCGGCTTTCCGCTCACAAGCAGCCGAAGGTCGAGCGACGCCCCCACCTTCAGCGCATACGGATTCTGCAACGGGATAATCTCGGCAGGGTAGCCGAGCACCGCCGAGTATCCCATGTCCGGCGTGTCGCCCACCTGCACGAGCGCCTTGACGTGCTTGTGATAGCGCTCGCGTGACCCGTCGTTCAGCCGCCCCTCCTTCGTCCGGGCGGCCAGTTCGTCGGGAATGCCATCGTCGGCGAGGTAGGCATTGAACTCCTTCCCGGCCAACGCGAGGACCCGTGGCCGCGTCGATGCCCCGAGGACGTACGTCCCCGGCGTGGTCGCGTTCAGCGTGAAGGTGCTCGTGTCGCCTTCCACGCTCCACCGCGCAGTATCGAGCCGGGTACGACCGGTCGGGGCGACGATCGCGACGTCCTGCAACCGGTCCCGGGAGATCGAATTTTCGCTCTGGCTGAACGTGCCGTTGAACAGCCGCACCAGCACACTGCTGTTCGGGGCAACGAAGTGCTGCGCCGGGCGCAGGAACATGTCGTGCGCGGCGAGCACCCCCGCGGCCACCACCAGTGCGACGATTGACAGGGCGAGCGAGCGAACGAGTATGCGCATCGGTGCCGGAACGACGGAGGAGGTGGGAGAGCGAGCGCATACAATGCGCCGCCGTCACTCGCAGCGCAATCGAGCGCGCCAAGCTCCCGTTCTACAGTCCGCGCACAAGCGCGAGCCGGAGCTGCCGCGGCTCCACCGGATGGAAATGGATGTCCGCTATCCCGGCCGCCGGCTCCCCTGCCAGGCGCGACGCGTAGTAGTACTGGATGTCACTCGCTCTCGATCCCAGCGCGTTGAGGAGGCTGAGCTGCACCCGTATACCAGCGACGCGTACGCCGGCCGCAGCATTCAGCAGCGTCGTCGCCGTGGCACGGACACGGTTGTCTTCGATGAGCGGGTACGCGCCAAAGTGCCGGAGCCGTAGCGCACCGGTCACGCGGTCGCCGCGTGAGGTCCACGTAACGCCGGCCGCGACGACGTTTTCCAGCGCCCCCGGAATCCGGCTCTCGCCAGGCGCAACGCCGCGCAATCTCGCCTGCGCGAACGAGACGTCGGCATCGACGGCCAGTTCGGGGCGCGGGCGATAGAAGTTGGCGAGAGTGATGCCGCGGCGACGACTGCCGTCGATAGGCTCGGTCGTCCCGCCGTCGCCGACGAAGAGCAGCTCGCTGTCGAGGTCGAGCGCCCACAGCGCCACGGTCGTGCGCCAGGAGCTCGAAGGCGAAATCCTGAGTCCGACCTCGCCGCCCCGCGATCGGACGAGCGGATCGACTCGGTGGGCCGGCTCGCCGGTGACCGGATCGACGGTGATCGTCGTCCCGCGCGCATCGTTGCTGTGGAAACCGAGCCCCGCGCTGATGTACAGCTCCGACGCCTGCGTGGGGACGAAGGCGAGCGATAGCTTGGGGCTGACGATCCCCGCGGTGCGCTGTCCCGAGTTGGCGCGGAGGCGGCTGTTCACGTCGAACGAGAAGAGGTCGCCGCGCACGCCGATCACGGACCGGAAGCGCGGACGCCAGCGCGATTCGGCCTCGAGGTAGAGACCGCTGCTGTTCTCGTTGACGTCGTCCTCGCGAATGGTCCCGGTGCGCGCGCGCGCGCGCGTCCGGTACAGCCCGAGTCCGTCGACCAGGTCGGTGCGGTGCTGCACCCCGAGGGTCAGCGTGTGCTCCACTCCCTGGGTCGTGAGGTGCTGCCGGTGCGTCGCATTGCCACCGAGGATCACCCGCCCTTCCCGCTGGTTGAACTGGTCCCCGCCCGACTCGTCCTCGAGGAAGTACGTGAAGTTCGAGTAGAGGTCGAGTGCGGACTTGATGCCGAAGAGCTGTACCGTCTGCACCGACGCCCCCCCGATCCGATTCCACTCCGCCGAGATCGAGTAGCGCGACGTTTCGCCGCCTAACGTCGGGTCGACCTGTGCGAACCGGTCGAGTGCGCCGTCGCTGACCGCCCGCTCGGGGATCTGGTCGGAGGCATCCCACGCGTTGCGGTAGGCGAGGGCGAGCAGCGAGACGCGCGAGCTGCCATGCTGCGCGGTGTAGCGCGCGATGCCGCTGAACTTCCGCAGGCGCTCATCGACGCTCCAGGGACCGTCGTAGCCCTTGGCCTCGCCACCGAGCAGGAGCGAGCCGTGGCCGATCGGGAGTGATCCCCCAGCGACCAGGCGCGAAAAGCCAAACGTCCCCGCTCCCACCGAGACGAAAGGACGGTCGAGGCGTCGCCGCAGCTGGAACTCGGCGCCGCCGGCACTACCGAAGTCGCCGATGGACGAATGGTAGTTGCCCAGTCGATAGTCGATGAAGTCGACAAACTCCGGAATGATGAAGTTCAGGTCGGTGTAGCCTTGGCCGTGGGCATGTGTCGCCATGTTCACCGGCATCCCCTCGAGGCGCGTCTGGAAATCGGTGCCGTGGTCCAGGTTGAAGCCCCGCACGAACAGCTGGTTCGCCTTGCCGTCGCCGGAATGCTGCGTGACGATCACGCCCGGCACGCTCTCGAGCAGCTCGCCTTCGCGCAACAGCGGACGCAGTCGCAGGTCGGCCGCGCCGATGTGTCCTTGCGATGCGGTCGAGGCCACGCCGCGCAGCTCGTCGACGCGCCCGACGACGCGCAGTGACTGGAGCGCGTGCGCCTGAGGTCCACGCGCCTGGAGTGTGTGCGACCGCGTGGAGTCCGACGACGCGAGGAGGGAGGAATCCGCGGCGGATCTCCGAGAGGAGTCCGTCTGGCCGGAGACGCGAGTTGGGCAGAGGGCGAGTGATGCGGCGACGACGAGCGGGAAACGATGGAGTGCACTCATGTAGGGAGATACGGCGACTGGCCCACTCCGGATTGCCAGCAGGCGTCTGGTGCGCGTCTCCTTCGCCCTTCGCACCCGCTGCATGGACCAAGTTGCGCCCAGCTCCAATCCGATTTGACGTACACGGCGTAGGCACGACACACGACTCCAACAGGAGAATGTCATGTCCCGCCTCACGTCCTTCGCGACGCGCCGAGTGGCGCTCGCGCTGGCCCTCGCAACCGCTGGTGCAGTTGGCGTTGCCGGTGTCCTGCGTGCCTCCGACCACCAGGACACCCCGGAAGTCGAAATCGCGCAGCTTCCGGACATCAATGATGTGTATGCGTTCCCCGGCGCCTCCGCCGACCGCATCGCACTCGCCGTCACGACGGCGTCACCCATCACCCCGGCGCAGTCGCCGACCATCGGCTTCGACCCGAACCTGCTTTACCAGATCAAGGTCGACAACAACGGCGACAACATCGAGGACCTCGTCTTCCAGCTGCGCTTCCGCGGCAAGGGACACAACCAGCAGGTTGAGCTGTTCGGTCCCGTCGCGCCGGACCAGGTCGGGAGCTTCACGACACTCGTGAAGCAGGAGCCGACGATGCGCGGTAACACGAACACCGTGCTCGGCTCGACGTCGGGAATCCAGCTCTACGCGGGGCTCTTCGACGACCCGTTCTTCATCGACCTCAAGCAATTTTTCCGCATCGTCCCTGATCGTCGTCCCTCGACCGGCCCGCTGTCGAAGTTCCCGGACCCGGCCAGCTCCTTCCGCAATCCCGGCAAGGACTTCCTGCGCGGCTTCAACGCGCTGGGGATCGTGATCGAGCTCCCCGAGGACATGCTGCTCGCGGCCAACGCAGGGTCCGACCCGGCGATCGGCATCTGGGCCACCACGAGCCGTTAGGCACTCACTCCCACCCGAGGCTTACATTCACATGCGTACCTCCATTCTCCGGGTCCTGGGCGTGACCGCCATGTCATTGGCGGCGGCCTGCTCGGATTCGAACACCACCGGCGTGCAGCGCCCGGTCGATCCGTCGACCAGCGCCAGCGAGGGCGTCAACGCGAACGGACGTCACGTCTTCGCGCAGATCGACCGGCTGGCCAACCCGCTGGTCAGCGAGGTCACCGTCGTCAAGGCACGACACGGTCTCTATAACATGGGGAACCCGAGCACCGACGTCGGGCAGTTCACCGCCGACGTCGCCGGCTTCGTGACCGGCGTCGCCGGGCGCGACAATGCCTACGCGGCGACCATCGCCGGGGCGCTCCTCCCCGACAAGCTCATGATCTATCCCAAGCGCGACGGCACGCCCGTTTTCTGGCTCAGCTGGGTCTTCGGCGGCTACGGCGGGCGCACGCTCAGCGACGATGTCGTCGACATCGGACTCGGCGCCATCTTCGGCGACTTGTTAGGCAACACGAACAACGTCACGCCGGGGCTCACGACCGACAACGTGCCGGCGAACGACGTCTCGTTCCAGGCGACCTTCCCGTACTTGGGCGCCGCGCACTAGCGCGGAGCGCAGGGCGACGCAGGCAGGTCGGCGAACCGCGACGGCATCTGGCTGTCGCGGTTCGTCGCGTTTCACCCCTCAATGCTCACGAAGTCGGGGTGGCGGCGTTACTTTTCACGCGGTTCGGTGCCGTACCGCCGGCCATTTCACGGCTGGCCTTCCCGTTCCATTTCCGGGCGCCCTTTCATGGCACAACTGCTCAACGCGTGGGCGTGGTTCGAAACGGTGTTGCTCGTCATCATCGGTACCCCGTTCGTCTTCCTCGTCTACTGCGTCACTGCCCCCTTCGATAAGGGGCGCTACGCCGCCGGGCGCCTGTTTCGACTGATTGGTGTGACCTCGGTCAAGCTCAATCCGCTCTGGCGCTTCGAGACCTCGGGTGACTTCATTCGCGACCCGCGGCGTCCGTACGTCGCGGTCTCCAACCACGAGTCATACGCGGACATCTTCCTCATCTCGCACCTGCCGTGGGAGATGAAGTGGCTCTCGAAGGACACGATGTTCAAGATCCCGTGCATGGGATGGATGATGCGCATGGCCGGTGACATCGAGATCCGGCGGGGCGAGCGCACCAGCACGATCCAGGCGATGAACGAGGCCCGCGACCGTCTCAAGAAGCGGGTCAGCGTGATGATCTTCCCTGAAGGGACACGTTCGCGCGATGGCGAGTTGCTCCCCTTCAAGGACGGCGCCTTCCGGCTCGCGTTGGAGAGCGGCGTCCCGATCCTCCCGATTGTCGTCGCCGGGACGCGGGGGTGCATGGCCAAGGGAACGTTTCGTTTCCAGCGGTCGCGTGCCCGGGTCAAGGTCCTCCCGCCGATCGAGACGACCGGGCTCACGCTCAACGACATCGCCGCGCTGCGGGAGAAGACGCGCACGATAATCTCGGAAGCGCGCAAGGTGCTGGTGAAGGAGATGCAGGGCTAAAGCAGGGCTAAGGCGCGGCGTCGCGGCTCCGCCCGCCGGGCACCACGCCGTGGCGACGCCCGCTCAAACGTCGCCCTTATTGGATGCTGTTCGTCTTTGCAATCGCGGCCTTGACCGCCGCATAGAGGTTCACGACGCCGCCGGTGACCGAGAGCGACCCGAACGGCACCTTCTCACCCTCGGTGCCGGGACGCACGACGATCGTGTCGGCGTAGCGAGTGGCGGAGTCCATGATGATCTGCTTCACGTCAGCTGCGCTCAGCGTGGGGAAGTAGCTCATCAGGACCGCGGCCAGCCCCGACACGACCGGCGCGGCCATGCTCGTCCCGCTCTCGCGCGCGACCCCGCCTCCCGGGATCGTGGAAAGGATGTCCACCCCGGGAGCGAAGACGTCGACTTGCGTCTTGCCGTAGTTGGAGAAAGGTGCCGCCAGCGCCGCCCCCCCCTTCCACGACGACGCCCCCACCTCGATCCAGTTGGCCGCGCGCGCGCCGTCGAGATAGACCGGCGTCGGGAAGTTCCCGCCGTTAGCCAGGTTCTCGCCGTCGTTGCCAGCGGCGTGGATCATCAGGACTCCGTGGGCATCGGCATATTTCACCGCATCGTCGACGACGCGCTTCTCGGGGGAGAAGCCCTTCCCGAAGCTCATGTTGATGATCTGGGCCCCGTTGTCGACCGCGTAGCGGATCGCGTTGGCGATGTCCTTGTCGTGCTCGTCGCCGTTGGGCACAGCGCGCACCGCCATCAAGCGCACCGAGCCGGCGATGCCGTCGATTCCGATGTTGTTGCCGCGCACCGCGCCGATGATCCCCGCCACGTGCGACCCGTGCTTGGCATCCGGCCCGGTGACATCACGATTGCCGTAGCGGCGTTCCGTCGGGTTGTTCGGGTCGTCGCCGATCACCGTGCGCGGATTGAAGTCGACGTTGAAGCCGTACTTGAGGCGGCCGTCCACGTCCTCGCGCGCATCGGTGAGCGCCTGGGCGTCGATCCCGCTCTCGGCCATGCGCAGGAAGAGGTCGCGCGCGGCGCGCACGCTGTCGCTCGTCGGCCTGAGCGCGGTGACACGCGCCGCCGTCAACGAGTCGGCCGGGAGCACCGTGCCAAGGATGCGGACGGTGCGCGAATACATCCCGTCCATCATCCGGACCTGCATCGCCTGTTGCTCGCTCTCCGTCTTCTTCTCGGTGAATTCCCTGGCCACCTCAACGCAGTGCGCCTTTAGTGAAGCGTCGGGGATGGCGGCGCCTCCCTTCGAGCAGCGCACCTGCTCGCGCGTCAGTTCTAGGGTGTCCCAGTCCACGTTCTTGCCGTCGGCGCCGCCGAGGTAGTTCCAGCCGCGTGTGTCGTCCACATAGCCATTGCCGTCGTCGTCTTTGCCGTTGCCGGCAACCTCTTTCGGGTTGGACCAGAGGTTCGCCTTGAGGTCGACATGGGCGGTATCGATCCCGCCGTCGATAATCGCGACCACGACGGTGCGCGCGGGACGCCGCGTCGCGAGTAGCTCCTGCTCGGCGCGGCGCGCGCTGATCCCGGGGACCCGATCGGTGCCGATGTCGCGCAGCTGCCAGTCCTCGGGCGCTTCGAGGATCGGCGCTCCCGGTGCCGGCGCGACCGCCGGAGGCGCGCTCGCCGCCGGGACGCTCGCGTCAGGCGCCGGTGTCGGTGCCGGCGTCGCCGCAGGGCGCGTGGAGGCGCACGCGGCCGCGAACAGGTAGAGCAGGGGAGACAGGCGGATCCGCATGACCGATCGTGGGAATGGGGAAGGGCGCGCGCGTGCGGGCCGGACCACGCAAAGCGAAGGGAAAAGCTATCGGGATGGATGGGGCGATGGTACGCAGCCAATCTCCGTCGTAGGGACCAGTCGAGTGCCGGTGTACGCAGGGGGCGAGGGGTCACCGCGGCCACGGGATGACCCGCCGGGCGAATGCCCCAGGGCACGCTAGATTATCGCCGTCGATGATCCCCTTCCCCTTGCACCGCCGTCGCGGGCTCCGCCCCCGAACCAGGCGCGGCATCGCGCTGTTCGCGCGCCCGGCCGCGGCCGCGACTCTGGCCGTCGCGCTCGGCACGGTCGCCTCGCTATCGGACGGGCGGCGGCCGTCGTCCATCCAGGGCGTCGTACCCGGGCTCGGGGCCGTGGGCGCTCACCGAGGCACGACGTGCCGTCGACGCAGGACGGGGTGATCGGGCGCGCCTTCGCGCACCCGATGCAAGCGCGCGTCGCCATCGCCGCAGTCTTCTTTCTCAACGGGGTGTCGGTCGCGAGCTGGGTGGTGCGCATTCCCGACGTCCAGCACGCCCTTTCGCTCTCGGCCGGAGCGCTCGGCGTCGCACTGCTTGCCGCCGCCGCCGGGGCGCTCGTCGCCATGCCGATTGCCGGCCGACTGGTGGGACGTCGAGGGAGCCGTCCGGTGACGGTCGCCATGGCATTGGCCTACGGCGCGACGTTGGCACTCCCCGCCATCGCGCCCACGCTTCCCCTCCTCGTCGTCGCCCTCCTCTTCAACGGTGCCGCGAACGGTTCGCTCAACGTCGCCCTGAACGCGCACGCCTCGCTCGTGGCGGGACGACTCCGGCGTCCGCTCCTCGCCAGCTTCCACGCGCTGTTCAGCGGCGGCGGACTCGCCGGCGCGGCGTTAGGCGGGTTGGTCGCCGGGTTCCGTGTGAGCGCCACGGTGCACCTGACGGTGGTCGGCCTGCTCATGGGCGTAGTCGTGCTCCTCGCGCGCCGGGCGATGCTCGCCCCCATGGAGGAGCAGGACGTGACGCCGGACGTTGTGCACGCCATCGGCCATCGACCGCGCGTTCGCGTACTGGTCCTCGGGACGCTGGCCTTCACCGTGCTTTTCGCCGAGGGGGCGATGGGCGACTGGAGCGCAGTCTACCTGCGCGATGTCGCGGGGGCGGGGCCTGCGCTGGTGGCGTCGGGATACGCCGCCTTCTCGGTGATGATGGCGCTGGGACGCATGGTCGGTGACCGGATGACCGAATGGCTCGGCGCGTCGCGCCTGGTGGGACTGGGCGGGGCGCTCGCCGCGGCCGGGGTCACGCTCGCGCTGTTGCATCCGACCACCACGGCGATCGCGGTCGGCTTCGGGGCGGTAGGCGCGGGATTGGCGACCGCCTTCCCGTCGGTGATCTCGGCGGCGAGCCGAATCACCGGGACTCCGGCGGGAGACGGGATCGCCCGCGTCGCCACGTTAGGCTACTTCGGGCTCCTCGCCGGCCCGCCGATCATCGGCTTCGTGGCGCAGGGCACGTCGCTTCGCGGTGGGATGGTCGCGGTCGGCGCCGCATGCCTCCTCTCGGCGTTCCTCGCCCGCACGCTGCGCGAGACGGTCCCCACGGCGGTCGCCCTCGCGGTGCCGACACCGCTTGTGTAGGTCGCTCCGTCACCCGCTGGTCAGCCGATCTGCCGACCGGCCTAGCCTGACGCACCGAAGAGCAGTCCGGCCCCGGCCGTCACCGCCATTGCGAGCGCGCCCCATAGCGTCACGCGAATGATCCCGGTGCGGAGGGGGGCGCCCCCCGTGTGTGCGGCAGCGGCTCCAAGGATGGCGAGCGTGACGATCGACGCGGCGGCCACTGCCTGAGTAGCCAACTCCGTCGGGACGAGGAGGGTCACGACCAGCGGGACGATGGCGCCGGCAGCAAAGGTCGCTGCCGAAGCGGCGGCGGCCTGCAGCGGCCTCGCCGCTGATGTCTCGGTGAAGCCGAGTTCGTCGCGCGCGTGCGCGGCCAGCGCATCCTTCGCCGTGAGATCGATCGCCACCTGCCGCGCGAGGTCGGGAGAGACACCGCGCGCGACGTAGATGCCGGTGAGTTCGTCGAGTTCGTCCTCCGGCGAGTTGGCCAACTCGGCGCCCTCTCGCGCGAGATCGGCGCGCTCGGTGTCACTCTGCGAACTCACCGAGACGTACTCTCCTGCCGCCATCGACATGGCGCCGGCGACGAGACCGGCGACCCCCGCGACGAGGATCGCCTGACCGGATGCTTTCGACGCGGCTACGCCGATGACGAGCGAGGCGGTCGACACCAGGCCGTCGTTGGCACCAAGCACGGCAGCGCGTAGCCAGCCGATGCGACCGGCGCGGTGCTGTTCGCGATGACGTGCGGAGGAAAGTGACGCAGGGCGGGGACGTGCAGCTGGCGGCATGGAGGATTCCAGTCGTGTGATACGGAGTATGTCAGAACGTCGGCGCGCGCGCACCGGACAACGGTCCGATGCGCGCGCTCAGGTTGGTGCGGGGGACGGCGGCTCGAGTCGTCCGACGCGCGGTCAGCTTCTCCGTTCGACGCGGTGCGCCAACGTCGCTGCGTCCGGCTGCCCCGGCGGCGGCGTCAGCACAATCGGCAGAATCGACTTCGGCGCCATCACGTGCAGGATGCCGTGGTCGAGCTTCGCGGTGATCCGATCGGCGTTGATCTCGGTGGGAAGGTCGAAGCGGCGATAGACCTCGTTTCGCCCGAATTCGCTCCAGATCACGCGCCCCTCGTCTGCAGGCCGGTCGGTGGCGGTAACCGCGTGGACGATAAGCTCGTTCGGGGTGGCGGTGACTTCGATCTCCTTGGGCGTAAAGCCCGGGAGGGTCACCTCAACCTCGTAGGCGCCGTTGCGCTCCTTCAGCTCGGCGGCAGGCCACCCCATGACCTCGCGTTCGGCGGCGATCCAGTCGTCGAGCTCGTGGCCGGGTTCCCCGCCGCGCGTGGCGCAGTGATGGAAGGCGCGCTGGCGAACGGTCTCGAGGCGTTCCTCGATTTCTCGAAAGACGGGAAGGGTGCGCGCGCCGTCGGTATCGCGCTGGATCTGGACATGCGACATGGTACTTCCTCCTGTGTCATACCTAGCGGACCACAGCAAGAGAGACGTCGCACGGATGGCGACACGGGGACGCGACGTCTGTTGCGGGCAAACACGATGCCGCTGGCCGTCTGGTGCCGCAATGGAGGTTTCGTCCGTGTCCGGTCACGAATCCCGCACGATGCGGTGAGGGAATCTCGGAGGGTTGCGCTCACGATGCGCGCCCCGCTCGCGTCGCGCCCATCACGACGCGCGCCCCGCTCGCGTCGCGCCCATCACGATGCGCGCCCCGCTCGCGTCGCGCCCGGTTGTCAAACCTCAGGTATGCCACACGTCAGCATGGTCTACCGGCCGCGACGGTGGCCCGGCGCCACGAGTCGCTCGACGCCGGCAAGGCCGAGATCCACCACGATCGCCAGTAGGGCCGCGGGGATCGCCCCCGCGAGTACGAGACGTGTGTCGGCCAGTCCGAGCCCGGTGACGATCGGCTCGCCGAGTCCGCCGGCGCCGATGAATGCCGCCAGGGTGGCCGCGCCGACCGTGATCACCGCCGCCGTGCGCACCCCGGCGAGCACGACGGGCGCCGCCAGCGGGACCTGCACCCACCACAAGCGCTGCCAGGCGGTCGTGCCTAACGACTCGGCGGCGCTCACGGCGTCAGGGTCGGCATGGTGCACCCCGGTATAGGTCGCCCGCACGATCGGCAGGAGCGCGTACAGCCAGAGCGCCACCAGCGCCGGGCGCGCCCCGATCCCGAGCAGCGGGATCATGAAGGCGAGCAGGGCGATGCTCGGGATCGTTTGCAGCACCCCCAGGACCTGCATCACCGCCTCCGACACGCCGGGGACCCGGGCCAGCAGGACGCCCAGCGGGACCGCGACGAGGATTGCCGCTGCCAGCGCCGTCAGGACGAGCGCCGCGTGCTCTCCCGCCAGCCGCATCGTTTCGGCGCGCCGAGCCCAGAAGAACGCGGCGAAACCCACGGCCCCCGTCGACGCTGGCGCGGCAGCCGCAGGGGCGACGGCGGTGCCCTCCCCGGACGAGAGCGACAGCGACGCCAGCGCATCGCGCGCGACGTTCTTCACCGGCTCCTGCGCGACCTCGATCCGTCGGTTCCACTCGCGGACCATCGGTTCCGTGAGGCGCTCGCTCAACCGCGTCAGCACCGCGATCGCATCCGGGCGATCGCGCGCCAGGCGCGGCGAGATGATCGCCGACGCTTCGTACGGCGGAAAGAAGCGACGATCGTCCTCCAGCGTCACGAGGTCGTACTTCGCCAGCAGCCCGTCGGTAGAGTAGCCGTCAATGATGTCGACACTCGACGCGGCCAGTGCCTGGTACTTCACGGCCGGGGCGAGCGGTCGCACCGTCTTGAAGGCGAGGCCGTAGGCCGCCGCCAACCCGGCGAACCCGTCGGCACGTCCGATGAAATCCGCGGAGAAGCCGGCGCTCAGCGACGCGCCACGCGCCGCCACGTCGCTCAGCGTCCGCAGCTGCAACCGCTCGGCCGTCTCGCGGCGCACCGCAATCGCATAGCCGTTCTGGAAACCCAGCGGCGGGAGCCAGCGCACCCCGAAGCGTGACGGGAACTCGCGCGCGACGCGGTCGAAAGCGAGTCGCGGATCGCGGCGCATCGCCTCGGTCACGCTGTCCCGTAGTATCGCGACGAGTCCCGTCCCCGTGTATTCAGGATACACGTCGATGGCGTCGGTCCGGAGCGCCGAGAAGGCGATCTCGGTCGCCCCCAACCCCGGACGCCGCGTGACCATGATCCCTGCCGATTCCAGCAGCTGCGCGAACATCTCCGCCAGGAGGTACGACTCACCGAACGGCTTGCTGGCGACCACCACCGGTGCGCGATCTGCTGATGACTGCGCCTCCAGTGAGAATGGCCAA
>JBDTUA010000074.1:0-16423 GCA_040007995.1 Gemmatimonadota bacterium | reverse complement strand
TCGATCACCCGTTCTGGGCGCTCGGGCTCACCTATCCCACGAGCATCGAGGCCACTTCGTCTCCGTTCGGGACGATGGGGATCCCGGCCGATCCCGCGGCGCCGCAAGGCTCACCGGAATCCCGTCCCCGCACGCGACCGGTCTCATACCCGCTGGCGTCCACCGTACACTACCAGTTCGCAGCGCGCGGTAGCCAGCCGCCGGTCAAGCTGCTTTGGTACGACGGTGGACTCTACCCACCCCGCCCCGACCTGATTCCGGACGACAGTCCCACCGACGCAGTGCTCAAGAGCGAAGGCGGCGTGATCTTTGTGGGCGAGAAGGGGATCCTCATGAACGACACCTACGGTGCCGACCCGCGGATCTATCCGGACTCCCTGATGCAGGAGGCGCTGCGGGTGCCGAAGACGATCCCGCGGATTTCCGGGAGTCATGAAATGAACTGGGTCAGGGCGATCAAGGGTGAGGCGACCGCCAGCTCACCGCTCGAATACGCCGCGCAGCTCACGGAAACGATGCTGCTCGGCGTGGTCGCGCTTCGCTCGGGCCAAGGGCGCAAGATTCTCTATGACGGAGCGGCCATGCGGATCACCAACGCGCCGTCGGGCGGCGGCGACTGGAACCAGTACCTCACGCGCGATTACCGCGCGGGGTGGGAGCTCTGAGAAGCGCGGTGGCCGCTTGTCGCTTCGAAGTCGAGCGAGATGTCCAGCAGTCGCAGATCGGGGTCGTAGACTCGACTGAGGCTTCCGAACGCGCTCGTTCCGCTCTCGGAATTGGCTCGGTCGCAGCCCGTATTGCGCCGCCGATCCCTGATTCAGGTTCAGCAGGAGCTCTAACACAAGCTCCTCAAACCATGCACGATCCTCCGAAGCAATCGGAATTCGATCCACGCGGTCGCGAGTGTGCGCCGAGTTCGGAGGCTCTCCGCTGCTCACCGTGTCTCGGACCGCTTCTCGCGGCAGATCTCGATATCGGAGCCGTCTCGGATCAGGCGCTGCGACGGAGCTCTTCACAACGCGGTACTTCGAATGCTGAATACCGGCATCGGCACCGGCGTTCTCGGCAAAGCTCCGGACGAGACGCTGCGGCAGGCTGGCCGTGCTGTCCGCATCGGCAGTGGTCGCCCACGACCGGAAGGCAACGCACCCGAGCGCGACTGGACGCAAATGAATCTCGCGACCGGCGAGGGCGTTTCGGCGGCGTTGGTCGGTGTGGAGTCGAAGTCGCCGTACGCGTGCTCGCTCCGCACATTACGTTGGCAGTCCGCGAGGATGTGGGATACGGGATGGGAGCGACGTCGCTCCGCGCCCGAAGACATGATTCTTCCATCGCGAAGCCGTCGCCCTGATTATGGAAGCGGTGATCCCGCGCGCGGAAGACCAGGAGATGCGTTATGCCGGCCGATCACGCGCACGCGGACCACGCCGCCCACACGACGCACGACGCGGCGCCCGTAGTGGATGGGCATGGTGGGCACGCCGGCAGCGGCGAACACGACAAGCACGCCGGGCACTCGGTCGCGATGTTCCGCGACAAGTTCTGGATCTCCCTTGCCCTGACGGTGCCCACGCTGCTCTGGGGCCACATGCTCCAGAGCGCACTCGGTTACACCGCCCCGGCATTTCCGGGATCGCACTACATCCCGGCGCTCTTCGGCACGGCGGTCTTCCTCTACGGCGGGCCACCCTTCCTGAAGGGAGCGGTGCGCGAGATTCGCGATCGCTTGCCGGGGATGATGACGTTGATCACGCTCGCCATCAGCGTGGCTTTCCTCTTCAGTGCCGCAGTCTTCGTCGGCTTCCAGGGCATGCCGCTCTGGGAGGAGCTGGCGACGCTGGTGACCATCATGCTGCTCGGGCACTGGATGGAGATGCGTTCGATCGCCCAGGCTCAGGGCGCGTTAGGCGCCCTCGCGAAGCTCCTCCCCGACCTGGCGACCCGCGTCCACACGCAGGACGGAGCAGAGCAGCTGCAGGAGGTGGCCGTCAGCGCGTTGCGCACGGGCGACCTCGTGCTGGTGCGGCCGGGCGCCAATGTCCCCGCCGATGGCGTCGTGCGCGCGGGGCAGAGCGCGGTCAACGAGTCCATGATCACCGGCGAGTCCGAGCCGGTGGAGAAGGACGAAGGGGCGCGGGTCATCGCCGGCACGGTGAACGGCGCCGGTTCGCTGCGCGTCGAGGTGACGGGAACGGGCGATGGAACAGCGCTTGCCGGGATCATGCGCCTCGTCGCGGATGCACAGCAATCGAAGTCCAAGGCGCAGATGCTCGCCGACCGAGCCGCCGCATGGCTCACCTGGGTCGCGCTCGGCGCTGGGGTGATCACGCTCGTCGCCTGGCTCGCCCTGGGAGCGTCGGGGTCCACCGCCGTGCAGCGGATGGTCACCGTCCTCGTCATCGCCTGTCCGCACGCCCTCGGGCTCGCCGTGCCGCTCGTGCTGGCCATCTCGACCACGCTGGGCGCGCAGGCCGGGCTGCTGGTGCGCGACCGGCGGGGGCTCGAGAACGCAAGACTGCTCACCGCCGTCGTCTTCGACAAGACCGGAACCTTGACTCTAGGTTCGCATCGAGTCGTCGACCTGCGCACGATGGACGGAATCGCCGATTCGGACGCGCTGCGCCTCGCGGCGGCCGTCGAAGTCGATGCCGAGCACCCCGTCGCGCGCGCCATCGTCGCCAGCGCGCGCGATCGGAAGACCACCACCGCCACGGCGACGGACTTTCAGTCGATCCCCGGTCGCGGCGTGCGCGCGACGGTCGACGGACGTCAGCTTGCCGTGGGTGGCCCTAACCTGCTGGCGCAGATGGGCGCGAAACCTGCCACTCCATTGCAGCAGTTCGGCGACGAGGCATCGGCCCGCGGCCAGGCGGTGATCTACCTCGTTGAAGGCGACGGTGAGGCGGCCCGAACGCTGGCAGCGTTCGCCGTCGCCGATGCCGTGCGCCCCGAGTCCGCCGAGGCGATTCGCCGCCTGCACGACGCCGGCATCGAGGTCGTGATGATGACTGGCGACGCGCAACCGGTGGCCGACGCCGTCGCCCGCGAGCTAGGCATCGATACCGTCTTCGCCCAGGTGCTCCCCGAGGACAAGGCGCGACATATCGAGTCGCTCCAGAAGGAGGGCAAGCGCGTGGCGATGGTCGGCGATGGGGTAAACGATGCCCCTGCCCTCGTCGTCGCCGACGTCGGGATCGCTATCGGTGCCGGGACCGACGTTGCGGTCGAAGCGGGCGACGTGGTGCTCGTGCGTAGTGATCCACGAGACATCCCGCGCATCATCGCGCTGAGCCGAGCGACGTATCGCAAGATGATCCAGAACCTCTGGTGGGCCGCCGGCTACAACATCGTCGCCATTCCGCTCGCTGCTGGCGTGCTTGCACCGTGGGGCATTACCCTCACCCCCGCCGCCGGGGCGGTGCTGATGTCGATGAGCACGATCATCGTGGCGGTCAACGCCCAGTTGTTGCGTCGAGCGAAGCTGGGATGAGGGCGGGCCGGTCGTGGTTGGCTTTCTCCTCACTCCGCACCAACCCACGTTGCTTCCACAACGAGTCTACTTAAACGCCCCGGGATTGCCGGAGAGCGGTTTCGCTGAGTCTCGCGGGGTGCAGTTGCGACGTATGAGTCGCCGCGAAGCACTGGTGATCGACAGCACCCTACTCAGGCGTGGCGACGCGCGCGCTTGCGGTGCGCAAACTCGGCGGCAAGAACGCAGATGATCAACCAGACGGCGCCGAGTGCGAGTCCGGCGATGACGTCGCTCATGTAGTGCACGCCAAGGTAGAGGCGACTGTATGCGACGAATCCCGCGATAGACGCAGCGATCACGACGAGGCACGTGCGGCGGATCTCGCCCTTGACCCCGTACAATGCCAGCAGATAGGTGAGCATTCCGAATCCGACCACCGATCCCAGCGCATGGCCACTCGGGAAGCTGAGGGAAGCGCCATGCAGGAACAGCTCGGCGCCAACCGGACGCGAACGATGGATTGTGCGCTTGAACACGACGACAAGCAGGTTGGCGCCAGCAAAGGCAGTGATCCACGAGACGAGCAGCAGGATCCGGCGATGCCAGACAAGCCACAGTGCGCCGAATACGGCGAGTAGTGTCATGGATGCCGGCGAGCCGACGAGCGAAACGATCACGGAGAACCGCTGACCCGCTTCCGTGACGGTGCTTTGACGTCTGGCGAGATCACGCAGATCAAACGCGGTCAATGCACCTTTGTGCGTGACACCGTACGCTAGCAGGACGAACGCAATCAACGCGGCGACGCCGAACATTGTCACCGCGCGCAGTGTAGTCAGCCGAATCGGATACCCTCGCTCAACGTCAGTCATCGAAGCTCGTGAAAGCATCTATCATAGTGTTGATCAACAGCGGCGCCGGTTCGGAGAAGGATGAGCGCGATCGGGCAAGACTGCTCCGACTACTTGCGACGACACTGCCCGATGCCGAGACGCGATGCACCGACGCGCACGCAACGTTGGACGCATTGATCCGTCAAGCTCTGAAGGAGACACCAACCCTGCTCGTGGCCGGCGGTGGCGACGGCACGATCAACGCGGTTGCTTCCGCCCTCGTCGACACATCCATGGTGCTTGGTGTGCTTCCACTCGGAACCTTGAATCACTTTGCTGCCGACCTGGGCATCCCCACCAATCTTGCTGATGCCGTGGAGCTGCTGCGCACCGGCGTGGTGCGACAGGTTGACGTCGGCGGCGTCAACGACCGGATCTTCCTCAACAACGCCGGACTTGGATTGTACCCCGAGATCGTCGAACGTCGCGAGAACAAGCAACGCGCCGGTTCCCGCAAGTGGCCCGCTGCGGTCGCCGCGACGATACAGGCGCTGATTCGCTATCGCCGGTTCGACGTGCGCATTCGCGCCGACAACATCGCCGTGCGTCGGCGGACAGCGGCACTGCTCGTCGGCAACAACGAGTACACCAATCCCGACTCTCTGGCACCGCGCCGAGCATCACTCACTGGCGGCACGCTTGAAGTCTACATCCCGCGCGCGCGTGGTCGCTGGCGATTGATCTGGGATGCGATCGTCGCGCTGGTGGGCGGTGTGGGCCAAAGCGGTGGCTTTGAGCGGCTCGTGAGCAACGAATTCACTGTCGAGTCGAAACATCCACGCGTACGGGTATCGATCGACGGCGAAGTGGTGCGTCTCGAGACGCCGCTCGTGTTTCGTTCGCGAGTGGGCGCGCTGCGAGTCCTTGCTCCGCAGCCGTGATCGATGCGCACCGTCGTACAGCTCTCCGATCTGCACTTTGGCACCACGATCGCCGCCACGCTCGACCCACTCATCCAGCTGCTCCAGAAGCTGAGGCCCGATCTCGTGATCGTCTCCGGCGATTTGACGCAGCGCGCGAAGACACAACAATTTGTCGAGGCGCGCGCCTATCTCGATCGCCTGCCGGCGCCGCGACTCGTGATCCCCGGCAATCACGATGTACCACTGTATGATATCGCGCGCCGGTTTCTGTCGCCGTTGGGGCGCTATCGTACGCATATCAGCAACGACCTAGCACCGGTATTTCTTGACGACGAGATCGCAGTCGTGGGCATCAATACCGCGCGTTCGTTGACGTTCAAGGGCGGTAGAATCGGCAGGAGTCAACTTGCCACCTCGACGGCGTATCTGGATGCGCTTCCTCCGCATGTTGCGCGCATCGTGGTGACACATCACCCCTTCGACATCCCTGTCGGATTGTCGGGGGTGGCGATCGTGCACGGCGCCGAGCGTGCTATCGACGCGTTTGCTCGGTGCGACGTGGACCTGGTCCTGTCGGGACACCTGCATCTCGTTCACGTCGCCAGCACCGCCAAGTACGTTGCTGGCTATGATGCGCCGATGCTTGTGGCGGGAACCGCGGTGTCTACTCGTGCCCGCGGCGAGCCGAACTCGTTCTTCGTCTTTCGCGTTGATCGACAGGTGACCGAGTGCGACACCTACACATGGGACGAGGAGACAACGGCGTTCCAACAGTCGGACACTCGCACCTTTGCACGCGTGAGTGGGCAGGCGGCGTCGCCAACGTGGCGTTCGCATTCGCGACCTTCGATTCCATGAACAGTCGACCCGTACGGACTCGAGCTGTCGCTGGAATGCGATCCCTCCGTGCCAGCCTTCGATTTCACGCCGCGGCAGGGGCGCGCGTCGCGCTTCGGAACAGCGTCATCGGCACCATGGGGGCGGTATTCGTGATGGGTTCGGCGCCACAACCGCCCGGACTGTTCCGTCCACTGGCCAGCGGCGTGGCGGGTGCGGAGTCGTCCCCCTGGTCGCTCACGCTCGTCGCGATCCTCGGCGCGGCGCTGGCCCGTCAGGCGGTGCCGCAGCTGTCGGCCGGCTATGCCGGATGGATGCGGAGCCTGCCGACGAGCAGCGTCGCCCGACGGCGCGCCCTGGTCGGCGCTCTCGTCATGGCCCAGGCTCCCCTGCTGGTCTTCGTCTTATGCGCCTGGGTGATCGTGCTGGTGACTCCGCAATGGCACGTTGCACCGGTCAAGCTCATGGCGTGCGTCCTGATCCTGCTTGGCGCGGCCATGCTGGCGGTCCCCGTGGGACGGCGCGCGACGGTCGTCGTCGCCAGTCTCATCGCGATGGTCGCAGCGACGACCGCCAGCGGCGTCGGGCTCGTGGTATCGCTGCTGTCACTGATCTTCGCCGATCGTGTGGCGGAGAGCGACTCTGCGCCCGCGCGAGCTCCGCGCCGCCGACGGCAGCCCGGTGCGACACTCCTCCCGTATCGTATCGCGTGGCGTGCGATATCGTGGCGAGCGATCGGGCCGTTGGTCTATGCGGTACTCCCCGTCGGTTTCGCCTGGCTGATGTGCGTCAACAACCAGATGGTCGGCGCCGAGGCTACGACCGTCATGCGCACGGGAGGGACGCTGGGCGTTGTGGTGACGGTGGCGGGATTGGCCAGCGTATTGCAGCTGCGACGGCCGACATGGGCGTGGGCGCGCAGCCTGCCGACGTCGTCGGCAGAGCGCGTGTTGCACGACGCGGTCACCCTGCTGGCGGCGGTGGTCCCGGTCTGGGTCGTGGTCGCCGCGGTGGACGTGCGCGGGGCAGTCGCCGTCGTGACCGTGTCACCACTGGTCGCGCTGCTGGCTGCGGCGGCCATGCGACGGGCGGGCGCGCGAATCACCGGAGCGCAGGGCGAGGTCCTCGCCGTCGGCTTACTCATCGTTGTTGCGGTCAGCCAATCCTGGTGGTTGACCCTGGCCTGCATCTCGCTCACCCCCGCGGCGCTCCTCCTTGCCACGCGTCGAGAACGTATGGGCGCCGCCACGCAGTGGAACGAGCGACATCACAGCACGGTGGGCGACGCGCTCGCGTGGACCAGACCGTGAACGCTCCATGATCCGCTTCGAGAACGCCAGCTTCGACTACGGGACCGGCATTCCCGCGCTGCACCCCACCGACCTCGAGATCGGCCCTGGCCTGTCGCTACTGCTCGGCCCGAACGGCGCCGGCAAGAGTTCGTTGCTCAAGCTCGCCGCCGGCGTCGAACGTCCGCGCACCGGGCGTGTCTTCGTGGGAGAGTACGATCTCTGGGTCGACGAGGTGGAGGCCCGGCGCCAGCTCGCCTACGTCCCGGAGCATCCAGACCTCTCGCCCTACGCAACCATTGCAGACGTGGCGCGACTGGTCTGTTCGCTCCGCGGTGAACCGATGGAAGCGGGTGGGGCGGCACTGGCCCGCGCCGGACTGGCGAATCTCGGCTCTCGCACGGTGCGTGAGCTGTCGATGGGACAGCGTCGGCGCGCGCTGCTCGCGATGGCGTTCGTGGGTCACCCGGCGCACGTGCTGCTGGACGAACCGCTGGAGGGGATGGATCGCGGGATGCAGGACTCGATCGTCGCGTGGGTCGAGCAGCTCGCGGACGCCAACGTCGTCGTGCTCATCGCCACACACGAGCTCGAGCCGTTCGTGTCATTGGCGACGCGAGCGGTGATAGTCGCGGACGGGCGCGCGGAGCTGGTGGATCGACTCCCGGATGCACCCGTCGAGCGGCTCGCTGCGCTGGAGCGCTTCGCGCGTGGGGTTCGGCGGGCGGAGGGAGCGGGGTAAGCGGGACGGTTGCGCAGCGGGGCATCCGTGCCGGTGAGAGTATACACCGGCGCGCTGTAAGGCGGCGACATGCCGCAACCGTCGATCGAGCATGGCGCGTCCCGCGGACTCCGCGTTAGGCGGAATACCCTCGCGCCATGATACCGGGCGTTCAGCCCTCGATACGCACCTCGACTTCGTTCGACACTCCATTCACCAGACGGTACGCTCGAACCTCGTCTGGCAGCGCATGCGGGCGCCCGAGCGCGATGACGACCTGCAGGCAGGTGCGCCTCCGCGCGAATGCCATGTCGAGGGGCGAGAGTTGCGCTCCGCCGCCGGGATGGGAGTGATAGACGGCCAGAAGGCAGATGTTCAGCTCCTTCATCTGTTGCTCTGCCTCGAACTGCGCGAAGGGATCGGCCAGGAAGGCGTACGGGCCGGCGAGATTGGGGAGGGCGACGTGGTGGGTCGCAGACCCGCCCCGCTCCCCTCCGAGCACTCCCACCGCCTCCTGCGGCAACGCGGCGTGCGCATTCCGCAGCATGTCCTGATGCACGGCGGTCGTGAGGCGCAGCACATCCACTGCGGCTAGCGCGCCACGAACTGCATGTGCGCGGGCTCCGGTCGGAAGTGGGAATCCCGCCAGTTCATCAGGCTCGGCGACACGGCATTGCAGACCATGCGCGTCAGGTCGTCTGCCGGATAGATGCGCAGGCCGATCTCCGGCGCGAAGGTGCACACGTAGTCCGTTCCGCCGTCGCCGACGACCGCGATGGCGACCGGCTCGGCGTAGCTCAGATGACGACGCTGCGGGTCGAAGTCGGGTTCGAGCGTGTCCGCCATGAACCGCATCAGCAGTGGCGGCACATGCCGGATACCGGCCGGGTCGACCGTCAGGTCGGGATACGCCGCCGCGACGTGGCGCGGGAGCAGCCGCGGATGGAAGCCGCTGAACGTGCAGAACAATCGCTGTCCCGACGAGTCGAGCTGCATGTTGATCGGCAGCCAGGTATGACCTAGCGAAGTTCTGCCGGGGCTATACGGCCTGCTGAACGTGCGAACGGTCGCGGTGCCATGCCGCCGTTCGTAGCGGAGGAGCAGGCCGTAGTTGATCGGCTCGACGATCATGCCGGCATAGTGCTCCATCACCTGCTCCGGCGGCTCGCCGTAGATGTTCACGCCGTGCGTCTCCTCGGCGACGTCGGCCTGCTTGTAGTTGGCGTACAGCACGAAGCCGTCGCCGCCCGAGGCGTCCACGTCCAGATGCGACAGCGCCAGTCCCGGCAGCGCCTCGAGGCCGGACAACAGGCTGGCGTGGAGCACGGAGGGATCGTCGTCGATCGGGAGTATCCAGATGGTGGAAAACGGCATCCGCGCCACCCGGTGATCGTGCACGGCGGTGTGGGCCTCAAGGCATTCGAGAATTGCGCCCGTGCGCAGCAGGCCGACGAAGCGCCGGCCGTTCTCCTCGAAATAGAACGCCGAATGGAAGTTGGCCGATTCGAGCGAGGCGTCGTTCGCGGGTGGCACGATCTCCCACACGTGCTCGCGGCCGGTGACGGTATCCAGCTCGATCAGGCGCAGCTCGAGCGCCACCACGTTTCCGCCCTGCGACTCCCGAGCGAGCAGCGACTGATGGAAGTAGGTGTAGCGCCGATCCAGGCTCCAGGCGAAGTGGGAGGTCGACGTCACCTGGGGCGCCGGGTCGTTCGGCTCCAGGTAGCGCAGGATCCGTCGCGGCGTCCAGTCGGCCAGGTCCACCTCGAGGGGCGCGCCGAACAGGAGATTGGTGGCCCACAGCGTCGCCCCCCTGATGTTGATGCCATGATTGGGCTGGGTGGCGTAGAAGCCTTCCGGCCGAAGTCCCCGCACCATCGCGCCGCCCGCGGGGTCCACGGACAGGAAGTGGGCCTGCACCCGCCCGGGGCGGCCGGGATACAGATCCAGCCGCAGCAGGTCGCTTTGCGAGTCGTGCCAGCGCGAGAAGCGCGTGCGGTCCTTGTCGCGGCGGCTGGTCGCCACCACCAGCGAGCCGCACAGCTGCTCCGGAATCGCCCCGCGGACGTGCAGATGGAAGCTGCTCGTCTCGAGCACCGCCGACAGTCCGGGGGCGGCATCGAACAGCGCCGACGTGCTCATTTCCGCTTCTTCGTCGGCCGCTCGGCCGGCACCCCGGGACCGCGCAACGCATCCTTAGGCGTCACGCCGGCGAACGTACGCTGGTAGAAGTCCTGATAGCCGAGCCGGACTTTGCCCTCGCCGACCAGCGGCAGGTACGGGTGCGAGACGTGAGTCGGTTGCAGTGTCAGCAGATACTCGATGTGCACCGTGTCCTCGGCCAGGCCGCCGAACATTGGCTTGTCCATCCACTCGATCACGGTGGATGGGAACTGCACCATCATGCATGCGCCGGTGGTCATCAGCGCCGGCCGCTCTCGATCCTTCGACGGCCGCGCCGGCATGTACATGTCGTTCTGCACGACGTGGCCGGCGGCAAAGTGCCTGACCATGGTCTCGAGCGTGCTGGGGAAGCAGCCGGCGTCGTGCACCAGCAGCCAGAAGACAAGGTCGCGAAGCGTGTAAAAGGCTCCGTAGTTGAAGAACTTCACCGTCTGCAGTTCGCCGTATCGTCGCGTGAGCTCGTGATACTCCTCCAGATCATCCAGTCCACGGCTGCCAAGGTTCTTCTTCACCTCGTTCAGCGCGGTGGAGTCGGTGACCATGAAACGCGAATCGGACGGTATCGGCCCCATGAGGTTGAAGGCGCCGCCCACACCGCCCATCACGAGATGTCCCATGCGGGTCATCGTGTGGCCGTCATGAATATGGAGCACTTCCTTGGCGACCACATCGGCCGCCGCGGTGCGCGCAAACGCCTGCGGCACCGTATCGAAATCCCAGCTGTTGGCTTCCAACTTGTTGACCAGCTTGGTGGCGTTCCTGACGACTTTGATCCACTCGGGCCCTTCCACGAAGGGACGATTCACCGCCATTCAATACATCCACCCGCCGGCAATAGGGACGTACTCCTCCTCCAGCCACCGGGCGAACTCGGCGTTGGTGCTCAGGAAATCCTGCCTGGCATCCTTGTACTGGAGGATCCAGCGATCCGTGGCGACGTCTGTGCGGGTGAGCATGGCGACCTCCTCGAGCGAGGGTGGCACGAACGCGCTCGCCGAGCCCACCCGGCAGGCGGCTCGGCGATCTGGGATCCCTCGCGGCGTAGGTCGTCCACGTCGCGCAGAAGGCCAGTACACCGGGCGTCGCGAGCGGGGCTCGCGAACGGGTGGGCCTGCTGACGCTGAAGCGACTAACGGTTGCCAACGTAGTACGGTTTTTTGCGGCGTCAAGCGAGCGCGGGGATACGAGACGCGCTGGAGCGTGTACCTACCAGCCGCGAGTCACTTGTCACCGGTGATCACTGGCGGGGCGAGTGGGCTGCACCAACCACTGCTATCGCTCGGCGGCACCAGGCGCGCTGAGCAGGCGAGCGCGATCGGCGCCGCCGAAGAGCCGCCCGTTCGCCATGACCGCCGCGATGCGCCGCGTGTTGGCGATGTCCGTCAGCGGGTTGGCGTCGAGCAGAACGAGATCGGCGAGCTGGCCTGCGGCCACGGTGCCGGCCGAGTCGAGCATCCCGAGGTAGACCGCCGGCTCGTATGTGGCGGCGCGCAGCACGTCGAATGGAGACATGCCGCCTCGCGCCAGCAGCGCCATCTCCTCGTGCAGCCCGAATCCCGGGGGACTGTTGCGCAGCGGGGCATCCGTCCCGGTGAGAATATGAACACCGGCGCGCTGCATCGCGGCGACCTGCTGCAGGCGGCGATCGAGGATGGCGCGTCCCACCGAATCGGCGTTAGGCGGAATGCTGTCTGGCATCGGGAAGAGCTGCGCGACGTACGTGCGGAGCGACATCGGCAGGTAGTGTCCGAGCGAGTCGCCCGGCACCTCGTGGCGGGGCCAGGACGCCACTTCCACCTGCGCCGTAAAGGTCGGCGTCACAAACGTTCCGTTGCTGACAAACTTCGCGTACAGCGGTGCCAGGTCCTCGGAGGAGCAGCGCCCGAGTGCCGACTGCACCGCGAAGCGCGGCTTGAGTGCGACGGAATCCGCCGGGGTGCAGCTCACGGGAATGGCGAGCAGGTGCTCGATGCTCTTCTGACCCGAGTCGGATGCCGCCGCCGCACCGACCACCCGCGGCACGTGGCCTGCGAACACGATGCCGCGCTCCCTCGCTCGGCGTGCGATCGCGAAGTACGCTTCCGCGGTCAGCTGTGAGTGCACCTTGATGAAGTCGACCCCGAGCGCGGCCAGCGAGTCGACGCCAGCGCGCCCCTCGGCCGCGTTGCGCGTGAGCAGGTGCGGGATGGGGACATCGCCCCCCTCGAGGTAGGGCCCGGACGCAATGATCCGCGGTCCGACCAGACGCCCCTCGGCGATCTCTCGTCGCCAGCCGGTGAGCGTCGGCCAGTCGCCCGCCATGTCGCGGACACCCGTCACGCCATTTGCGATGTAGAGCCCCAGCAGATCCTCGGCGTTGGAGATGCCGGAGATCGCGGTGTGGACGTGCATGTCCCAGAAACCTGGGACGAGGAACTTGCCATGCCCGTCCACGACCCGCGCGCCTGTGGGAACCGGCGTCGATGCGGTGGGTCCGACTTCCGCGATTCGATTCCCGCGCACCACCACGGTCTGACCCGCACGAGCCGTGGAGTCTCGGCCATCGATGACGCTGACGTCGGTGAACGCGATGGTCGGCGGCTCAGACGTGGAGGTGCACGCCATGCACGCGGCGATCGCGAGTGTCATGAGCGCGCGACTGCGTGGGTGGCGCGTGTTACTCGTCATGACAGAGCCGGTGTCGGGTGGTCGGGAATTCGTGGGAATAGCCGATGGAATGTGCGGCGGGCTGAGGATAGTTGTCGCACGCTTGTCACGCGAGGCAGCCGACTTCACCGACCGAGATTCGTGATACAAATGAAATCCGGGGGCTAGGCGGTCGGAGTTCGCCATTCGCGGGGAGCCCGGCGTCCACATCATGTTCGAGCGCGACGCGAACGGTCGCGTGACGGCCATGACCACGGTGCTCGGCACGAGGACGATTCGGGGCGTGAAGCGATAGCTCGCGTGAAGGGCCGCACTACTCGCCCAAGCCGTCGTTCAGCGCGATTGAGCGAACGGATGTCGCAGGCGCAGCGGTGGCAGCGATCCGTGGGCGCTTCCCTCAGGAACTGTCGCCGGACCGGACCAGGCATGTCCATTCACATACCGCCATGGAGCGTCCGCCTCTCCCTGTTGGACAAACCATCCGACGATAGAGTCGCAGAGTAATGGTCCGATGCCGGCCAGCATCGGCCACATGTTCCCACCGCCGTTGCCGCGCAGATCGACGATCCATCCGCAGGCGCCCGCCGAATCGAAGTCGCGCAACAGGGTTTGGAGCGAGTCGACGAACGTGGCGCGCGCAGGACCGGGAAACCACGGGACGAACACGTACCCGAACGCGACATGAACCCGCTGGAGTGCCCACTGGAGAGCGCGCTCGAGAACCGCAACTCCCGAGGCAGGTAGCGCTAGTCACGCTGCACTGCAGGCCCTAAGTTCGCGCATGTCTCTTTCCAACAGCGACACGCCCGCCATCGCACCCGCACTCACACCGGCGTCCACGCCAGCATTCACGCCGGCGCGCACGATCAGCGAGGTCGTCGAGCGGCTCGACGACATCATCGCCCGCGCGATGCGCGAGCGCGATCGCCTGGGCTACTTCGCGGCGATGTACCGAGCGGTTACCGTCGCGGTGCAAGGCGGCATCGCGGCAGGGCGCTTCGAGGATGGGCCGCGCATGGAGCGCCTCGATGTCGTATTCGCCAATCGGTACCTGGAGGCGCTCGACACGTTCCGGCGTGGCGGCGCGCTCACCGCCTCCTGGCGCGCGGCCTTCGACGCGGCCTCGAGCCGGCGGGTAGTGATCCTACAGCACCTCTTGCTCGGAATGAATGCGCACATCAATCTCGACCTCGGCATCGCCGCGGCAGAGGTCTGCCCTGGTCCCGGCATCGTGCACCTGGAGCGCGACTTCAACGCGATCAATAGCGTGCTCGCCGAACTCGAGACGGACGTCGAGCGCGAGGTCTGCTCGCTCTCACCGTGGATAGATCGCCTGGCGCACATCGACCCGCGCGTCGGCCGCGTGGTGGCGAACTTCAGCATGGAGAAGGCCCGCGCCTGTTCCTGGCTCACCGCCCTGCGCCTCGCCGCGATCTCGGGCGCCGAGCGGGCTGATGCGATCCGCGACGTCGATGCCGACGTGGCGCTGCTGAGTCGCCTGATCGAACGACCCGTCGGCTACGTCATCAACGTCAACCTGTTGCTCGTGCGCCTTCGCGAGGCGTGGGATCCCCGGAAGGTGACGGCCGTGCTCGCGGGGATGTCTACCGAGTGAAGCCTCTGCGCACGACGAACGGATGGCTAACGACGCGTTGTTGATCGGTTTTCAGCGCTTGGACCTCCTCGTCGCCGCCCTTCCGACCGTCTTCGATTCGAACGTGCGGTAGCCGGTCGCGACATGTAATTCGGCGCGCAGGATCCTCCGGTTCGACGAATCCACCCGCCGAACGAGCGCACCCCATGCCGTAGTCATGGCTGCTGCTCCACCGCACCCTCCTGCGAAGGCCGATGCGACTCTTGGCACTTCGAAGGATGTTGTAAGCGTCGGCGGGCCTGAAGTCGGACGGTACAGTGTAACCGGCGACCGAAGCGCCCAGACTGCCCAACCACATCGACCAAGCGACTGTGCGATGCACCGCCAATGCGCCGCGGCCTACTGCCCCGCCGGCTCCTCCGGCAGGAACAGGTCCAGCCGCCCGCCGAGTGTCTCTGCCGTGCCGTCGTGCAGGGTCCCCCGAAGATCGATGACGCGTCCGACGGGCTGCATCGCCTCATCGACCACGGCGTAGCCTCGGTGAATGAGCGGGCCGTGCGCGTTAGGCGCGAACACCCCCTTGGCCCAGACGGGGAACCGCGAGGGTTGCTGCGCAAGGAGTCCGTGCTGCCGATAGGCGATCACGATCTCATGTCGAGTGCCGCTCGTCAGCACCTGCTTGTACTGAGTGTCCACCAGTCGTCGCTGGTGGATCTCTGCCTTGGAGAGCGTGCCTGAAAGCTGCTTGCCGAAGCCGAACTTGATCTTCGGCTGTAGCTCTCCCGCGGGGGCGAAGTCGGTGTAGGTGGTCCCGCCGTCTCCCCCGAACGTGAAGGTGATCCGGGTGAAACGGCTCTTCATATACGTCACCCATTGCTTGAAGCCCGGGCTGGTAGACGTCTTGGACACGTGCGTCAGCAGATAGAAGATGCGCATGTCGGCTTCATCCGGCACGGGCATGAAGACGTACGTCGCATCGCCGGACAGGCGGTAGATCTGGTTGTACGCCAGCCCCGCGGCCGGTGGAGGTGGAGGAGGCGGGGGGCCGCCACTCGCGGCGGGCCGTGGCGGTGCGGCCTGGGGAATGGCCGCCCGCTGGGCCGCCGCCGCGGGCATCGCGCCGCCGCCGATTCTCAGTGACACCCTGGGGTTGACCAGCACGGCGCTCGCGTCCCACAACCCCTTCGCGTACTTCTCGCGCATGACCTTGCCCGCCCCGGAGAAGTTGGCCGAGTTCATTCGCTCCCGCATCCCCGCCACTCCCTGCAGATTCCGGACATCGTGCCGGTTCTCCTGTGATCGACCGTCGACGCGCGCGACGGGTGCGACGTACGTGCCGATCTGTCGCTCCGAGTGTATGCCCCGCATCGTCATGCGCTCCTCGCCGAGCGCCTTCTCCCAGGTGTCGTACGACTCGGCCACCTTCACGAAGGCGAACCACCGCTTCGCGATGTCGGCGACCGTCGTCCACGCCTCCTCGGTTGCAAGAGAGCTGGCGTTGTCACTCGTCAGCAACCGATCCATTTCCCGTCGACAGATCTCCAAAGTCATACCATCTCTCCTTGCACACGGCGGCTCGACGACCGCGTCCTCGGTGGGGCTGTGCGGTGCGCCAACAAGATGGCGCGCGCCGTGCGAGACCAAGTGGTTCCGCTCGACAAATTGCGGTTGAAGGAGAGACGTGTCCAGCCACGCGTGCCCTGACCGCGACGCTCGCGGGGAGACGGAGCGTTCGGCAGCACGCGCCGGAGCCGGATGGCTCCGATTTCCCTGGGATCTCGCCCGACGGAATTGGGGGCGCACCTACGCTCGGCGCTCACATCCGTCGGAGCGCAAACGGTACGCGACGCTAGAGAAGCTTGCGCCCGCCGAGTCGATGCGGCACGCTTCGTCGATGCCCTCGCGACTCCCGATCCGCGTCTTC
>JBDTUA010000073.1:0-16964 GCA_040007995.1 Gemmatimonadota bacterium | reverse complement strand
AGTTCAGTCCACGCCCTTGAATGCTTGATCGATGTCCTCCATCAGGTCGTTCACGTCCTCGACCCCGACGCTCAGCCGGAGCAGGCCGTCGGTGATCCCCAGGCGGGCACGGCGCTCGACGGGAACCGAGGCATGCGTCATCGATGCGGGGTGACAGATGAGACTCTCGACTCCGCCCAGCGATTCGGCGAGGGTGAAGATCTTGAGCCGGTTGGCGACCATCGCCGCTGCGTCGCGCGAGCCGGCCTCGAACGAGATCATCCCGCCGAAGCCCGACATCTGTCGCGAGGCGAGGGCGTGATGCGGATGTGACGGGAGCCCCGGGTAGAAGACTCGTTCGCTGCCCAGCCGCTCGTCCAGCCAGCCGGCGATCCGCCGCCCGCTCGCGTCGTGCGCTGCCATCCGCAGGTGCAGCGTCTTGGTGCCGCGCAGCACAAGCCAGGCGTCGAACGGACCGGGGACGGCACCGGCGGCGTTGAGGATGAATTGCAGCCGCGTCGCCAAATCGTCGTCCGTCACCACCGCGCAGCCACCGACCATATCGCTGTGGCCGTTTAGATATTTGGTGGTCGAGTGGAAGACGATGTCGGCGCCGTGCTCGATCGGTCGCTGGAAGACCGGGGTCGCAAAGGTGTTGTCGACGATGAACATCGCCCCATGCCGTCGCGCGATCTCGCCGACGGCGGAGAGGTCGGTGATCCACATCAGGGGGTTAGTCGGCGTCTCGACAATGATCGCCTTCACGTCGGGAGTCATCGCGTCCTCGACGCGCTGCGGGTCGCGGGTGTCGACATAGGTGAAAGACAACCCCATGTTCACCAGGATCCGGTCGAACAGTCGCGGCGTCCCCCCGTACATATTGTCTGCACAGAGAATCCGATCGCCGGATTTGAAAAGCTTCATGATCGAGTCGATCGTCCCCATGCCGCTGGCGAAGGCGAAGCCATGTGTGCCACCTTCCAGCGTCGCGATATTCCGCTCCAGCGCTTCACGCGTGGGGTTCTTGCCTCTCGCGTATTCGTAGCCCGTGTTGACGCCGAGGGCTTCTTGCGCGTAGGTGGACGTCTGGAAGATCGGCGTCATGATCGCCCCTGACGTGGGGTCGGGGCGTTGTCCGGCGTGAACGGCACGGGTGCCACACGCGAACTGCAGGTCTTCGTCAAAGATGCGCGACATGCGAATGAGAGCGAGAGCGACAGGAACAGCGAAGAGCCGGAAGATACACGCCGCCCCCTCCCGGGGCATCGGTCCGCCGATCGATCCGTCGGCGGGGTTGCGTCGATGACGCCGACACCTTCCACACCGTCGCCAGCGATCGACGCGCCGGAGCCGCTGCGTTGCGTGGTGGTCGACGACGAGCCGCACCTCCGTCGCGTCCTCGTCCGCCTGATGAAGGGCGATGGATTCGCCTGCGAGGAGGCCGGGTCCGGCGTCGAGGCGCTGGAAGCGCTGGCGAGGCGCCCGGCGGTGCTCGTCCTCACTGACCTGCACATGCCAGAGCTCGACGGAATCGGCCTCCTTCGTCAGGTCCGTATCCGGTATCCGGATACCGCCGTCATGCTGATTACGGCGGTAGCCGACGTGAGCACCGCGGTGAACTGCCTCGCCGAAGGGGCGATGGACTACCTGACGAAGCCCTTCCATCTCGAGGAGGTGCGCGCGCGAGTGCGGCAGGCGCTGGAGAAGCGCCGTCTCATCCTGGAGAACCGCGACTATCAGGAGTTGCTGGAGGACAAGGTCTCGGTGCAGGCGAGACGATTGGAGGAGCTGTTCCTCGCGTCGATCCAGTCACTCGCCGAGGCGCTCGAAGTCAAGGACCCGTACACCCACGGCCACTCGCTGCGCGTGTCGAAGTATTCGACAGTCATTGCTCGCACCCTCGGCCTCGATCCCGACGTGGTACGACAGATCGAACTGGGCGGTAAGGTGCACGACATCGGCAAGATCGGCGTGCGGGAGAGCGTGTTGAACAAGGCGGGTCCGCTGACCGACGAGGAGTACAAGCACATCATGACGCATCCGGTGGTGGGATGGCGCATCCTGTCGCCGCTGCTCTCCGAGATGCCGATGGCGCTCACTGTGGTGCGCTCGCATCACGAGCGCTTTGACGGACGCGGAATCCCCGATGGACTGGCCGGACTCGAGATCCCGCTCGAGGCCCGCATCGCAGCGGTTGCCGATACGTTCGACGCCATGACCAGCGAGCGACCGTATCGACCCGGCGTGCCGTTGCAGGCGACGATCGCCGAGTTGCGGCGCTGCGCCGGCGCGCAGTTCGATCCCGACGTCGTCGAGGCCTTCTTGTCGGCGTTGGACAATGGCGGCATCGACAAGTCGACGATCGGTGAAGGAACTCCGTCCCCGCCGTTTACGCCGCGGGGCGCGCTCTAGTCACGACTCCCGCACCGGAGAGCGTTAGGCAACCCGCCCGTCCGGAGAGCGTTAGGCATCCCGCTCGTCCGGAGACCGTGAGGCATCCCGCCCGGCCGGAGGCCGCATTGAGTATCCGCCGTCGCTCGTGCGGACGTCACCTTGCACGAGTGGTACGGGGCTGACGGTGAGCCACCGGGCGGCGAGCGCGGGGTCCACGGTGCATCCGCCTGCAATACAGTGTTGGAGAACCGGCGCGTCGAGCGGTCGCGCGCGCCGGTCGAGTGCATCGGCAATCGCCGCATAGGTCGACGGCTCGGCGACGATCGTCGACACGCCCTCACCCTCCACCCGGTCGACCAGCGCGCCGATCTCCTCGCGTCTGCCGGTACTCACACGCCCCCCCCCAAGCAGCGGCGCCAGGATCCCAACGACCAGGCCGAACTCGTTGCACGCCGAAGTCAACGTCAGCGCATGGTCGCGCGGCCCCAGTCGCCCCGATCGTGCCGTCGCGCGCGCGCACGACATCAAGTCACGGTGCCGCAGGTCGCGGGACGGGAATGCGGGCGCGAAAGCGCTGCCGGGAAGCGACACGACGTCCTCGTCCGCCCCCTCGACCTCCGGGTCACCCTCGAGCTGCAGTCCGGCATGCAGCGAGAGATCGATCACGCGCGAGTCCCCGCGTCCCCGCCATTCGGCTCGCGACGGCGACTCGTCGAGTAGAACCTGCGGCACGTCGACGGGCAGGCGTGAGCCGAGGCGGCCGACGGTGAACACCGCGCCGACGTTCGCAGAGCGCAGCGCCGCGCCAATCGAGGCGGAATCGAGCTCAGGGTCGAGGAGCAGCGCCGATCGGCCTGCGCTCGCCGAGAGTGCGATCAGGAATTGAGGCGACGCCGGGAGGAGGATGGCCGCGCGTCGTCCGTGGAGGGCACGCACCAGAGGAGCGGCGCGTTGCAGCAAGGCCACGCCCGACGCCACGAGTTGTCGACAGTCGAACCCATCGATGGCGCCGTTGGCACCGGCGAGTGCCAACGGAAGAAAGCTCAGCGGGTCACTCATGATGGGAAAGCAGGGTCATGGGTGGGCCGATCGACGATTCGCGACCTGCCGGTGGAAAAGATTGGCGCGCTCGCGCGTCATTTCACGGGTCAACGTGCTGTTGAGCTTCTGAGTCCGTCAACGATCGCTCTTCCGCAGGCAAACTATGGGATCGGACGGGCGACCGGACCGTAGAGCGTCACTCACGGACCGGACCGCTGCGCTGGGCGAGAAGAGGGAGTGCATGCAGGTAGTGCGTCCGGCGCCGCTATCGTTAGGTCCTGTCGCCGCATTGTGACATGCGTCACTTCGTAAGTTCCTTGCTCACAACAGCTTCGCCGCTACATTCCACCGATCGTGTACGGAGCAATTGATGAAATTTGTAGGACTGATGGTCGGCGTGTCCGGCGTGCGCGGACGAGTGGGTGAGGCGCTGACTCCCGAAGTCGTGTGCCAGTTTGCTGGCGCATTCGGAGCGTTCTCGATTGGTCGATCGAAATCCCGCACCATCGTGGTCGGGCGGGACAGCAGGGTCTCGGGTCCGATGTTTCATCGCGCCGTAATATCGTCCCTGCAGTCTGTTGGAGCTGACGTGGTGGATATTGGCATGGCGCCGACTCCGACGGTGCAAATGGCGGTCGAACGCCTGCACGCCGCCGGCGGGCTGGCCATTACCGCAAGCCACAACCCGGTGGAGTGGAACGCGCTCAAGTTCATCTCCTCGTCGGGACTTTTCCTCGACGCGGACGAAGGCGCGGCGATGCGCGCCGTCCTCGACGGAGGCGTTCCACGTGCCACGTGGGACGCGCTGGGCGAGGTCACCACCGATGACTCGGCGATCGCGGAGCACATCGAGGCAATCCTGGCCCTCCCATATCTGGACGTCCCTGGCATTCGCGGCCGCGCGTTTCACGTAGCACTCGATACGTGTCACGGAGCCGGAGTGACGATGTTTCCGGCGCTGCTCGAGCGACTCGGCTGCCACGTCAGCGCCATAAATCTGGAGCCCCACGGACGCTTTCATCGTCCGCCCGAGCCAGTGGCCGAGAATCTCCGCGAACTCGAGCAGCTCGTGCGGGACAGCGGTGCGGTCGTCGGTTTCGCGACCGATCCTGATGTCGATCGGCTCGCCCTCGTTTCGGACGAAGGCAAGGCGATCGGCGAAGATTACACACTGGCGCTGGCGGCGCGCGTCATCCTGGGGAAGAAGCGTGGCCCGGTTGTGACCAATCTGTCGACTTCGCGCATTGTCGCCGACGTTGCGGCGGAGGCGGGCTGCGAGCTGATTCTTGCGCCCGTCGGTGAGGTGAATGTCGCGGTCAAGATGCGGAGCGTCGACGCCGTAGTTGGCGGGGAAGGGAATGGAGGAGTCATTCTGCCCGATCTACACCTCGGGCGGGATGCGCCGCTGGCCGCAGCCCTTATCCTCCAATTGTTGCACGAGTCCAACGGCACGTTGTCTGCAGTCGTGGCGCAGTACCCGCACTACCAAATTGTGAAGGACAAGCTGGACCGGCCGGACGCTCCGTTGGACGCGGTCTACGGATCGATCCGGGACGCGCTACCCGGTGCAGCGGTCGATACACAGGATGGACTGCGGCTCACGTGGCCTGATCGCTGGGTGCATGTGAGGCCGTCGGGGACAGAGCCGATCGTGCGGGTTATCGCCGAGGCACCGACGGAGAAGGAAGCGCGGGAACTGGTTCGTCGCTGCCGCGCGCCGCTTGACGCGTTGTCAGCTTAATCCACTCGAAGACACCATGTGCGGAATCGTCGGATACGTTGGATCTAAGGTCGCCACCCCCCTGCTCCTCGAGGGACTCAAGCGACTCGAATATCGCGGCTATGACTCGGCGGGCGTCGCCATCATGAACGGCTCCGGCGTGGAGACGGTGAAGGAAGCCGGCAAGATCGCCAGGCTCGAACTCCTCCTCGGCGCCGCGCCGGTGAACGGGACGACCGGGATTGCACACACCCGCTGGGCCACGCACGGTCCGCCGAACCAGCGGAACGCGCATCCGCACATGAGCCAGGACGGCAGCATCGCGGTCGTTCACAACGGGATCATCGAGAACGCGACGGTCCTCAAGCAGATGTTGCAGGGACGCGGATACGTCTTCAACTCCGATACGGATTCAGAAGTCCTCGCGCACCTCATCGAAGAGTGTTTCGACGGGAATCTCGAGGACGCGGTGCTCGAGGCGCTCCTCCAGGTCGAGGGGACATACGGCATCGCCGTGATCTCCGGGACCGACGCCCACAAGATTGTCGCCGCCCGCAAGGGGAGCCCGCTGCTCGTCGGGCTTGGTGAGGACGAGTACTTCATCGCGAGCGACGTCTCGGCGATCCTCGCTCACACGCGACAGGTCATCTACCTCGAAGACGGCGAAATGGCAGTCCTCGAGACGAATGGCTATCGCGTGATTGACATGAACGCCGTCGAGATCGTGAAGAAGGTCGCACACATCGACTGGGACCTCGCGCAGATCGAACGCGGCGGTTACCCGCACTTCATGCTCAAGGAGATCTTCGAGCAGCCGTCGACGGTCGAGAACACGATGCGTGGGCGCCTGCTCGACGAGGACGGGACCTCGAAGCTCGGGGGACTCAACCTCTCCGACGAGGAGCTGCTCTCCTTCACCAACATCGTCATCACCGCGTGCGGCACCTCGTGGCACTCCGCCCTCATCGGCGAGCACATGCTCGAGGAGCTGGCGCGGATCCCGGTTGAAGTCGAGTATGCCTCCGAATTCCGCTACCGGAATCCGGTGGTGGACGAGAAGACGCTGTGCATCGTGATTTCGCAGTCCGGTGAGACCGCCGACACGCTGGCCGCTATGCGCGAGGCCAAGCGGCGCGGTGCCCGCACGCTAGGCGTGGTGAACGTGGTGGGGTCGACCATCGCCCGCGAGTCCGACGGCGGCATCTACATTCACGCCGGGCCGGAGATCGGCGTGGCGTCGACGAAGGCCTTCACCAGTCAGGTGATCGCCCTCCTCCTGTTCACGCTCAAGCTGGGCCGGCTGCGTGGCATGACGCAGGCGCGCGGTCAGGAAATCATCGCCGGGATGCGCGAACTCCCTGCGCAGATTCAGTCGATCCTCGACCGGGCGCAGGAGATCGAGGACATCGCCGAGGAGTACAAGCGGGCGAGCAATTTCCTCTACCTCGGGCGAGGCTACAACTTCCCGGTCGCCCTCGAGGGGGCACTGAAGCTCAAGGAGATCAGCTACATCCACGCCGAAGGGTATCCGGCGGCCGAGATGAAGCACGGCCCGATCGCGCTCATCGACGAAATGATGCCGGTCGTCTTCATCGCCACGCACGACGCAGTCTTCGACAAGATCACGTCGAACGTGCACGAGGTGAAGGCGCGCAAGGGGCGTGTCATCGCGGTCACGTCGCGCGACGAAGCGGCGCTCGATGGGCTCGTGGACTATGAGTTCCGCGTGCCGGAAACGATCGACCTGCTGATGCCGATCCTGGCGTCGGTGCCGTTGCAGCTGCTGGCCTACTACATAGCCGTCAAGCGCGGGGCGAACGTGGATCAGCCGCGGAATCTGGCGAAGTCGGTGACGGTGGAGTAGGCAGAAGACGAGACGACTTTGAAGACGAGACGACGAGGGGGCGGGGCCGAGAGGCGCTGCCCCCTTTTCCGTTCGGCGCGCCGCGACGTGGGCGCTGGAGGGGGGCCGCGTGATCGGCGCGGGGGGAGAGAGTACGCATATTGACAAATGTCGATATGTTAGCTAACATTTTTCCGTGAGCCGAACACTTGACATCGTCGAACGCCAGCTCGGAGATCGGTGCTGCGATCGCCAGTCGCGATCGAGCATCGCGTCGCGCGATGCGGAAAGGATCGCCGAGGAGATGCAGCTGCTTGGTCATCCCGTGCGACTGCAGCTGCTCGATGTTCTGGCGCGCAACGAAGGGCGGGTCTGCGTCTGTGACCTCGAGGCCGCGGTGCCGGTGAAGCAACCCACGGTGTCGCATCACCTGCGCATTCTCCGCGAGGCCGGCTTGATCGACGCAGAGCGTGTGGGGCAGTGGATGTTCTATCGCGTACGCCGCGATGCGCTCGGCGCCCTTCGCGACAGGATTGGTGCCATGCTTGAAGCGTTCGTCTGAGAATCGACGCTCGCGGTCACGTTTTTTTTGAGGAGGTGTATCGATGACGGTCGATAGAACTAACGGATTCCACGACGAAGGCGGAGCCGCGACCCTTCGCGCGCGAGAGCTGGCGCAGACTCGCGCACGTTGTACGGAGTGCGTCCCCCGGATGGAACCTACGGTTTACCGTCCCCCCCGCGCGACGTCCACGATCGCGACGCCGTGTTGTTAGGCAGCTTCCATTTCGCCGTGTCGACTTCTCCGCGACTCACCGGCCGGCGCTCCGTGCACCTGTTCCTTCGAGCGGTATCCGAGTGGACGACCAACGCCTCGTGATTCGACGCGCCACGAACGGCGATCTGGACGTCGTGCGCGCGCGGCTCGCCTCGGTGCAGCTCCCCATCGATGGCCTCGACGAGCAGTTCGGCGAAGGCTACGCGAACGCGGCGTCCGACGGCGTCCGATTACTTCCCCCGTTTCGGCTTTGCACGCGCTCCGCGCGAGGGCGCCACAGCTGCACGGCAGGCGTCACGTGAGTTCGCCGAGGCCTGTCCCGCGTCGGCCCTTGCGATGTGGCGACCGATCCACTCGCTGATCCACTCGCTGATCCAGTCGCTGATCGACTCAGTGATCCACTCACCGATCCACTCACCACTCGCGTCGCTCCCGTCGTCACCTCGTGTGCGCGGGACTTCCCATACCGATCAGGAGAGCCATGTCAAAAGAAAGCGAGCCATGCTGCCCCCCCGGCTGCTGCGATCCGGTGGCCGATACGCGCACGACATTGACGGCGAGCACGCTGCAGGCGACCCAGGCGACTGCCGCTGGGGCCGCGGTCGCTACTCCTCCCGGAGAAACGGTGCGCGCCACGGTGCGCGCGAAGTACGCGGCGGCCGCACAGCGCGCGTCCGACGGGGAGGCGGCGTCGTGCGGCTGTGGTACGATGTGTTGCGACGCCTCGGGTGAGGTGTGGGATCCGATCACGTCCGACCTCTACACGGCGGGAGAGACGGAGGGGATTCCGGCACAGGCGCTCCTGGCGTCGCTGGGGTGCGGGAACCCCACCGCGCTCGCCGAGCTTGCGGCTGGCGAGACGGTCCTCGACCTCGGATCGGGCGGGGGAATCGACGTGCTCCTGTCGGCACGGCGCGTCGGACCGACTGGCAAGGCGTATGGACTCGACATGACCGACGACATGCTGGCCCTCGCGCGCGCGAATCAGGAGCGGGCAGGGGTCACCAACGTCGAATTCCTGAAGGGGGAGATCGAGCACATCCCATTGCCCGATGCGAGCGTCGACGTGATCATCTCCAACTGCGTGGTGAACCTTTCGGCGGACAAGGCGCAGGTGTTGCGCGAGGCATTCCGCGTGTTGCGGTCGCAGGGACGCTTCGCCATTTCCGACGTTGTGCTGCGAGGGGAACTGCCCGACGTGGTGCGTGAAAGCATCGCGCTCTGGACGGGGTGTGTGGCGGGAGCGCTGCACGAAGACGAGTATCTGTCGCTCCTCACTGCCGCCGGCTTCACGGAGATCAGTATCGAGCCCACGCGCATCTACTCGTCGGACGACGCTCGCGCGCTGCTCGACGGCGCGGGCCTCCCGCACGCGGACTTGCTGGCGCAGGTGGAGGGGAAGGTGATGAGCGCCTTCGTCCGGGCCACGAAGCCGGCGAGCGCCGGCGCGGGCTGACCCCGCGGCCGAACGGCGCGTGATCCGGGCGCGCGACGGCTGGCGGATCGGTGTCGGAGGCGTCACCATTGGGAATGTGCGCCCGGCGTGCAGTCGCATCGCCGGGCGCGCAGCGCATGTCGTGCGCGAACCGTGATCCGGCGCTCCCCCAGCCGGACCTACCGGTGAACGCTTCCCGGGTGGGATCGACGGAGTTCGCACCGCCCATGTCAGCGACGGTTCCCTTTCCCCGGCGGCCCGCTGCGGAGGCGTTAGGCACCGGCCGCCTCGTCCTGGTGGGGACGGGGTGCGTGATGACCAACGTCCTCGCACAGGGGGCGCTCGGATTGGCCGAAATCGCCCTCACCTGGGGTTTTCTGGTCACGGCGCTGATCGCCATGCTCGGCGGCATCTCGGGCGCGCACTTCAACCCCGCGGTGACCATCGCCCTCGTCGTCACCGGCAAGAGGCCGCTGACGGAGGCCGTGCGATACGTGGTCGCCCAGTGCGCCGGCGCGACGTTGGCGTCCCTCGTCCTGCTCTCCACGTTAGGCAGCGTCTCCAACCTCGGGGCGACGCTTCCCACCGTCGCGCATGGCGCGGCGCTGGCGATCCAGTTCTGGCTCTCCTTCGTCCTCATGGCCACGGTCCTCGGTTCGACGTCGGATGAGCGCCGGGGGGGCGGGGGAGCGGCCATCGCGATCGGGATGGCCGTCGCACTGGATGTGTTGATGGTGGGACCGCCCACCGGGGCATCGATGAACCCGGCGCGCTCGCTCGGACCCGCGAGCATCGGCGGACGCTGGGAAGCGCACTGGATCGATCGGACCGCACCGATCGCCGGGATGTGCAGCGCCGCGGTGGTGCTGCGCTGGCTGCACGGGCGTTAGGCGACGCCATGCGAGTGCTGGTACAGCGGGTATCGCGCGCCCAGGTCCGCATCCGCGAGTCCGACGGAACACGACGCGTGTCCGGCGAAATCGGTCCAGGCCTCACACTCCTCGTCGGCTTCACTCACACCGACGGCGACGAACAACTCCGGTGGATGGCGGAGAAGGTCGTCGGCCTTCGCATCTTCCAGGACGAGGACGACAAGATGAATCGCTCACTGGGCGAGGTGGACGGCGCCCTCCTCGTCGTCTCGCAATTCACGCTGTACGGCGATGTCGCAAAGGGGCGCCGCCCCTCTTTCATCGACGCCGCGCGTCCCGAGGTCGCGATTCCGCTCTACGAGCGCTTCCTGACGTTGCTGCGCGCGAGCGGACGCCCGGTTGCTACGGGAGAGTTCGGGGCGATGATGGAAGTCGACCTGGTGAACGACGGACCGGTCACGCTGTGGCTCGAACGCTGATGCCGCTTCACGTCATCCTCGCCTCGCAATCGCCGCGCCGGCGCGAACTCCTGCAGCAGATCGGCGTCGCACACGAAGTCCGGCCGGCCGACATCGACGAGACCTACCTCCCGCACGAGCTCCCGCAGTCCCACGCCGAGCGACTCGCGCGCGAGAAGGCGATGACGCTGGCGGCGGCGAACATGGATGCGATCGTCATCGGCGCCGACACGATCGTGGTCATCGACGACAGGGTCCTGGGCAAACCTGCCTCCGCGACGGATGCGCGGGAGATGCTGCGAGCGCTCAGCGGGCGCACGCACCGGGTCTACACCGCCGTTGCTGTCGCGCGCGGGGCGCAGGTCGTCTCGGGGGTGGAGGGGGTCGAGGTGACCTTTCGTCCGCTGAACGACGCGCAGATCGACGCGTACGTGGCGACGGGTGAGCCGATGGACAAGGCCGGAGCCTATGGCATCCAGGGGTTTGGCGCGACGTTGGTGGCGCGCATCCAAGGCGACTACTTCGCGGTCATGGGGCTCGCCCTCGGGCGGCTCGTCGCCCTGCTCGCCGACATCGGCATCGTCTACCAGTTCGACGGATTGCGCGAGGGCGGCAACCGGTCTGGATAGCCCGAGCCCATGGTGCGGGCCGCAAGCATGTGAACGGGGGACGGAACGCGTGTGCGTCCCGTCCCCCGCCCCCCATCCGCGTTCAACGGGTGGTTAGTTGCCGCGACTGCGCTGCATGCGCTCGCGCATTGTCGCGAGGTTTTTATCGAAGATCGCCTGCTGGTCGGCCGAGAGGACGGTGCGGAGCTCGTCCTGCTGCTTCATCTGGATTTCACGACGCTTGGTCATGTCTTCCGGACTCGGGCGCTCGCCGGGAGTCATGACGGGCATTTCCTTCGCATACTTCGCGTGGATCGCTTCGACCTTCGTCTTCTGCCCGGCATCCAAGGTGATGTCCTTCATGAGCATTTCCATCATGCGGGCGCCGCCCCCACGCATGCCACCCGGCGGCGGTCCGCCGCCCTGAGCGCCAGCAGCGGGCGCGGCGACAGCGAGAACGACCACGGCGACAGCGACGGAAATCCAAGAACGTTTCACAAAACCTCCAAGTACGAATGGGAAGCCGGCATCGCGCGACCGCGCGGAACGATTGCCGATGGTGCGACCCGTCTGTCTGGGCGTCGTGCCGACGTCGACCGGCGGTGTCGATAATTCTGCTCGTCAGGTGAGACGTCGCAATACCGCCGCGCGTTAAGGTCGCGGCGGCGACGCGGCGTACACCTGCTGCCAGCGGTCGACCTTTGCCAGGACGTCGTCGACGCTGATGAGCGGCATCCGTCCCGGCCGATTCTCCATGCTGACGGGATAGTCCTCCCCGGCGTTGCCGTAGGCGTCGATCATCAGGTCGTGATAGGCGCGGTACGGGCCGGTACGTCGGGGATTCGTGTAGCCGAGCAGTGAGATGACCGGGCGCTGCAGTGCCACCGAAATGTGCAACGGCCCCGTATCGGGAGCGAGCACGAGCGCCGACCCGTCGAGAATGGAAACCAGTCGGCGCAGGCCGCTCCCGAGCGCCGAGATCGGCTGGTGACGCGCCGCCGACATGATCACCGTCTCGGCGGCCACTTCGCGCGCCGAGCGACCGCCGACGAGCACCGGCTGCAATCCGTAGTCGGCGTACAGGACGTCGATCACCTGCGCCCATCGTTCGGGAGGCCAGTCCTTCTCAGGCTTGCTGGTCGCGACGACGATGGAGGCGACCGGGCGCTCGATCGGGGCGAAGAACTCGCGCTGCCACACCCGCTCCGGTTCGGTAGGTCCGAGGTGCCATTCGACCGGCTCGTGCGGAATCCCCAGCGCGTCCAGGAACTCGAAGTACTGGTCCTGCACGTGTTGTCCCACTGGATGCGGGGGGATCCGGTGCGTCGTGAAGAGCCAGTTCAGGTCACGTGCCCGCTCCTTGTCGAAGCCGAGCTTCACGGGCGATCGGGTGAACGACGTGACCAGTCCCGCCTTGAAGTACACCTGCAGGTTGAGGACGACGTCGAAGGGGCGCGTGGCGAGTTCGCGCTTCACGTCGGTGAATGCCTTGCGGCCGTGCGCCCGGTCGAAGATCACGATCTCGTCGACACTCGGATGGTCGCGCACGAGGGTCGCCGGTCCCGGCTGCAGCACCCAGGTGATGTGGGCGTCACGCTGCCGACGCTTGATCGCGTTGATGACAGGGAGCACGTGCACGGCATCGCCGACGGCGCTCATCATCACGATGCCGACGCGGTCCAGACGCACGTCCTCCAGTGCAATCTTCGATGGCTGGGTCATGGCATGTACGCCTCCATCGCGAGCGCGCGATGGGCGGCCTGTACCGCTTCGTCCTGGAGCAGGCGCTCCCTGACGGCTGCCATGAGTTGCCCGGCCGAGGCAGCGCCGGTCAGGCGACTCCACTTGGCAACGGAGCTGGCGAGCCGGCGGAAGTTCGCCTCGCGCACGGTGGGATCGCCGGCGGGAATGAACTGCACGCGGTCGACGTCGAGCACCGCCGGGTGCAACTCCCCCGCATCGTCGGGGACGAGGAGGATGTTCTTGACGTTGAGGTCGGGGTGCCAGGCTCCGGCCTGCGTCAGGGAACCGAGCAGCGCCGCGACCGGCGCCACGAGTCGCTCGCGCTCTCCGTCGGTCGTCGCGGCGCCGAGCGCTGCCGCGAGGTCCTGTCCGGGAAGTTCGACGGTCATCACGTCGGCGCGACGGAGTACGGGCCCCGCCGGATAAATGGCGTACGCGACTATCGGCGGGGTCGGGACGCCGGCCCGCGCCAGGATCAGCGACGTCTCCAGTTCCGACGGCGCGCGGGTGGGCGGGAGGAAGAGGTCGCGCAGCATGGAGGCGAGCAGCCCGCCGTGATGCGCGTGGCGCACGACGACCTGGGGACCGTCGTCCGGGAGCGGGACCGCATAGACCGGGAGGCGACCTTGCATCTGACGACGCTCCGGATGCTGCTTCGCCCAGGCGTAGAGTGTCCCGGACGACAGCGCGCTGCGCACGGCGGGCGCGAGGCGCTGATGCACGACCACGTCGGCCTGGACCCCCTCCAACCGCTCGAATCCTTGCGGAATTTCCCGTTTCACCGGAGCGCGCGGAAGACAGGGACCGGTGTCGGCTTGCCGCGCAGCGTGAGCGGTTCCCGATCGCCTAACGCATGGTGCCGCGTGAAGGCATCGCGCATCGTGGTCGACACGAGAATCTCGCCTCCCTCGGCCCATGCGCACAGTCGACTCGCCGTGTTCACCGTGTCGCCGATGATCGTGTACTCCAGGCGTCGCTCCGATCCGAGGTAGCCGGCGAACGCCTCCCCGTAGCTGATGCCGATCCCGACGAGGATCTCCGGGCGCCCCTCGCTGCGCCATCGCGCGTTGAGCACGTCGACCGCGGCTTGCATGTCTCGCGCAGCCTCCACCGCGCGGTCGGCATCGTCCGGGGCGCTGATCGGTGCCCCCCACTGCGCCATCACGGCATCGCCGATGAACTTGTCGAGCGTCCCCCCGTGCTGGAAGACGACATCCACCATTTCGGAGAAGTACTCCGTGAGGAATCGCGCGGTCGCGTCCGGCGCCATGCGTGCCGCGAGTTCGGTAAAGCCTCGGATGTCGGAGAACAGCACCGCGACGGTTCGACGCTCGCCACCGAGCCCGAGCGCCTCCGGGGCGGCCGCGATGCGGGCGGCGAGATTCGGTGTGAAGAAGCGCTCGAAGTTGTCCCGGATCCGTGCTTCCTGCCGGATGCGTTCGGCAGAGCGGATGTTGTCGAGCGCGACCGCGCCGATGCCGGCGAAGGCGACCAGGAAGTCGAGGTCTTCGTCGCTCACCGGCGCACTCGGGGTGAGACTGTCCACGTAGAGCACGCCCAGCACCCGTCCCTCGCTGGCGATGAGCGGTGCGCAGGCCGCGTTGCGTACCATCGCGTTTCCCGACGTGTCGGGCGCCGTGGGTGCGGCGTCGGACAGGACGGCCACCTTCTGCGCGATCACCGTGCGCGCCAGCGTCGGCGAGAGCTCCCGTTCGACGTTCTCGCCGCTCCGCGTGCGCGCGATGCGCGGCATCAGCTGTTCGGCATCATCGAGCAGCAGGATCGACACGTGCGCGACATCGAGGAGTCGAAAGGTGAAGTGCACCATCTTCTCCATCAGCGAATCCACATCGGCCGTACGCGTCAGCGCCTTCGAAATCTCCAGCAGCAGCGTCAGCTTCAACCGGTCGCGCTCGGCGGGCGAAACGGTCGCACGCTGGTCGTCGATCGCCTTGTGCACGCCGCTGGCGCGCAGTGCGCGCTCGAGCGACTGGTCGGCGTCGGGGACCGGGATCGACCGGATGATGGTCGTCCCCGCTCGGGCGGCACGACGGACGACCTCGGCGCTAGCATCGTCGACCAGCATCGAACTCAACTCACGCAGCTCGAAATTCACCTTCCCGAAGACGATCTTGTCCCCTCCCGCCAAGCGCGTCGTCCCGACGCGCGCCCCTCCCACGAAGGTCCCATTGCTGGAGCCGAGGTCGCGCACGGCGACCCCCGACGCGTCGGCCGTGACCTCGGCGTGGCGCCTGGAGATAGTGGGATCGAGGACAGGGAGATCGCTGTTCAGCGCGCGCCCGAGGACCAGCGGCAGTCCCGGACGCAGTTCGAACTGGATGTTCCCGTCGGAGCTGACGAGTCGAAAGGGCATCGGCCTCGGAATATGCCGAGACTGCCGCGCCGCGCCTAGCGCGGGATGTCGGATCGTGCCGAATCCCCCCTCCTCCCCCCGGCGGCGCGCGCCCGACCGATCGCGGTCAGCATCGCCCGCGCCTTGTTCTCTGTTTCCGCCCACTCCGTCGCCGGGACCGAATCGGCGACGATGCCGGCCCCGGTCTGGATGTTCGCCACGCCGCCGGCCACTACGCAGGTCCGGATCGTGATCGCCAGGTCCATGCGGGTGTCGCCGGCGCTGATGTACCCGACCGCCCCAGCGTAGGGCCCGCGACACTCCGGCTCCATCTCATCGATGATCTCCATCGCCCGGACCTTCGGCGCCCCTGTCATCGTTCCGGCAGGGAACGAGGCGCGGAAGGCGTCCATCGCCGACAGCCCTTCGCGTAGCCGCCCCTGAACCTCGCTCACCAGATGGAGGACGTGCGAGTACCGCTCGATCCCCATCAGCTCCGTCACCTGCACGCTCCCGTACTCGGCGATGCGCCCGACGTCGTTGCGGCCGAGATCGACCAGCATCACGTGCTCCGCGCGCTCCTTCTCATCGGCGGCGAGTTCCTCACCCATGCGCTCGTCCTCGGCGGGTGTCAGCCCGCGGGGGCGAGTGCCGGCGATCGGTCGTACGGTCACCCGTCCTCCCGCGACACGGACGAGCAACTCCGGCGACGAACCGACGAGCTCCACCCCCTCGAGGATGAGGTGATACATGTACGGGGACGGATTCAGCACGCGAAGGGCGCGATAGAGCGTCGTGGTGTCGAAGTCGAGCGGGACCTGGATGCGTCGCGCGAGCAGTGCCTGGAAGCAGTCGCCGGCGAAGATGTATTCGCGAATCCGTTCCACGTCCCGCTCGAAGGCTTCCCGCGTATACGTCGAGTGCCCCTCGGCTGGCGGCGCATCGATGGGGAAGGAGACCGCATGCAGCGGCGACGGCTCCCGCAGCCGCTCCTCCAGCGTATCCAGGATGTCGAGGGCCGTGTCGTACTTTCTTCTGAGAGTGTTCTCGTCGTGCTCGCCGTCGCCCACCTCGACCGTCACCACCAGTCGCGCCTGTCCTCGCAGGTTGTCGATGATCACCAGCGATTCGGTGAAGACGAAGCAAGCATCGGGAGCGTCTATCGTGCGTGCCGGAGCGTTCGGGAGATGTTCGATCGCCCGCACCACGTCGTACGAGAAGTAGCCGACCGCTCCGCCCCAGAACTCGCCGAGTTCGGGGGTGGGAGCCGGTCGCATCGCCAAGAGGCGCGCCTTGAGGTCGTCAATCGGATCGTCCACCTCGGAGGCGCCGTGCCATCCCTTCGCCAGCGTCCACTCTTCGATCGTCTTTCCCGTCAGTCGCCAGGCGGCGCGCGGCTCTGTCCCGATGAAGGTGTAGCGCGACCAGGTTTCGCCTCCCGCCGGAGCGGACTCCAGCAGGAAGGCGAAGGGGCCTCGACGCAGCTTGGCGAAGGCCGAGACCGGCGTGTCGGTGTCGAGCAGGATATCGCGCCAGACCGGTACCAGCCGTCCGGTGGTGGCGCGATGGGAAAAATCGTTGAAGCTCACGGCGGGTGCCTGACGAGGGCGAGAGGGGTATCACGACTTCGGACGCAGTAAAACGCACCAGCCGGCCCACGCGCAATGGGGCGCTGCGCAATGGGCCGCTGCGCAATGGGCCGCTGCGCAATGGGCCGCTGCGCAATGGGCCGCTGCGCAA
>JBDTUA010000072.1:0-17011 GCA_040007995.1 Gemmatimonadota bacterium | reverse complement strand
AGGTGGCGCACGATGTTCTCGCGCACCACGATCGCATCGTCGATCAGCAGGCCGATCGCGAGCGAGAGCGCCAACAGCGTCATCGTGTTCAGTGTGAAGTCGAAGATCCACATCACGAAGAACGCCGAGATGATCGAGACCGGGAGGGTGAGCCCGGTGATGACGGTGGAGCGCCACGAATTCAGGAAGAGGTAGATGATCGCGATCGTCAGCACCGCACCGAGGATGATCGAGAGCTCGACGTCGGCCAGCGACTGGCGGATCTTGATCGAGTCGTCGCGAACCAGGGTGAGCTTGATGTCGGCCGGGAGGTTCTGCTGGATCTCGTCGACGACCTTGTTGACGCCATCGGAGACGGCCACCGTGTTGGACCCGGTGATCTTCAACACGTCGAGCGAGACGGTGGGAATGCCCTGTCCGGTCGAGTCGATGATGAACGACGCGGAGCGCCGGTCAGCGAAGCCGTCGATGACGGTGGCGACGTCACGCACGCGCACAGGAACGCGGTTGCGCACGGTGACGACAACGTCCATGAAGGCCATCGGGTCGCGAATGCGCCCGGTCACGCGGACCATGCGTTCGGTCTCACCCCGGAAGATGCGGCCGGCCGGCGTTTCCTGATTTTCACGCGCGAGCGCCTGCGAGACCTGCGCGGGCGAGATGCCGTACGCGACGAGCGCCTCGGCATTGAGCTGCACGCGGATCTGCCGCGTCGATCCACCGTTGACGTTCACGCCACCGACGCCGGGTACGCTCTCGAAGCGCGGCTTGATGGTCTGCTCCGCCAGGTCGGTCAGCTCGCGGATGGGACGCTCGTCGCTCTGCATCGCCACCGACATGATCGGGCGATCGTTGGGATCGAAGCGGATGACGATCGGATCGTCGACGTCTGGGGGGAGCTGGCGGCGGACGCGGGCGATCTTGGCGATGACCTCCTGCTGCGCCTCGGAGATGTCCGAGCCGAGCTGCATCATGAGCCGCACGTTCGAATTCCCCTCGGACGAGGTCGAGGTGATCTCGCGGATCCCGCTCACGGTGTTGAGGGCTTCCTCGATGGGGCGCGAGACGTCGCGTTCCATCACCTCGGGGCTGGCGCCTGGATACGAGGTCTGCGCCATGACGATCGGGTACGTGATGTCCGGGTATTCGTCGACCGCCAGTCGCTGCAGCGCCACGATCCCGAAAACGACGAGCGCCACCATCATCATGGTGGCGAAGACCGGGCGCTTGATGGAGACGTCGGAAAGAAACATGTACGACCTCGCGCCTAACGCGACTTAGTGGTATCGCTCCCGCCGGTCGTGCGACCGGCGGATCCCCTACCCTTCGTGGCGCTATCCCTTGCGGCGCTATCCTTTGCGGCGCCGTCCTTGCTGGTGCCTCCCTTCGGGCGCGGCGCCGCGGCGTCAGCGTCGGCTGGCGGTCGACCTTGCGGAGTCTCATTGGAGACGACGCGTACCTCCATCCCCCGTCCAAGCGCGCCGATGTTGCCGACGATGATCTGGTCGCCGCGCGAGAGCCCCGACAACACCTGCGTCTGGTTGATCGTCTCGTCGACGATACCGAGCTGCACCTCGGCGACCTGGACCTTCCCCCCTTCGATGCGATACACGAACGGGAGGTCGCCCCGTGCCGACTGGCGCACCGCGGAGGTCGGGATGGCGATCGTGTTGGGGATCGACTCCCCGATGATGCGCCCGGTGGCGAACGAGTTTCCCTTGATCGCCCCGTCGCGATTCGGCACTTGGATATAGACGGTGATGGAGCGGTTGGCCGGATTGATCGTGGGGGCGATACGGGCGATCTTCCCCTCGAGCTGTCGCCCCGACGACGCGAAACGCACCGACTGGCCGACCTTCAGTTCATTCGCCTGTCGCGACGGGACCGAGGCCTCGAGTTCGAGGATGTCGTTGCGTACGACGGTGAACAACGTCGCGCCGCGCGCCACGTGTTCCCCGGCATCCACGGTCCGGGTCGAGACGACGCCGGTGGTCGGGGCGAGGATGCGCGTGTCCAGCGCGTTCCGCTGCGATCCCTTGAGCCGCGCCTCGGCGGCCGCCAGTCGCGCGGTTGCTGCCGCCAGCGTCTGCTGCGCGGCCCGCACGTCGCGCTCGGGAATCGCTCCCGCCTTGTAGAGCTCCGCCGATTGCTCGGCATTCCACTGGGCGTTGGAGACGTCGGCCTTCGCCGACTCCACGTCGGCGGCGGCGGAGGCGCGGTCGCCTTCCTGCACCGCGCTCTCGAACTGCGCCAGCAACTGGCCGGTGCCGACCCGGTCGCCCTCGCGCGCGAAGACCTTCACGACATCGCCCTCGACGCGAGACCGTACCGCGATCTGCTCGATCGGCTTGAGGTCGCCGCTGATCAGGATGCTCGACTCGATCGTGGTGGTCGAGACGAAGGCCACGTCGGAGGGACCGAGGACCATGGCCGACGGGCCGCCGCGTCCGCCAGACGCGCCCCCGGGCGCGCCCTTGGTGGCGCCGCCGGCCGGCGCACCGGCCGTACTGGCTTCGCCGGGCTTGCTGCAGCCCACGAGGGAGAGAATGGCGAGGACGCCTAACGTCCCGGCAAGATTGCTGTAGCGCACAAGGAGTCCGTTATCGAGTCGTCGGTCGGGTGGGCGGGAGCGGAATGTCCACGCCACGGGCGCGGGCCAGCTCGGCCACCGCCAGGTAGTAGTCGATCGTCGCGCGCGCGGCGTTCGTGCGCGCCGTGAGCAACAGGAGCTGCGCATCCGACACTTCCAGCTGCGTCGCCAGCCCACGCTCGAAGCGGAGCGAGGCAATGCGGAACGCCTCATCCGCCTCGCCCACGTTCTGCTGTTGCGCCTCGTAGGACGCCTCGGCGCGCGTGAACTCGGCGCGGGCACGGGCGCGTTCCACGCCGACCGCCTCGCGCTCCTGCGCCAGCTGCAACCTCGCGATGCGCTCCTGCGCCTGCGCGAGGTCGACGTTCCCCTTGGCCCGCAGGCCGTCGAACAGCGGCCAGCTGACCTGCACGCCGAAGGTGCGATCGGCGAACCAGCCGTTGTTCTGGCAGACGCGGGTGGCCGCAGATCCCGCCGGGCAGTTGGCGTTGGAGGTGTTCCCCCAGAGCGTCGGAAAGCCGTTGGTCGACGGGAGCGCGGTGTAACCAGACTGGATGAAGGTGCTGATCGTCGGGAGCATGTCGGCGCGCGCGACGCGCACGCCTTCACCACGCGCGTCGAGCGTCATCTGCGCCGCCCGCTCGGAATCCCGCACCGGATCGGGCGATGTGTCTTGTGCCACCGCGTGCACCACGGTGCGCAGTGCGGCGGTGTCGAGTTCGCTCGTGAGGGCGATTGGACGGTCGGTCGGCAGGTTGAGCAGGCGCCGCAATTCGATGTCGGCCAGCTCCTTTGCCGCCCGCGACTGCAGGAGCGACGGCTCGAGGTTGGTGCGCTCGACCCGCGCCCGCAGCACATCGTAGCGCGACGCGCGCCCCGCCGTTTGCAGCTGGTCGACGAGCGTGATGCGAGCGATCGCGAGTTCGATGTTGCGGGCCTGGATCGCCACCAGTTCACGCTGCAACAACGCGTTGAGGTACGCGCGCTGCACGTCGACCGAGAGCTGGGCCTTGGTATCGGCGACGTTGTAGCGCGCCGCACGCCGCACATCGCCGGCCGCACGTGACCCCGCAAAGACCCGCCCCCCCTGAAACAGGACCTGCGACAGGTTCAGGTTGGTGCCGTAGTTGAAGTTCTGTCCGAAGATCGATCCGACGATCTCGGCGCGCGCGTTGCGCAGCACCTGCGAGTAGCTGCCGGCCAGGCGAAGCTGCGGCAGCCCCGCAGCCCGTGCCGACATGACCTGCGCATCGGCAACCTCTACCTGCGCGGCCACGAGGCGTACCTCCTCGGACTCGCGAACCACACGGGTCACCGCCTCTTCAATGGACAAACGCACGCTGTCGGCCGGCGCGGCCGAAGCGGAAACAGCCCGTTGGGCTGAAAGGGCGGCGGGGGTGGCAAGAAGCCACGCAGCCGCCGCCAGCAAGCTCGGACATAACATGCGGGAAATCATCGTTGAACGTACGCGCGGACTGCATGAGTCGTTCACGCTATTCTCAGTCTGAACTCGGGAATATGCGCCAAGCGGACACGGTTCGATGTCCGACGAGCGCAGCTATACCCCACGCCCGGGCTGCCGTCCCCGACCAAACCGGAGCTTTGACCCGCCGGACAACGCTTCAAGTCACCGCCGCCTCCTCTTGGCCCATGGATCGTTGACGGGACCCCTCGAAACCCACATCCTTCCCCTTCCTTGGTACTGGGAAGAGATGATGGCGAGCGAAACGATGGAGCTGATGCGAGGGACACTGGACGTCCTCGTCCTGCGGACTCTGGCGTGGGGACCGATGCACGGATACGCGGTCTCCCGCTGGATCCGGGACCGTACCGAGGGGACGCTGGCCATCGAGGATGCGCCGCTGTACAAGGCGCTGCATCGGCTGGAGGGGAGTGGTTGCGTCGAGGCGGAGTGGGGGCTCTCGGAGAACAATCGCCGAGCGCGCTACTATCGGCTGACCGCGGTCGGGCGCCGAGTGTTGCAACACGAGGAAGCGGCATGGCGGCGCTATGCGACGGCGGTCTTCCGGGTCCTGGAGCCGGCACCGTGAAGCGCATCGTGAGGCTCCCCTCGCGCTCCGCGGGGCGCATCGATCGGGAGGTGGATGAGGAGCTGGCCTTCCACCTCCAGGCACGCACAGAGGAACTCGTCGCGGGGGGCGCCGACCCGGAGCACGCCCGGGAGCAGGCGTTGCGAGAGTTCGGCGATGTGGCCGACGCGCGCCGTTTCATCAGCAGCCTCGATCGACGGACCAACGCGACGAGGCAGCGGCGGGACTACTGGGGCGACCTGCAGCAGGATATCGCCTATGCGATTCGCACACTCCGCCGCTCCCCCGGGTTCGCGCTGGCGGCGATCATCACGCTCGCGCTGGGGATCGGGGCGAACACCGCGATCTTCTCGGTCGTCAACAGCGTTCTGCTGCGCCCTCTCCCATTCCCGCAACCCGAGGCGCTCTACCAGGCCTGGTCTTCGAACGTGAAGGATGGTCTTCCCAAGGCGACGGTTTCTCCGGTCGATCTCGACGATTGGCGGTCGCAGCGGCGACTGATCCAGGATATGGGCGGCTACTGGTACGCCTCGGGCGGGAGCGGGATCGACCTGATCGGACGCGGCGAACCGCAGCGGCTCTCCGCGGTCTTCACGACGGCCGGATTCTACGGGGCGCTGGGTGTGACGGCCGAGGTAGGACGCATCCCGCGTGAAGATGAGTTGGTCCGGGGAGGTCGCGATCGCGTGGTGATGCTGACCCACGCCTTCTGGCAGCGCGAGTTCGCGGGTGATCGCGGCGTGGTGGGGCGCTCACTGACGTTCGGGAAGGAAAGCTACGAAGTGCTCGGTGTGCTGCCGGCGTCGATGCGCTTCCCCGCCGCCGACGTCGACGTGTACGTCCCGTACTCGACGATTCCCGACGACGCCATCCCCCGGCTGCGGGTCGTACGCATCCTGGATGTCGTGGCGCGCGCGCGCCCCGGCGTTTCGGGGGAACAGGTGCACGAAGAGCTGAATGCGATCGCATCGCGCTTGGCCGCCGAGTATCCGGAGGATGCCGCCTGGGGGGCGACCACGATCCTGCCGCTGCACGCTTCGCTGACCGGCGATGTGCGGAACGGCCTGCTGCTCCTCTTTGGTGCCGTGGCTTTCGTCCTGCTCATCGCGTGCGTGAATGTCGCCTCGCTCCTGCTGGCCCGCGCCAGCGTTCGCGGGCGAGAGATGGCGGTGCGTCGGGCGCTCGGCGCCGTGGGCGGGCGACTGGTCCGCCAGCTGCTGACGGAAAGCCTCGTGCTGGCGCTGTCGGGCGGCGTGCTGGGGATCGTGCTCGCGCTGGGTGCGATTCGTGGACTGCGCAACCTTGGAGCGGGAGAGTTTCCACTCGCTGCAGATGTCGGGGTGGATGGAACGGTCCTGCTCTTTGCCTTGGCGATCTCGCTCTTCACCGGGGTGCTCTTCGGTGTCGTCCCGGCGCTCCGCACCTCCGCGGGCGACCTGCAACGCGACCTGCGCTCAGGTGGGCGCGGCCTCGCCGGCGATGGCGGGACGCGCCTGCGTAGCGGCCTGGTGGTGGCCGAGGTGGCGCTGGCGATGATGCTGGTGGTAGGCGGGAGCGTGATGACGAGGAGCTTTCTCGCCCTGCTCGCGGTGGACCCGGGCTTTCGCGCGGATCACACCTTGGTGTTCAACTACACGTTGAGCAGCGATCGACACCCCGAATACCTGCAGCAGTACCAGCAGATCCTGGAGCGGGTGCGCGCGATTCCCGGTGTGGAGGCGGCGGCTTCGATCAAGGATGCCCCGCTGCGCGGTGTGGGTGAGCGGGTCGGCTTTACGATCCCGGGGCAGGCAATCCCCGCCGGCCAGGAAGGACCGACCGCCGCTGCGCTCCACGTGAGCGACGACATCTTCCGGACGCTGGGAACGCCGATCAAGGCGGGACGCGAATTCGCGCCGACGGATCGGGCTGGCGCTCCGCTCGTACTGGTCGTGAATGAGGCGTTTGCGCGCCGCTGGTTCCCGAGCGAGAACGCGCTGGGCAAGTCGTTGGGCTTGGGCCGCGGCGTCCTGGCGGAGATCATCGGCGTCGTGGCCGACATCCGCCAGCAGGCGGTCGGGGAAGAGGCGGAACCGACGATCTACGTGCATGCGCAACAGAACGGCCGGGTGCGCATGAACCTCATCGTGCGCACGCAGGGCGATCCCCTGGCGATGACCGGGGTGGTGCGCGACGCCATCCATTCGGTGGACCGCCTGCAGGCGATCACGGCCGTCTTCACGCTGGACCAGGCGCTGCACGACGCCGTCGCGCGTCCGCGCCTGTTGATGATCCTGATGGCCGCCTTCGGGATGCTGGGGCTGACGTTAGGCGCCCTGGGGCTCTATGGCGTGCTGGCGTACATCGTGAACCAGCGGCAGCGGGAAATCGGCGTGCGCCTGGCCCTCGGAGCTGACCGGGGGAGCGTACTGCGGATGGTAGTGCAGCGGGGGATGATGCTCGCGGGCGTTGGGGTGGCGGTCGGGCTGGTCGGCGCGGTGGCACTCGGCGGCGCGCTGCGCGGAGTGTTGTACGGCGTGAACCCGGCGGATCCGCTCCTGCTCGCCGTCGTGGCCGTGACGTTGCTCGTCGTCGCTGCGGTCTCCAGCTGGATCCCTGCGCGACGCGCGGCATCGGTGGACCCGGTCGTGACGCTGCGCGACGAGTAGTCGCGCGGCGGGCGCCCGCGTGCCTAACGCCCACCGCCGGGCGCAGCGGGCGCGGTCGCCATCGCGAGGAGTTTCTTCACGTCGGGGAGGATCGCCACGCGCAGCAGGCCGAGCGGCCCCTCGTAGCGCCGCAGTTCGTCGGCCGAGACGCGCGCCCACTCGGGAGGGGCCGAGCGGCCAGCGGTGATGAAGCCGATGGACTCAGTCCCGATGACCGCGGCGCGGGCGAGCGCCCGCGCCACCGGAATCGCCTCCGCCAGTGTCGGGGAGCGGGTCCCTAACGCTTCGATGCTTGGGAGGAGCAGGCTCCAGCGTTCGAAGAGGGCGATGAGCGTGTCGCGCGCCGCCGCGTCACGCGGATCCAGCGCGAGCCGGCGCACGAGGCGTTCGGTCATCCACCGCCCCGGCGGATCGGGGCGCGCCGCATCGACGAGGCGCGTGAGCGGGTGCAGCTGGTTCGTCGCGATCCCGTTGAGGCGCTGCCCGAACGCCGGTGGCTGTACCGCGGTGAAGAGGGACTCGATCGGTGCGACATCGACGCCGGGCGCGATCTGCGCCAGCATGCGCGCGGAGTGGCTCTCGACGCGCAACCCCATTCCCTCGAGCCGGTCGGAGAGTAGATCCAGTCGCCGATACAGGTCGGCGACGTCGGTCACCTCGCGCGGCGACCAGAGGCGCTCGGCGACCGCCCCCAGGCGTGGCCAGATGCGCGAGTCGGCCGTCTCGTCGGAAATGAATTCCGACCACATGCACGCTTCGCCCCCGAGGATGAGGGCGCGTTGCGCCGGGGTCAATTCATCGAACTGCGGGACCGGATCGACCGCGTAGTACTCGCTGGCCGGCTGGATGTGGTCGAGGTACCACGGGGCGGACAGTAGGGCGGCGAATCCCTGCTTGGCGCTGTTGGCCAGGTACTGCACGCCACGCCATGACTGCACCACCGTCTTCGGCGGCAGGCCGGGATGGAGAATCTCGTCCCATCCCACCATGCGCCGTCCGTGACTCGCGAGGATCGTCGTCAGGCGCCGGTTGAAGTACGCCTGCAGCGCGTCATTGTCCTTGAAGCCGTGCCGCTTGCGCCAGGCGACGATGCGCGGCTTCGAGTTCCAGTGCTTCGCCTCGACCTCGTCGCCCCCGACGTGCCAGTAGGCGTCGGGGAAGAGCGGGACCATTTCGTCGATGAAGCGGGCGATGAAGTGGTAGGTCGCCTCGAGCGTGGGGTCGAAGATGGCGTCGGCGCCCCCCCATTCCCTCCGGATCGCGACCGGCGGGGCCTTCGTGCCGTACTGCGGATACCCGACCATCCACGACGTCGTGTGTCCCGGCATGTCGAACTCCGGCACGACACGGATGCCACGATCGCTGGCATAGCGCACGATCTCCCGCACCTGGGCCTGCGTGTAGTACAGGCCGTCGCTCCCGCGCTGGTGGAGGAGCGGAAAGCGCTTGCTCTCCACACGAAATCCCTGGTCGTCGCTCAGGTGCCAGTGGAAGACGTTGAGCTTCACGAGCGCCATGCCGTCGAGCGTGTGCTTGAGCTGCTCGACCGGCATGAAGTGGCGCGAGACGTCCACGAGGAGCCCGCGCCACGGAAAGCGCGGGGCATCCTCGATGTCGATGGCGGGGATGGCGAACGAAGTACCGTCGCCCTGCACCAGCTGCAAGAGCGTTTCCAGCCCGTGCAGCGCGCCGACGACCGTGGTCGCGCGCAGCGTTGCTCCGTCGGGGCGCACCACGAGCGAGTAGCGCTCATCCTCGGTGAGTCCCTGCACTGCCATGCCGGGGCCAGCGACGTGGATCGCGATCGTCCGCCGCCCGATGTCTCCGGCGCCGTCGGCCGTGTCCACCTGGGCAAGCCTTCGGGCGAGCGGTTGCGCAATGCGCTCGGAGAAGCGCTGCTCCACCCGCTCCACGGCTCGCGTGAGCCGCGCATCGGAGAAGCCGGTGATCGCGAAGCCAGTCATGCTGTCGATCGGCATGCGCCCCGTGTTCACCCGCACCGAGGACGGGACCGGGAGGAGCGCGAACTCCTGCGCCTCAAGAGGCGCGGCGAGACCGACAATCAGGGCGACCAGCACGGCGAACGGCAGCGCGAAGGGCAGCGCGAACGGCAGGGCGTGGTTCGAGGACGTCATCGGCCTAAGCTGCCCCGCGCCCCGACCGATGGCCAGTGTACGCCGCCGTGGTATCGCCCCCTCACGAGCACACGTATAATCCCGACCACTCGGCTTCCCGTCTTCTCGTCTTCTCGTCTTCTCGTCTTCTCGTCTTCTCGTCTTCTCGTCTTCTCCCCCATGCTCCTCACGACCTTCGACTGGGTCATCGTCCTCGTCTCCATCGTGGTCAGCTTCATACCCGCGATCGTGCTCGCAAAGCGCGCCGGGAGCAGCACGGCCGAGTTCTTCACGTCGGGGCGCAGCGCGCCGTGGTGGTTGGTTGGGGTGAGCATGGTCGCCACGACCTTCTCCACCGACACGCCGAACCTGGTGACCAACCTGATTCGCGAGAAGGGAGTCGCCAACAACTGGGCGTGGTGGTCGTTCCTGCTCACCGGGATGATGACCGTCTTCTTCTACGCGCGACTCTGGCGGCGTTCCAACGTCCTCACAGACCTCGAGTTCTACGAGATCCGGTATTCGGGACGGGCCGCGAAGGTGGTGCGGGCATTCCGGGCGGTGTACCTCGGCCTCTTCTTCAATTGCGTGATTATGGCGAGCGTGAACCTCGCCGCCGCAAAGATCGCCAACGTGCTGCTCGGCTGGCCGATGTGGCAGACGCTCCTGATCTGCGCCGGGCTGAACATCGCGTTCGCGGCCACGTCGGGATTGTGGGGCGTCCTGGTCACCGACTTCATCCAGTTTGGCATCGCACTCAGCGGCGCATTCGCGGCGGCGTACTTCGCGGTGCAGCAGCCAGAGGTCGGTGGGTTGGTCGGGCTCTTCGAGAAGATTCCGCAGCAGACGTTGCACCTGCTCCCCGACTTCAGCGACTGGGGGCTCACGCTCTCCGTACTGGTGATTCCACTCACCGTGCAGTGGTGGTCGGTCTGGTACCCCGGCGCCGAACCGGGGGGCGGGAGCTATATCGCCCAGCGCATGCTCGCGTCCAAGAGCGAGAACGATGCCTTGGCCGGAACGCTCTTCTTCAACTTCGCGCACTACGCGATCCGCCCGTGGCCGTGGATCATCGTGGGGCTGTCGTCGATGCTGGTCTTCCCCAACCTGAGCGACATCGCGCGCACCTTTCCCTACGTCGACCCGAAGCTCATCGGGCACGACATGGCCTACCCGGCGATGCTCAAGTTCCTGCCGGTCGGTTTCATGGGACTCATGGTCGCCGGAATGCTCTCCGCGTACGTGTCGACCATCTCGACGCACCTCAACTGGGGGACGTCGTACCTGGTGCACGACGTCTATCGCCGCTTTGTGCGGGAAGGGGCCTCGGAAAAGCACTACGTGATGGTTGGTCGGCTGATCACCGCGGTCCTCATGGTCCTCGCCGCGCTGCTGACCTTCGTCCTCGACTCGGCGCGGCAGTCGTTCGAACTGCTGATGTCGATCGGGGCGGGGACGGGACTGCTCTACCTGCTGCGCTGGTTCTGGTGGCGGGTGAGTGCGTGGTGCGAGATCGCGGCGATGGTGACCTCGTTCGGGGTGGCGTTCGGCTTCTTCATCGCGAGCAAGAACGGGTCGACCGTTCCGTCACACATCTCGCTGATCATCGGCGTGGCCGTCACTACGGTCGCCTGGATCGCGACGGCCTACATCGCGCCAGCGACCGACGACGCCAAGCTCGAGTCGTTCTATCGTCTCGTGCGGCCGGCGGGACCGGGGTGGAACGCCGTACGCGCACGCACCGGCCTTCCGGCCTCCCCCGATTCGCTCCCGATGGCGATGCTCGGCTGGGTGCTCGGCTGTGCGTTCGTCTACGCCGCGTTGTTTGGTACAGGGAGCTTCCTGTACGGGAACACGACGCAGGGGCTGGTCTGGGTCGGCGTCTTTGTGGCGAGCGGGCTGGGACTCGCGCGACTCCTGCCGAAGATATGGCGCTCGTCCGAGTCCTGAATCAGGGCCGGTACCGCGGATGACACCGATCACCTCCACCTGGTCGAGCGGCCGCGGCGCATGCGCGGACTGATCAAGGGGATGGCGATCGGCCTGTGTCTCGTGGCCATCGTGGTGCTCGGCGCGTACGTGTGGGTCGGACATCGCGCGTCCGCGATTCTCGCGCAGCGCATCCCGGTACCGCTCATCACGGTGATTGTGCCGACCGATTCGGCGAGCGCCGCCGAGGGTGAGCGACTGGCGTGGCTTCGCGGCTGCCACGGCTGCCACGACGCGCAATTGCAGGGAAAAATCTTCCTCGACGAACCGCGCGTCGCGCGTATCGTGGCGCCGAACATCCCGAGCGTCATCGCCAGTTACAATGACGCTGAATTGGCGCGCCTCATCCGCCACGGCGTACGCCGTGACAGCACGGGAGTCCTGGTCATGCCGAGTGCGAGCCTCTACCACCTGAGTGACGCGGACCTGACAATGATCATCGCAAGCCTGCGCGCCACGCCGCGTGTCGCCCACGGCTTGCCTGACAATGAGTTGCGCCTGCTGGGAAAGCTGGCGGTCGTGGAGGGAGAGTTCCTCCCTGAGGCGGCATCGATGGATCATGCAGCTCCGCGACTGGGCAACCAGTCCGACACCACGCAGCGGGCCCGTGGCGACTATCTCGCCCACACCATCTGCGCCGAGTGTCACGGCGCCACGCTGCTGGGCGACGCGTCCACGCCGGCGCTGCTGCACGCGATGGGGTATTCCCCCTCCCAATTCACCTCGCTCATGCTCGACGGCCGCGCGCGCGACGGGCGCGACCTTGGGCTGATGGCGCGCACGGCACGATCGCGGTTCGTGCACTTCTCGCCGGACGAGATCGCGGCGCTGTACGCCTACCTCCTCGTGATGCCGGTTGCTGCGCCAGCGCCGGTCCGGATTCCCGCGGCTCGTTAGGCCATGGCGACCACCACCCGCGCCGTCATCCTCGCCCGCGGTCTCGGCACCCGCATGAAGCAGGGCGACGCCAGCACCACGCTCGACGCCGCGCTCGCGGCCGTCGCCGACGCGGGGGTGAAGGGGATGATCCCCATCGGGCGTCCCTTCCTCGACTTCGTCATCAGCGCACTCGCCGACGCCGGGATTACCGAGGTCTGCCTGGTGATCGGGCCGGAACATTGGGCGGTGCGCGACCACTACGAGTCGCAGCGGATGCAGCGCGTGCGCGTGCGCTACGCCGTGCAGGAACTCCCGCGGGGGACCGCCGACGCGGTCGCTGCCGCGCGCGACTTCGCCGGCAATGAGACGGTGCTCGTCCTGAATGCCGACAACTACTACCCGGTCTCCGCATTTCGGGCGCTGGCCGCGCTCGGCGCGTCAGGGCTGGTCGGCTTCGACCGCGCAGCACTCGTCGCCCGGGGCAATATCCCCGAGGAGCGGATCCGGAGTTTCGCGCTGGTCGAGGTCGACCCGTCGGGTGCGCTCACCGCGATCGTCGAAAAACCCGACGCCGCAACGTACGCCCGGATGCGGGATGCCGCCTCGGTGAGCATGAACCTCTGGTCGTTCTCGCCCGTGATCTACGAAGCCTGCGCGCGCGTGTCGCCCTCGGTACGCGGAGAACTCGAGTTGCAGGACGCGGTACGCCTGGCGATGCGCGACCTCGGCGAACGATTTCAGGTGATTCCCTGCGCGGCGGGGGTGCTCGACCTCTCCAATCGCCGCGACATCCCGGCAGTCGCCGAGCGGCTGACGGGGGTTGTCGTCGCGCTGTAGCGACGCGGAGGCGGGCGCCCATCACGAGGCGCCTTGCCGCGAGATAGCTTTCCGCCATGGACGATCGCGACCAACTGCTCCGGATGGGGATGTCGCCGACCCAGGCGGCGGCCAAGGCGGCGATGCTCGCGCACTGCGATCGCGCCCTCGACACGTTAGGCAGCTCGGACCATCGCTGGTCGGTCTGGGTCCCCGGACGGATCGAGATGCTCGGCAAGCACACCGACTATGCGGGCGGGCGGTCACTGCTGTGTACAGTCGAGCGCGGCTTTGCGGTACGGGTCGCGCTACGGACCGACGCGGGCATTCGCGCCGTCGACGTGACGACCAGCTCCGTGTGTGAAACCGCGCTCGATCCGTCGGCGGGTGCGCCGGAGGGGACGTGGGGGAACTACGTCGCGACGGTCGCCAGGCGGCTGGCGCGCAACTTTCCCAGCGCGCGGTGCGGCGTGGACCTTGCCTTCACCTCCGACCTCCCGATCGCGGCGGGAATGAGCTCTTCGAGCGCGCTGATGATCGCCGTGTTCGTCGCGCTGGCCAAGTCGAACGACCTGCGAAGTTCGGAGGAGTTCCGCCGCGCGATTTTTTCGCGTGAGGAGCTGGCATCGTATCTCGGGACGGTCGAAAACGGGGAGTCGTTCCGCACGCTCGAGGGAGACGCAGGCGTCGGCACGTTTGGCGGAAGCCAGGACCACACCGCGATCATGTGCGCCGAATCGGGTCACGTGGTGCAGTACTCGTTCAGCCCGGTGCGGCGCGAGGCGGCGTATGCGCTTCCCGCCGCCTACACCTTCGTGGTCGGGGCCTGCGGGGTGCTGGCGGAGAAGACAGCGGGGGCGCGCGAGGGATACAACCGCGCCGCGCACCTGGTGCGTCATCTCGTTGCCGCCTGGAACGTCCATACCGGTCGCAACGATCCAACGCTCGCCGACGCCGTGCGCAGCGCGGAGGATGCGCCCGACCAGCTCAGGCGCCTCGCGACTGCGTCGGCCACGCCTGCGTTTCCGGCCCTCGCGTTAGGCAACCGGCTCGAGCAATTCCTGCTGGAGAGCTTCGTGCTCATCCCGCACGCGGCGGCGATCCTTGCCCGCGGAGCGATTCCGGAACTGGGGCCGGTGGTCGACCGGTCGCAGGAGGCAGCGGAGCGGTGGCTGGGCAACCAGATTCCGGAGACCGTGAGCCTCGCCCGTCAGGCGCGCAACTACGGGGCGATCGCCGCCTCCTCGTTCGGTGCGGGGTTCGGCGGGAGTGTGTGGGCGCTGGTGCCCGTCAGCGAGGCGGAGGCGTTCGCGCAGGCGTGGGCCGAGCGGTACAGCGCGGAATTTCCCGAGGCGGCGGCGCGCGCCGTCTTCTTTGTGTCGCCGGCGGGAGCGGGGGCGAATCAGTTTTAGGGACGGGGGACGGGGGACGGGAGGTTGTGCCTCCGGCTTTGCCCACACCCTGCGTATTGCCTGCTCTACGGATTGAAGGAAACTCCCACGCCGTAATACCTGATGTCGTCGCGGTAGAACTGGCCGTAGGGCGACGGGCCGGAGTAGAACTGGGCAAGGATCATCCAGCGGCGACCGGAGCCGCCCGGGTCGCGGCGACGGGAAATGTCGAGGCCGGCCATCGCGCTGGTCGCGGGGCGATCGAGGTTGCCCTTGGTCGCCTTCACATCGACGGCGGCGATCGGGCGCAGCGTCGCGACACTACCGAGCGAGAGCAGCACGGTAGACGGTCGCAGCTCGAAGCCGGTGTGCAGCACGGCGCTGGCGAGGCTGTCGGGATTGCGGTTGATCAGCGATTCGCCGCCGCCGTAGACCCGAATGAACCCCATGTCGAGCGAGAGCAGCAACTCGGCCGCCTCGAAGGAAAGGTTCTCCCGAGCAGGTGCCGGGTCGGAGGGACGCAAGAGGAATTCGTCGCCCAGGTGTGAGCTCTGGTGGTAGAGGCGCACGCGGCCGGAGAGGGCGCCGTGTCGAAACGTAACCGGGAGCCCGACGGTGTAGTCGGCATTAAGTAAATCGTAGGAGGCGGCGCGCAGGTCGAATTGGGCGAAGACCCCTGCGCTGAGCGCGAACTGCACGCCGTCGTTTGGACGCGCCCCGTTCCACCGCCCGAGTCCGATCGCGTCGCTGATGCCGACGGCCCCGACGTCGGTGTCGAACGTGGACTGGGTGGTGGGATTGAACTGGGTGGCACGTGCGCGCAGGTAGCTCGCGAACGATCGGACCGCCTTGGGATCGGCGACGAGGGGACAGAACACGTCGCCCTCCGGGAGACCGACATACCCCGACGATTCCGCGGCGGGAATCCCGACTCCGCACGCAGTTGACGGGAGCGATTGTCCGCTCACCTCAGCTGCTGCGATGATGAGCAGCGCCAGCGAGGCCAGCGCCCATGTGTTGGTTCGCATCTCCGCTCCACGATGTGCGACCTTGCAAGATGCGAAGCGCGCACACGATGCGGCCAGAGGGTTCCTGAGGTGGCGCCAGTGCCCGCATACTTTCTGGACGATCCCGTCCAGACGTACTCGACCTTGGCCCCCGACCCATGGCTCCCACCGATCCCTCACGCCGCGACCTCCTCAAAGGGGCGGCGATTGCCGGTGCAGGACTCGCGCTCGGCGCCGGTTCACTCGCGGCGCAGTCGCCAGATGACGACGCGTCGGTGCGATCGCTGTACCATCGCCCGTCGAGCGCCGCGACGATGGCGGGTGTTCCGTTCGCGCGGCACGAGACCGTGCGCATCGCGATCGTGGGCACTGGGCTTCGCGGCCGCTCCGTGCTGCACGAGCTGACGGGGGTGCCGAACGTCCGGATTACGGCGCTTTGCGACGTCGTCCCTGAGAAGGTCGACATGGCGGTGCAGCAGATGCGGAAGGCGGGTCACGACTACGAGCCGGCGCGCTTCACAACAGGACCCAAGGCGTACGAAGCGCTCGTCATGCGCGACGACATCGACGTGGTCTATACCGCGACGCCGTGGGAGTTGCACGTGCCGGTGGTGCTGGCGGCGATGAACGCGGGGAAGCATGCGGCGAGTGAGGTCCCCGCGGCGTATTCGCTCGAAGATTGCTGGACGCTCGTCGACACCTCGGAGCGCACGCGGCGGCACTGCTTGATGATGGAAAACTGCAACTACGGCTACAACGAGCTGCTGGTGCTCACGATGGTCAAGGCCGGCGTCTTCGGTGAACTCAAGCATGCGGGAGCTGCCTACAACCACGACCTGCGCTCGATCCTCTTCGAGAACCAGGACGAAGGACTCTGGCGCCGCCGGCACCACACGCTGCGCAACAGCAACCTGTATCCGACGCATGGGCTGGGTCCGGTGGCGTTCATGCTGGGTATCAATCGCGGCGACCGTTTCGACTATCTGGTCTCGATGAGCACCCCCGCGCTCGGGCTGGACAAGTGGCGGCAGGACCACGAGCCGAAAGATTCGCCCAAGTGGAAGGAGCGCTATATCAACGGCGACCTCAACTCGTCGCTGATCAAGACCGTCAAGGGGCGCACGATCCGCCTTGAGCACGATGTCTCATCGCCGCGTCCATATTCGCGCATCAACTCGATCCAGGGGACGAAGGGGATCTTCGAGGATTACCCGCCGCGCATTTACATCGAGGGCGACGGCGAGGAGGATCGTTGGGCATCGATCGACACGTACAAGGCCAGGTACGAACATCCCCTCTGGCGCGAGTTAGGGGAGAAGGCGCGCAGCGGTGGGCATGGCGGCATGGATTACGTGATGGCCTACCGGCTGGTGCAATGCCTGCGCGAAGGTCTGCCACCGGACTTCGACGTCTACGATGCGGCGGCGTGGTCGGCGCCGGGGCCGCTGAGCGAGATGTCGGTGGCGAAGGGGAGTGCGCCGATGAAGTGTCCGGATTTTATGAGGGGGAAGTGGAGCGAGGCGCGG
>JBDTUA010000071.1:0-17265 GCA_040007995.1 Gemmatimonadota bacterium | reverse complement strand
CCTCCCGGTGGCCGGTGGGCGGTGGGCGGTGGGCGGTGGGCGGTGGAACGAAAGCGCCTAGCGCGACAGGATCGTCCGGAAATATTCGATGGTGCGCGCGACTCCCTCGCGCAGCTCGACCTTCGGCTCCCAGCCCAGGAGGGTGCGCGCCCGGGTGATGTCAGGCTGCCGCACCTTGGGATCGTCAATCGGCAGCGCGCCGAACGTCAGCGTCGATGCGGACCCCGTGAGTTCGAGCACGACGTCCGCCAGCTGCCGGACCGTGAACTCCCGCGGGTTCCCGATGTTCATCGGTTGCGCGTCGCCGTGGAGAAAGAGCCGATAGATGCCCTCCACCTCGTCGTCGACGTAGCAGAAGGAGCGCGTCTGGCTCCCGTCCCCGTACATCGTCAACGGCTCTCCCATGAGGGCCTGCACGATGAAGTTGGAGACCACCCGCCCGTCGCGCGGACGCATGCGCGGTCCGTAGGTATTGAAGATCCGGACGATGCGTGTATCCACGCCATGCGCGCGATGATACGCCATTGTCATCGCCTCGGCGAAGCGCTTCGCTTCGTCGTAGACGCCGCGCGGACCGATGGGGTTCACGTTCCCCCAGTAGCTCTCTGGCTGCGGGTGCACCTTGGGATCGCCATACACTTCCGATGTGGACGCAATGAAGAATCGCGCCCCCTTCGCCTTGGCGAGGCCGAGTGCGTTGTGCGTCCCCAGTGCCCCGACCTTGAGTGTCGCGATCGGGTGCTCGAGGTAGTCGATCGGACTCGCCGGTGATGCGAAGTGCAGGATGCCATCCAACGGGCCAGCTACATACGTGTAGGTCGAGATGTTATGGCGGACAAACTCGAAGTGTTCGTGGCCGGCGAGGTGCGCGATGTTGTCCGGGCTGCCGGTGATGAAGTTGTCCAGGCCGACCACCTCGTGCCCGTCACGCAGAAACCGATCGGCCAGGTGTGACCCGAGGAATCCTGCAGCGCCCGTGATGAGGACGCGCATCAGCGGGGCCGGCCGATGCAGTCGTAGACAAAGCCGAGGCTGCGCATCTTCGAAGGATTGTAGAGGTTGCGACCGTCGATCACCACCGGTCGCCGTAGGGTCGCCTTGATCCGGCCGAAGTCGGGATGGCGATATTCGTTCCAGTCGGTCACGACCGCGAGGGCATCCGCGTCGGTCAACGCCTCGTAGTTCGTCTCGGCGAAGTCGATCCGCGTCCCCAGCCGACGTCGCGCTTCCTCCATCGCGGCGGGGTCGTGCGCCGTGACGGTCGCTCCCGCTGCCAGCAGCTGGTCGATGAGCACCAGGGCCGGGGCCTCGCGCATGTCATCCGTGTTGGGTTTGAACGCGAGTCCCCACACCGCCACCCGGAGCCCGCGCAGGTCGCTGCCGATGGCAGCCACCAGCTTCTCGAACAGGCGCTGTTTCTGTCGATCGTTGGCCTCCTCCACCGATTCGAGCACGCGCAGCGAAGCGTTCACCTCGCGGGCGGTGCGCACCAGCGCCTTCACGTCTTTCGGAAAGCACGAACCGCCGTAGCCCGGCCCCGGGAAGAGGAATGAGGGACCGATGCGCTGGTCGGAGCCGATCCCCTTGCGGACGAGCTCCACGTCGGCGCCGACTGCTTCGCAGAGGTTGGCGATCTCGTTCATGAACGAGATGCGGGTCGCCAGCATCGCGTTGGCGGCGTACTTGGTCATCTCGGCAGACGCGATGTCCATGAAGATGATCGGCTTCCCGGTGCGCACGAACGGGGCGTACAGCTCGGCCATCACGCTCCGCGCGTGGTCGCTGTCGACGCCGAGGACAACGCGGTCGGGCTTGAGAAAATCCTCAACCGCCGCCCCTTCCTTGAGGAACTCCGGATTGGAGCACATGTGAAACGGGAGGCGCGCCGTCTCCGCCACCGCGCGATGCACCTTCTCGGCCGTTCCCACCGGAACGGTCGACTTGGTCACGACCACCAGTTCGCGCGTCATGTGCTGTCCGATCTGCCGGGCCACATCGAGCACGTGACGGAGATCCGCCGATCCATCCTCGTCGGGCGGCGTGCCGACCGCGATGAAGACCACTTCCGCCCCTGCGATCGCTTCCCCCACATCCGTCGTGAACGACAGTCGTTGCTGGCCCTGATTCCGTTCGACCAGTTGCTCCAGCCCCGGCTCGTAGATCGGGATTACGTCGCGCTGCAACGCCTCGATCTTTCCCGCGTCCACGTCGGCGCACACCACGTCGTTCCCGGTCTCCGCGAGACACGCCCCCACCACCAGCCCGACATATCCTGACCCTACAACGGCAATGTTCACGACACTCTCGCCCCGATTCGGTAAGCCACCTGCAAATCGAGACGGGAGCCGCGGACCGCGTCGACCACGCGCCGGTGCACTCCCGTCTCCCGCCTCACGCCTGCCGTCCGTCCGTCCCGCCTACAAGTGCGCCAGTTCGCTCTCGGGAATTCCATCCGACAGCGTCGACAGCGGCACGATGCGCGCCTTCGACGCGGTCGTCGTGCGCGTCGCGTTCCGCGTGTCCACCACGACGCCGGCGTGATCGACGACAAACTGGTAGTCCACGCCCGTGTGGTCGGTCACGATCACGACTGCATCCGCGGACGCGAGCGCCTCGGCCGTCAGCGCGACCCCCGCCCGTTCGTGCCCATGCTCCCGGAAGTGCGGGACGTGCGGATCGTGGTAGTCGACGATCGCTCCGCGCTCTTCCAGCAGGCGCATAATGTCGAACGCGGGGCTCTCGCGCATGTCGTTGATGTCCTTCTTGTACGCGATCCCGAGGATGAGGATACGCGAACCGTTCACCGACTTGCGATCGTGGTTGAGTGCACGCGCCACCTTGCGCACCACGTACTCCGGCATTTGGGAGTTGATCTCACTGGCGAGGTCGATGAATCGCGTCTTGTAGTTCAGCATCCGCATCTTCCACGCGAGATAGTGCGGGTCGAGCGGGATGCAGTGGCCGCCGATGCCGGGGCCGGGGGTGAACTTCATGTAGCCGAACGGCTTCGTGGCCGCGGCATCGATCACCTCCCACACGTTCACGCCCAACTTGTCGCAGACGATCGCCATCTCGTTCACGAGCCCGATGTTCACGGCACGGAACGTGTTCTCGAGCAGCTTCACCAGTTCCGCGGCCTCGGCGCTCGATACCGGGACGATCGTGTCGATGCATGACCCGTAGAGCGCACAGGCGACCTCGATGCAGTCCGGGGTCACGCCGCCCACCACCTTCGGGGTGTTCTTGGTATGCCACTTCGCATTCCCGGGATCCACACGCTCGGGGCTGAACGCCAGGAAGACGTCGCGGCCGACCTGCAGTCCCTGCGCTTCGATGCGCGGCTGCATGACTTCGCGCGTCGTCCCCGGATACGTCGTGCTCTCGAGCACGATCAGCATCCCCGGATGGCAGTTGCGGGCAATCGCCTCCGTAGCGGCCTGCACGAAGCTCATGTCGGGGTCGCGTGTCTTGGAGAGCGGCGTCGGCACCGCGATCGAGATCGCGTCGCACTCCTTCAGCCTCGCTTCCGCAACGGTCGCGACGAAGCGGCCGGCCTTGACCTGCTCGGCTACCTCCGCCGACGGAACGTCCTGAATGTGCGATTGCCCCTTCATGAGGTTGTCGCACGTACGCTCGGAGATGTCGTAGCCCACGACGGTAAAGCCCGCCTTGGCGAACTCCATGGCCAGCGGGAGACCGACGTAGCCCAGTCCAACCACTCCGATTACGGCGGAGCGGTCCTGAATTCGAGAAAGCAGCGTTTCTTTCATGCCCATGATGTCTCGTGAGTCTCGTGCCGAAGTCTTTTCAGGGACGCTTATCGTCCGTAGAAGGCACGAACCGTGCCGATCACTTCATCCAGTTGCGAACTCGTCAGCTCCGGAAAGATCGGCAACGAGATGACCGCCTTGGCGGCTGCCTCCGACTCCGGGAACTGGCCCTCGCGCAAGCCGAGGTACTGGAAGCACGGCTGAAGGTGCAGTGGAAGTGGATAGTAGACCGACGACCCGATCCCCTTCCCCTTGAGAAAGGCCTGCAGCTCGTCTCGCCGCTCCACTCGCAGCGTGTACTGATTGAAGATCGAGGTGTTGGCCGGATCGAGGTACGGCGTCTGCACTTCCGCCACATCGGCCAAGCCGGAATCGTAATACGCCGCATTGGCGCGCCGTCCAGCACTCCAGTGCGACAGGTGCGGAAGCTTGGCGAGTAGTACCGCCGCCTGCAGCGCGTCGAGCCGCGAGTTGAAGCCGACTTCGTCGTGGAAGTACTGTTTCGCCCCACCATGCACCCGGAGGCGCTTGAGGCGGGTGGCAAGGTCATCGTTCTGGGTGACGATCATTCCGCCATCGCCGTATCCCCCCAGGTTCTTGGACGGAAAGAACGAGAAGGTGCCGATCGTTGCGTCCTCGCCGGCCATGACGGTCCGGCTTCCGATCTTCCGCGACGCACCGATCGACTGGGCCGCATCCTCGATGATCGGGAGCGAGGGCAATTCCGCGCGCAGCAGTTCAATCGGCGCCATCTGCCCGAACAGGTCGACCGGGATCACCGCCTTGGTCCGGCTCCCGACGGCCGCCGCGGCGGCCTTTGGATCGATGTTGAAGGTGCGTGGATCGATGTCGGCGAAGACCGGCCTCGCCCCCACATTGTGAATCGTTCCGGCGGTCGCGAAGAAGGTAAACGGCGACGTGACGACCTCGTCGCCGCGCCCGATATCCAGCGCGCGCATGGCCAGAAGGATGGCGTCCGTTCCGTTGGCGCACCCGATGGCGTGGGACGTACGCGACAGTTCGGCCACCTGCGCCTCGAGCTGTTCGACGGGCTCACCGAGGATGAAGCGCTGGTCGTCCACCACCCGCATGAGGGAGGCGACGACCTCGTCGCGGATGGTCTCGTGCTGGGCCTTGAGGTCGAGCAGGGGGACGGGCATAGGGGAGAAGACGAGAGGACGAGAAGACGAGAACACGAGAAGGGGTGCTACACCTTCGCGCGCAGGGGGAGCGGGACTTCGTGGCCGGACTTGGCGGATTCGTAGATGCCGAGGATCAACTCCAGCGACTTGCGACCGGCGCGACCATCCGTGTCCGCGGTGGCCTCGCCGCGAAGGACGGCGAGGACATTCCGGTAGTAGGCCTCATGCCCGTTGCCGTACACATTCGGCGGCGTATAGGTCGCCGATTCGATGCGCTTATCGTCGTCGTCGTAGTCGGCGAACTGCCAGGTCTCGACCTTGTTGACGGCGGTTCCGCCGATTTTGACCGATCCTTTTTCGCCGAGGAGGGTGATCGACCCTTCGAGGTTCTTCGGATACGTGAGCATCGTGACCTCGATCACCCCGAGCGTCCCGGAGCGGAACTTCAGCAGTGCGACCCCGGAGTCCTCGGTCTCGATGCGACGGGCGAGCGTCGCCGTCTTCGCCATGACGCTCTCGACCGGCCCGACGAGCCACTGGATCAGGTCGACGTAGTGCGACGCCTGGTTCATGAACGCGCCCCCGTCAAACTCCCACGTGCCGCGCCACGACGCCTGGTCGTAGTATTCCTGCGGACGCGTCCAGCGCACGGTCGTATTGGCCATGTAGAGGCGCCCGAATCGCCCCTTGTCGATCGCCCGCTTGAGCAGCTGGATCGGCGGATTGAGGCGGTTCTGCTTGACGACGAACAGCTGTACCCCGGCCTCGTCGCACACCTGCACGAGCTCATCGGCGGCAGAGAGCGAGATCGCCATCGGCTTCTCGCAGATCACGTGCTTCCCGGCGCGCGCCGCGGCGATGCCGTGCTGCGGGTGCAATCCCGACGGCGTGCAGACCGCCACGGCATCACACGGGGCGTGCTCGAGCATCTTGGTATACGATGTGAACCAGGGGACGTCGGCTCGTTCGCCCGCTTCGCGCGCGCGTGTCTCGACAACGTCGCAGACCGCCACCAGCTGCAACTCGGGCACCTTGGCGATCGCCTCGACGTGGTTACGGCTGATACGCCCGCACCCGACCAAGGCGATGCGCACCGGCCCAGCTCCCGCTCCCGTCATGTTGCGCTCTCCGGCGAAAGGATTCCATCGGCAAGTCGGAACGCACTCCCGCACGCGCCGCAGACCAGGCGCGAAGCGCCGCTCCCGTCCCCCGTTCCCCGTCCCCCGTCCGCGCTCGGCAGTCGTTCCCCGCACGCACACACCCACCCGACCTGCCGCGCCGGGACCCCGACCACCAGCGCGTACGCAGCGACGTCGCGTGCAACGACCGCCCCGGCGCCGATAAAGGCATACGCACCCACTGTCGCGCCGCAGATGATCGTGGCATTCGCTCCGATGGTCGCCCCGCGCCGCACCAGCGTCGTGCGATACTCGTGCTTGCGGGACACGTGACTGCGCGGGTTGATCACGTTCGTAAAGACCATTGACGGACCGCAGAAGACATCGTCCTCGAGTTCGACTCCTTCGTACACCGAGACGTTGTTCTGGATCTTGACGTTGTTGCCGATCTTCGTGCGGGGCATCACGACCACGTTCTGGCCAAGCGAACACCGGTCGCCAATGACGGCGCCGGCGTTCACGTGACAGAAGTGCCAGATGCGCGTATCGTCGCCGATCTTGGCACCGTCATCGACGTAGGCCGATTCGTGAATGAAGGGGGCAGCCATGGGTCAGTGCTCGCCTCGCAGGATGTGATGCCACTCCTGCAACGAGCGTACCGACGGCGCGTGCGATCGCAGGGACTGAATGGCATCGCAGGCGGCGCTCGCCGCCGACATCGTCGTGGTGTATGAGATGCGCTTCGAGATGGCGGTCTGCCGCAGGACGTAGTCGTCGTACTGCGCGTGCTTCCCGAGCGGCGTATTGATCAGGAGCTGCACGTCGCCGTTGAGCATCAGGTCGACCCCGTGCGGACGCCCCTCGTGCACCTTGCGCACCGAGGTCGCCGGGATGTCGTGCTGCTCCAGGAATCGCGCGGTCCCCTCGGTCGAGTAGAGCGTGAAGCCCATCTCGTGAAAGCGGCGCGCAATCGGGATCATGGTGGGTTTGTCGCCGTCGTTCACCGTGATGAAGATCGCCCCCGCCAGCGGCAACTCGTTATCGGCCGCCAGCTGCGCCTTCGCAAAAGCGCTGCCGAACGTGGTCGCGATCCCCATCACCTCGCCCGTGCTGCGCATCTCCGGCCCCAGCAGCGGGTCGAACTCGCGAAACTTGTTGAACGGGAAGACCGCCTCCTTCACCGAGATATACGGCGGCATGATTTCCTCGGTGAAGCCGATCTCCTCGAGCGTCTCCCCGACCATGCAGCGCGCCGCCACCGACGCGAGCGGGACACCGATCGCCTTGGAGACAAACGGGATCGTGCGACTCCCGCGCGGGTTCACCTCCAGCACGTACACGACGCCGTCCTTCACCGCGAACTGGACGTTGATCAGGCCGATGACCCCCAGCTTCCGGGCCATGGCAACGGTGTGGGCCTTCATGGTCTCGATGTCGGCGGCACTGATGACGTACGGCGGCAGGACACACGCCGAGTCGCCGGAATGAATCCCGGCATCCTCGATGTGCTGCATCACGCCGCCGATCACCACTCGCGTTCCGTCGGAGACGGCGTCCACGTCCGCCTCGTAGGCATCTTCCAGGAACCGGTCCACGAGCACCGGCCGCTCCTCGCTGACGCGCACCGCTGAGTCGAAGTAGCTGTGCATCGACGCGTCGTCGTAGACGATCTGCATCGCGCGTCCGCCGAGCACGTACGAGGGGCGCACCAGGACCGGATAGCCGATGCGGGCGGCAATCTCCACCGCCTCCTCGACGCTCGTCGCCGTTCCCGCGTCAGGTTGCCGGATCCCCAACTCCCGTGTGACAGCCTCGAACCGCTTCCGGTCCTCGGCGACGTCAATCGCATCCGGGCTCGTCCCGAGGATGCGGACCCCGGCCGCCTCGAGTCCCTTGGTCAGCTTGAGCGGGGTCTGTCCACCCAATTGCACGATCACGCCGAGCGGCTCCTCGCGACGCACGATTTCGAGCACGTCCTCCAGCGTCAGCGGCTCGAAATAGAGCTTGTCCGACGTGTCGTAGTCGGTCGAGACGGTCTCGGGGTTCGAGTTGATCATGATCGTCTCGTAGCCGCGCTCGCGAAGGGCGAGCACGGCACGCACGCACATGTAGTCGAACTCGACGCCCTGCCCGATGCGGTTCGGGCCACTGCCGAGGATCACCACCGACTTCTTCCCGCTGCGCGGCGCCTCGCTCTCGTCGTCATACGACGAGTACAGGTACGGCGTCGCCGAGGGGAACTCACCGGCGCACGTATCCACCATCTTGTACGCCGGATGGATCCCGAACGCCCAGCGGCGGGCACGCGCCGCGTCCTCGCTCTCGCCTCGCAGGTCGCCAAGCTGGCGATCGGAGAATCCCATCCGCTTCATCGCCCGGATCTCGTCTGCCCCGATGGTTGGGGCGTCGGCGAATTCGCGCTCGGCTTCGACCAACTCGCGCAGTTGCTCGAGGAACCAGGGATCGATCGCCGTGATGTCGTTCAGCTGCTCCGTCGTCATCCCCGCGATGATCGCCCGCTTCACCTCGTAGATGCGCTCTGGCGACGGCTTCCCGAGCGCCCCGCGCAGCGACTCCATCGAGTCGTCTTGTAGGCGGTCGTCCACCGCCCGTGCGCCGACGGTCCAACCCGGGCGTCCAATCTCGAGGGCCCGCATCCCCTTCTGGAACGCTTCCTTGAACGTGCGGCCGATCGCCATCGACTCTCCGACCGACTTCATCTGCGTCGTCAGGTACGGATTCGCGCGGGCAAACTTTTCGAAGGCGAAGCGCGGGCACTTCACCACCACGTAGTCCAGCACGGGTTCGAAGGAGGCCGGCGTCGTCCGGGTGATGTCGTTCGGGATCTCATCGAGTCGATAGCCCACGGCGAGCTTCGTCCCGATCTTCGCGATGGGGTAGCCGGTGGCCTTGGATGCGAGCGCCGAGGAACGCGAGACGCGCGGGTTCATCTCGATCACCACCATCTCCCCGTTGCTCGGGTTGGTGGCAAACTGGATGTTGCACCCGCCGGCTTCCACGCCGATCTCGCGGATGACGGCGACGGCCGCGTCGCGCATACGCTGGTACTCGCGGTCGGTCAGCGTCATCGCCGGCGCCACGGTGATCGAGTCGCCCGTGTGCACGCCCATTGGATCGAGGTTCTCGATCGAACAGACGATGACCACGTTGTCCGCGTAGTCGCGCATGACCTCGAGCTCGAACTCCTTCCACCCGAGCAATGACCGCTCGATGAGGACCTGGCTCACCGGCGACTCCGCCAGGCCGCGTCGGCAGATATCCTCGTACTCCTCCCGGTTGTAGGCGATCCCGCCCCCTGATCCGCCTAACGTGAAGGCGGGGCGGATGATGGCCGGGAAGCCGGTGAAGTCGGCGATCTCCAGCGCCTCATCCCACGTGGTGGCGGTCTTGCCCTCTGGCACCTGCAGCCCGATCCGCGCCATCGCCTCGGTGAACTCCTGCCGGTCTTCGGCCATCTTGATCGCCTTGGCCTTCGCACCGATCAGCTCGACCCCGTACTTCGCCAGCACCCCGCGCTCCGAGAGCTTCATCGCCACGTTGAGCGCCGTCTGCCCTCCCATCGTCGGCAGGAGCGCGTCAGGGCGCTCCTTCTCGATCACCAGCTCCACGAACTCCGGCGTTACCGGCTCCAGGTAGGTATGGTCGGCGATCTCCGGATCCGTCATGATCGTCGCCGGATTCGAGTTGACGAGGATGACTTCATACCCCTCCTCGCGGAGCGCGCGAGCCGCCTGGGTCCCCGAATAGTCGAACTCGGCGCCCTGCCCGATGACAATGGGACCGGAGCCGATGAGGAGAATCTTGTGGATGTCGGTACGACGAGGCATGTCCGGGAGACTAAGTGCAGAGAACGGGTGCGAGCGCGGAGGGGCGACTCGGCGGGGTCGCACGGGTGCGCGGCGACGGGCCGACCGCACGCAGCACCACGGCGAGCGAGGGAAATTTACATCGCGTCGCCGCGTTGCACGCGCTCCCGGTCGGCGGAAACCATCATTTCCACGAGCGCGTCGAAGTCGGTGGTGGGCGACCAGTCCAGCGTCTCCCGCGCGAGGCGCGCGTTGGCGACGAGTGCGGTGGTATCGACCGGGCGAAAGAGCGCGCTGTCGGCAACGACGTGCGCCTGGTACTCCAGGCCCACGAGCGCAAAAGCACGCTCGCAGAACTCCCGCACCGAATGCGAGATGCCGGTCCCGATCACGACGTCGCGCGGGCGGTCGAGCTGCAACAATCGCCACATGGCGTCGGCGTAGTCGCCCGCGAAGCCCCAGTCGCGACGCCCCTCGAGATTTCCAAGCGTCAGTTGCTCTTCCAGGCCGGCAGCAATGCGCGCCGCGGCACGCGTGATCTTGCGCGTCACGAAGGTCGCCGCGCGTCGCGGACTTTCGTGGTTGTACAGGATGGCCGACGTCGCGAAGAGTCCATGACTCTCGCGATAGTTCACCGTCAGCCAGTAGGCGGCGGCCTTCGAGACGCCGTATGGTGACGCCGGGGCGAGCGGCGTCTGCTCCGACTGCGGCCCCTCCTCCGGTCGCCCGAAGATCTCGCACGACGACGCCACAGCGAGCCGGGCCGACGGCCGCTCATGACGCAGGGCATCGAGGAGGTTGGCCGTGCTGCCGGCGTTCGCGATGAGGGCCTCGGTCGGATGCCGCCACGATTCGTCGACGCGCGACGCCGCCCCGAGGTGGTAGACCTCATCCGGCGCCGTGCGCGACACCAGCTCCCGCACGGCGTCGGCGTCGCGGAGGTCGAGCGTCTCCAGCGTCAGACGGTCGAGCAGGTGCGCAATGCGCCACGGCGCCTCGGGGGCGACGTGCCGGGTTGTGCCCACCACCCGGTATCCGCGTGCGAGGAGGAGCTCCGCGAGGTACGACCCGTCCTGTCCGGAGATCCCGGTGATGAGCGCCGTTCGAGGCGAGCCGCTGGTCATGTCGCGGTCATGCCCGTGGTCATGCCCGTGGTCATGCCCGTGGTCATGCGTGAGGGGGGCCAAAGAAAAAGGGAGCGCCTAACGCGCTCCCTTCGTTCAACATCGGGTGGAACGCCGTGCTCACGCGACCGCAGCACCGCGCGGCGCGCGCTGCACCTTGCCGGCGGCGAGACAGCGCGTGCACACCTTCACCTTGATGGTCTTACCTTCGCTCAACACGCGCACGACCTGAAGATTCGGCTTCCAGGTGCGGCGGGTCTTGTTGTTCGCATGCGAAACGTTGTTGCCGAAGACAACACCCTTCGTGCAGACGTAGCAGCGATTGCGACTGATGGCCATGGCGTCAGCCCTCCACGAGCTCAATGCGCGCCATTTCCGCGCCGTCGCCCTTGCGATGGCCGGTCTTGAGGATGCGCGTGTATCCGCCGGGCCGTGTCACGTACTTCGGCCCGATTTCCTTGAACAGTTTGTCGCACGTCTCCCGCTTGTGGATATGCACGATGGCGAGTCGCCGGTCGTGCAGCGTCCCTGAGCGGGCCTTGGTGATCAACTTCTCGACGAAGGGGCGCAGTTCCTTGGCCTTGGCCTCCGTCGTCTCGATGGCGCCGTGCTCGATCAGCGACGAGGCGAGTCCGCGCATCAGCGCGAGCTTCTGTTCGCTCGTACGACGCAGCTGACGCCCAGCTTTCCTGTGACGCATTTCTTCTTACTCCTCTTCGTCGTCTGGCGCGTTCGCGGCGGCCCGGCTCGGCGGCGTACCCCAATCGATGATGCGCACGCCGTCGCCGTTCTCTTCGTACCGCATTCCGAAATTCAGTCCTTCCCGCTCCAGGAGTTCGGCGATCTCCTGGAGCGACTTCTTGCCGACATTCTTGACCTGCAGGATCTGGTTCTCCGTCTGGCGGACCAGGTCACCAAGGGTGCGGATATTGGAGTTCTTGAGCGAGTTCACCGAGCGGACGGACAGCTCGAGGTCGTCGATCGCGGCCTTGAACAGTTGGGCCAGTCGGGCCGCGTCGCCACCACCGCTTTCCCCCCCCATCGACATCGGCGCCGAGGCGTGCGATCCGAACGAGGCGAAGTACTGGAAGTGCGTCTGGGCGAGGGCGGCGGCGTAGCTGACCGCCTCTTCCGGGGCGATCGTGCCGTTCGTCTCGACCGTCAGCGTGAGACGATCGTAGTCGGTGCGCTGACCCACGCGCGTTTCGGCCACCGAGAAGTTGGCGCGCCGCACGGGGTTGTAGAGGGCATCGACGCGCACGAGGTCGATCGGGAGTCCGCGATCGACGATGTGTGAATCGGACTCGACGTAGCCGCGTCCCTTGTTGACGTAGAGTTCGACGTTGATATCGCGTGCGTCCTGCAACGTGAAGAGATGGTGGTTCGGGTTCACGACCCGAACGCTGCCATTCTCCTCGATGTCGGCGCCAGTGACGGGGCCCGCTTCATTCTTACCGATGCGCAGCACCGCCTCTTCGACGTCGTCGTGGAGGCTGAGGACGAGGGTCTTGAGGTTCCCGATGATCTGGTGAACGTCCTCGACCACTCCGGAGATCGTCTGGTGTTCATGCACCACACCATCGATGCGGAATCCCCAGACGGCGGCACCGCGCAGCGACGAGAGCAGCATGCGCCGCATCGCGTTCCCTAGCGTGTGTCCGTAGCCGCGTTCCAGCGGCTGGAGGATGAATTCTGCGAGGTGTGGAGCGTCGTCGCGCTTCTTTACCTCGATGAGGTGCGGACGAACCAGACCCTTCAAGTCAATCGCTTGTGACATGTATCAGTGCTCGGTGCGGTCATACCGGGGCCGCGCCCCGGCAACGCCCCACCCCGCCCCTAACGCGCGGTGGGTTCGTACGAGAGTTAGGGTCTCGACCTTCTGTGCAGACAACGTGCGGACAACGTGCGGACAGAAGACGAGAAGACGAGATCCCGGAGGACCAGTCGTCTTCTCGCATTCGAATGCTTCACTACTTGGAGTACAGTTCGACGACCAGCTGTTCCTGCGCGGCGATCGGGATATTCGGCCGGGATGGGCGTTCGAGCATCCGCCCGGAGTACGTGTCACGATCGACGGCGAGCCATGACGGCGATGCGCCGCGAGTCGCCTGCTCCATCGCCCCCTGCACCAGGATCATCTCCCGCGACTTGGAGCGCACGCGGACTTCCTGACCCGGCGCGACGGCATAGCTCGGGATGTCCACGATCTTCCCGTTGATCTCGAGATGGCGGTGCCGGATGAGCTGGCGCGCCGACTTACGACTCGGCGCAAAACCCATGCGGTACACGAGGTTGTCCAGCCGGCTCTCCAGCGCTGCCAGCAGGTTGTGACCCGTGATCCCCGGAAGTTTCGAGACCTTCTCAAACGTATTGCGGAACTGCGACTCGCTGACGCCGTACATGCGCTTGATCTTCTGCTTCTCGCGCAGCTGCTTCGAGTATTCCGACGACTTGCGCCGACGTGACTGCGACTGCCCGTGCTGGCCCGGCGGGTACGGACGGCGCTCGACCGGGCACTTCTCGGTGAAGCACTTCGTCCCCTTGAGGAACAGCTTCGTGCCTTCGCGACGGCACTGACGGCAGGAGGGTCCGGTATAGCGCATGAGCTAGACCCTCCGACGCTTGGGAGGACGGCAGCCGTTGTGCGGAATCGGCGTGACGTCCTTGATGGACTTCACCTGCAGGCCAGCAGAGGCGAGCGCCTGAATGGCGGACTCGCGCCCTGATCCGGGTCCCTGGACGAGCACGTGCACCCGACGGACGCCGGCGGTGAGCGCTTCTCGCGCGCACTGCTCGGCAGCGACCGTCGCCGCGAACGGCGTCGACTTCTTGGAACCCTTGAAGCCTGCCTTGCCCGACGTTCCCCACGAGATGGCATTGCCATGCATGTCGGTGATCGTCACGAGCGTGTTGTTGAACGTCGCATTGATGTGGGCGATTCCTTCCGCCTCCACGACGCGCTTGGTTTTTTTGCCGGTCGCCATACTACTTCGTCACCTTCTTCTTGCCCGCGATCGCGCGACGCGGTCCCTTCTTCGTTCGCGCATTGGTGTGGGTGCGCTGTCCACGCACCGGGAGGCCTCGACGGTGACGGATGCCTCGGTATGAACCGATATCCATCAACCGCTTGATGTTCATCGCGATCTCGGTGCGCAGGGCGCCTTCGACCCGATAGTCCTTGTCGATGATCTGACGGAGCTTGTTCACGTCAGCATCGGTCAGGTCGCGCACGCGAAGGTCGGCGGACACCCCGGTCTTCTCCAGGATCTCCTTCGCCACCGCGCGCCCGATTCCGTAAATATACGTCAACCCGATCTCAACCTTTTTCTCTCGCGGGAGATCGACACCAGAAATGCGCGCCATGATTAGCCCTGCCGCTGCTTGTGCTTAGGGTTGCGCTTGCAAATGATGCGTGTGACGCCGCTACGCTTCACAACTTTGCAGTGCTCGCAGATGGGCTTCACGCTGCTGCGGACTTTCACCAGGGGCTCCCAATCGTACCTGATAACAAAGAAAATTCGGACAAGACCTCAAGAATAGACGCCTCGACCTCGCTATGCAAGGGATCGAGGCGGGCAAAAGCGTGTAGTGGTGCGGAATTACGCCGCGATCGTACCTCACGACCCTATCCGCCAAGCTCGGCACTCCCAAGCGCAACCGACCGCATCGCCTCCCAGACGCGCGCCATGGCGCCAGCCGGATCCGCCGCGGCCGTGACCGCGCGCCCCACAACTACATAGCGCGCCCCACGCTGTACCGCCGCCGCTGGCGTCACCACCCGCCGCTGATCGTGCGACGCCCCATCGGCGAACCGGATCCCGGGAACGAGTGGCGACAGCTGGTCGCCGAAGCGTTCCCTGACGAGGGCCACCTCCTCGCCACTACAGACGACGCCGTGCGCCCCCGCCAGCGCCGCCCCTTCCGCCAGCCGAATCACTTCGGGAGCGACGCTCACCCCCTCCGCCCGCCCCCACGCCGCTGCAATCCCCTCGGCATCGAACGAGGTCAGGATCGTCACCGCGAGGATCCCGCAGCTCGCCCCTCCCCCCTCGACCGCCGCCCGCATCATCTCCACTCCGCCCGATGCGTGCACCGTCAGCAGCGACGCCCCGAGCCGAGCCGCGGCCTGAGCCGCACCGTGCACGGTGTTCGGAATGTCGTGCAGCTTGAGGTCGAGAAAGACCTCGGTTCCCATTTCTCGCAGGGCGCGCACGACGTCCGGTCCGGCCGACGTGAAGAGCTCGCTGCCGACCTTGTAGTTGCGGCAGCTCGCGCCAAGTCTCGCCGCCAGCGCCAGCGCCTCGCGCGCCCCCTCGACGTCGAGCGCAACGATCGGTATCGCCGTCATGAAGGCCACTCCAGGGTACCGGTTACGTCCATCAGCGATCGCACGCCTTCGCGCTCGCACCATCGCCGCAACTCCTCCACCACTCGCCCCGGCTGTCTCGGATCGCGCAGCGCCGCCGTTCCGATCGCGACCGCCCGCGCTCCCGCTATCAGGTACTGCAGGGCGTCTTCCCCCGTCGTGATCCCTCCGACGCCAAGGATCGGAGCACGAGTGGCGCGCCAGACCTTCCAGGTCGCGAGCACACCGATCGGCAGGAGGCCCGGGCCGCTGACCCCACCGGTGCCGAACCCCAGCGCGGGGCGTCGGCGCCCGAGGTCGATGACCAGCCCCGGCATGGTGTTGACCAGACTCAGCCCCGTCGCGCCGGCATCCAGCGCGACCTGCGCTGCGGTCGCGATGTCGCTCAGCGTTGGTGAGAGCTTGACCAGGATGGGGCGCGACGTGACGGCGCGCGCTCGGCGCACGACCTCGGCGAGCGCCGCAGGATCGGCACCGAACTCCATGCCGCCCGCCCGTACGTTCGGGCAACTGACGTTCAGCTCGTAGCCATCCTTTCCCGGCACATCCTCCAGGCGCTCGATGACGCGCGCGAAGTCGTCGACCGCATTCCCGACGATATTCACCAGGACGCGAGCGCGAGTGAGTGACCGGGCGAGCCACGGCAGGTGGGTGGCGCAGACCTCGTCGACCCCGGGGTTGGCCAGTCCGATTGCGTTGATCATGCCGCCGGGAAAGTCCGCCACGCGTGGCGCGGGGGCCCCCGTCCGGACGTCGAGACTCACCGCCTTGGTCACCAGTCCGCCGAGTCGATCCAGCTCCATGACACCATCGAGTTCCTCGCCGTACGCCGCCGTCCCCGCCGCCAAGAGCACAGGGTTCTGCAGGGCGAGCCCCGCCAGCGTCACGGCGAGGGGGGCGGCACAAGGAGCGGCGTGCGCCGCGACACGCGGCGATCCCTCCGAACGCGACGCGGGCAAGACACGCGCGTCTGTCGATGAACCCGATACGGCGTGCGATGCAGCGTGCGATGCAGCGTGTGATGCGGCGTCCAAACGCGATTCAGGCGCCTGCACGCGATCGTTCGACGTCACCGGCGCCGGCGACGTGGGCCGAGGCCCCGGCGGCCGGCTCATGGCACAGGTCCGGGCGAGCGACGCCCGCCGTACTTGGCGAGGTATGCCATCGTCGCGTCGGCGATCGCCCCCGCCAGCTGGCGCTGGCCGGACGCACTCGAGATGTAGGCCGCCTCCGCGGCGTTCGTGCCGAAGCCGATCTCGACGAGCACCGAGGGCATGAAAGCGCCGACGAGGACGACGAAGCCGGCCTGTTTCACGCCGCGATCGGTGCCGGGGTGAACGGCCTTGGGCGAGCGCTGCACCGTTTCCGCGAAGTCGCTCGACTCGCGCAGGTACTCGTTCTGCTTCATGTCGTTGAGGATGAAGCTGAGGGGATCGTGTGCGGGCGTGTCTGCTTCTACCTCGTACTTCACCGCTTCGTTCTCCAGGTCGGCGACCCGGCGGTCGTCAGCTGTCTTGGCATCGGACAGAAAATACGTCTCGAATCCCCGTGCGCCCGCCGGATTCTTCCAGCGCGGATTAGCCGCGTTCACGTGGACGGAGATGAAAAGGTCGCCCTGTGACCGGTTGGCGATGCGCCCGCGATCGCCGAGCGCGATCAGGGTGTCGGTGGTGCGCGTCATCACGACGTTGACCCCCCGCCGTTGCAACTCGTCACGCAGGCGCTGCGCGACGTCGAGCGTCACGTCGGCTTCGAAGATCCGCGGCGCCCCACCCAGCGGGCCGCGCATCCCGCGGTCGCGACCACCGTGTCCCGCGTCGATGATCACGACCGGCGTGTGGTCGCGACGGACGGGACGCGCCCGGGGCGGGGGCGCGTTCCCGGTCGTCGCACTCCTCGGGGCAGCCCCCCCGGAGCG
>JBDTUA010000070.1:0-17627 GCA_040007995.1 Gemmatimonadota bacterium | reverse complement strand
TAATACGAGATGAAGGTGTTCCCCTTGTTCTGCGGATCGATCGAGACGGCTGCGTCGGTGAACGGCGCCTGCTGGCTCATCTCGACCGCCGAAAAGAAGCGACGCCCTGGTGCGTTGAGCACAAGGTTTACCGCCCCCGCCATTGTGGCGCCGAATCCGGCGTCGTCGGTGAGTCCGGCGCGTCGCAGCACGAGTGGTCCGTAGTAGTTGGTGAATCCCTCCGCGAGCCAGAGTTCGCCCGACATGTTCGCATGCTCGAATGAGAAGGGCTCCAACCCACGCGGCCGAATCCGTTCGACGTTCCAGCAGTGGAAGAACTCGTGCGACACGGTCCCCAGGAGACCGCGCATGGACGTGGCCAACGCGCCCGTGCTGGTGACCGACGTTGAATTCCGGTGTTCCATCCCGTCGCCGGCCGACCACGGGAGGTAGGAGGCGAGGAAGGTGTAGGTTCCGCCGTCGTAATCGGGGAGCTGGCCGAAGACATCGGCGGCGGTGGCCACGATCTTCTTCGTGGCATCGACATACTGTGCCGCCTCCTCCTGCGTCCCGAGGTGGTGGAGGGCGACACGCATCGTGTAGGTCTTGCCGTTCGAGGTGACCGGCCACTGGTACCAGGACTGCGCGCCGAGGTGCGTGGGCGAGTCCATGAAGTACTGCAGGTGCGGAGCGGTGAACGTCGACGAGTCGCTGGTGGGGAAGAGTTGGGTCGCGATGGTCCACGTCGGGTCGGGAACGCGAAATGTCACGCGCACCGGGCGCGTCTCCATCCCGCGAGCCCACGCGAAGGTCGCCGGGATGTTCAGGTGCGCCATGCTGCGATCGATGCCCGCGTAGGTGCCGTCGCCGCGGTCGCCGAACAGCGTATACGTCACGCGCACGGTCCCGTCATGCCCTGCGACGTCCCATTCGTGGGGGTCGGGTCGCGTGATGGTAAGCGCCTTTCCCTTCGAGTCGGTGGCCTTGAAGGAATAGACGTTCTTCGCAAACTCGTGCAGCGCGTATCGCCCCGGCGAGGTGCGGCTCATGCGGACCGCGAGCGGGCCGGCCGGGACGCTGCGAAAGGTCGCCGACACCTCAGCCTCGTGGTGTGCGGCATTCGGGAAGGCGATTTCGTATGTGACTGCCGCACCGGCCGAAGCGTTAGGCGTGCGCTGCGCGACAAGCGAGAGCGGCGCGACGAGGAGAAGTGTGGCGAACGGCAGCAAGCGCATGGCAGGGCGGGGCGAAGGCAGGAAGACGAGGCCAAGGCGAGGCAGGGGGCGCGGCGCACTGGCGCGCCGTGCGGAATCTACCGGCGTCCCCCGCTGCGGCTACTGGCGTCCCCCGCTGCGGCTACCGGCTGGGACGCCGCCCTCCGGTCCACAGAACGAGCGAACCGCAGCCATCGAGGTTCTGGAATTGCGCCGGCACGCTCGATCCGTGCGTGTATACCTCCATGGCTCGCAGATCCTGCACGTTTACCAGGGCGTCGAGGTCACCGTCGTTGTTGAAGACCCGCGAGCCGTCGAGAAAGACGGTCGGGACGCACGTGGCCTGCAGTCCGGATCCTCGCATCAGGATCCGGTTCCCGAACTGCCCCGGCACCACCCTCACGCCCGGCGTGACCCGCAGGAGATCCCCGACGAAGAACGGATTACGCTTGTTGATGTCATCCTCGTCGAAGAAATGGCCGAAGCCGGCCTTCCGCCGCTGTTCAAATTCCTGTATGGCGCGCGAGCTGAAGACCCGTCGCGCCCTCACCTTCACGGTATCGAGGTAGGTGACGAAGGATTCGAGGGTCAGGTTGGCAACGGTCTCGCCCGTCGCGAGGATGTCGACCGCGCGTCGTTGCGGGAGAAAGCCTAACGCACGGGCCTCGACGGTGTAGGTCCCGACCGGGAGGTCGCGCATCTGGTACGCTCCGTTCGCCCCGCTCGTGGCCTCGATCCCCGTCTCCCAGAACACGATCCGTGCCCCGGCAAGCGCACGTCCATCGGGGCGTCGCACCTCGCCACGCAGCGTTCCGTCCCCTCGCAGCAGCGACGTTTCGACCGCGACCGAATCGTTGCCAACGCTACGCAACGTCTCGCGCCTCGCCACTCCGACGTAGAGATCACGCCGGAGCAGGCCGTTGCTCGGCATCACCAACTCGGCGAAGCCACTCGAGTCGCTTCCGCTCCACGCGCGGACGAGCACCTCGGCGCCCATGGGCAGCCCGCACAGGGCGATGCCGCCCGCCTGACTGGTCTCACCTGAGATCGATGGGACCTCGCGCCGAATTCCGTCGCTCGCAATCACGATCTCGGACCAGGATACCTTGACTGTCGCGCGAGCGCGCCCCATGGCGTCTGTCGCTGAGCGCACGTAGCCGATCAGCACCCCAGTCGAGTCGCGGTCGGATTCGGGACCGCAATGGTTGACCCGGATGGTGTGCGCCGATGGTGTGCTCAGGGGCACGCGCAGATCGCCCGACGTGCGCACGTCGATCACCGACGTTGGCGAGGTGAGTCCCAGCGAGTCGAGAAGCGGATGGTAGAAGCCGAGCAGGTAGCGGCCGCTCTCGAGTGAGTCGAACGAGAAGGCGCCCGCGACATCGGTCATGCGAGAGCGTGCACTGGTGACACTCGATGCCGGGACCAGCTGCACCAGCGCGCCGACCAGCGGCGCGGCGCCCACACTATCGAAGACGACCCCCGAGACTCGTACGGAAACGCGCGTTGCGGGCGCATCCTGCGCCGCCAGCGACAACGACAGGTGCAACGCCGGCAGCAGTGCGGCGAGCCACGCCCACCAGCGGCAGCACGGTTGCCGACGCCCGATGGCTACGGTTTCCGTACGCCGCTCCTCCCCCCTTTCGCCAACCATCCTCGCGCTCCTGTCCAGATGACGACCGATCCGCACGTCAATGACTGATACTCCGCTGGAGCCTGAATCCTCCTCGGGTAGACCTCGATGGCCTGCACGTCGCTCACGGGAATGAGGTCGTCGAGGCTGGACTCGTAACGCGGCATGTGCGCACCGTTGATGAAGAGTTCCGGTTCGCACGTTGTGGTACCGTCGGGGCTGCGCATCAGGGCCGTTCGTGCGCCGCGCACCTGCGAGACCTCGACTCCGGAAATGCCGCGCAGCAGGTCGGTGAGGCTGAGGGGCTGCCGCCGTTCGACGGCCTGCGGACCGAGGAAGACCCCCTGGCCGAGCGCCTGTCGTCGGGCGAAGCCGGCCAGTCGCGCGTCGCGCTCGTCGGTCGCCCCGAAGACGCGGATCGTGTCGATGGTCGTCGGGAACTCCTCGAGCGGAAGGTCGACGACCACTTCGCCACGCGACCGCAGGTCCACCAGCTCGCGACGCGGGGCGTACCCGATCGCCTGCAGTTCGAGCATGCGCGTTCCCGTGGGGAGGCCGGCGAGGGAGAATTCGCCTTGGGCGTTGCTGCGCGCCTCACGTCGTTCGCCCCAGAGGCGCACGCGCGCGCCTGCTATGGGAGTTCCGTACGGATCCCGAATAGTGCCACGAACCCCGCTCGACGAAGGGGGAGGGGCGGCGACGTAGAGGTCCCGCAAAAGCAGTCCGTCGTCGGGTATGCTCATCTCCAACGTCGCACCCGAATCGCCGGCGCTGACGAGGACCAGGCCCCCCGCCGGCACTCGGCAGACCACGAACCAGCCGTCCTCACCCGTATGGGCAGTCGATTCGCGCACGAGGAGGCGCGCCCCGACCTTGGCACCGATCGTGATCTCGCTCCAGCGGGCCCGAACCTCGACTCCGCCCAGCGCGGTGGCCGTCGCCGCGCTGCGCACGAAGCCGACCAAGGCGCCGGACGAGTCACGGGTGGCCTCGGTGCCGCAGGCGCGGTGCAGCACGGTGGAAACCGATGGCACGGCCAGGTCGACCGCCACGCTCCCCTCGTCCCCGACCTCGAGCGTCTCCAGCGGCACGTCGACCCCTAACGAGTCGAGCTTCGGATGGAAGAAGCCGATCACGAACCGCCCGCGGTCCACCGAGGGAAAGACGAATCGCCCCATCGAATCAGTCACCGTGCCAAGCCGCACGGCTGCGCCGCCCGGAGTCGTGGCGACCAGCTGCACCAGCGCGCCGGACAGCGTCACGTGTGAGACGCTGTCGTAGACGACGCCGGCGACGCGCGCCTGCTGCGACCCCGTAGGTTCTACCGTATCTGCTACCGCAGGTGCTCGCGTAGATGCTCCCGTCTGCGGAGCGGCGCCGAGCGCAGCGGCGCCGAGCGTGACGATCGAGAGCGCGAACGTGAACGCGAACGTGAACGTGAACGTGGCGCGCGCGCGCCATCTGCCGCCGCGGGCTGCTCGCACCGCGGCGCCTCCGCGCGCGAGGGACGAGGCCTGACGTGTCTCGTCGTCGGCACTCGTACGTGGCGCGAACCCTGCTCCCCTACCCCACCATCTCACGTGGCACCGGTGTCGCTCCCGTGTAGTCGTAGAAGCCGCGACCGTTCTTCTTCCCCAGCATCCCGCCCGCCACCAGCCGCGCCAGGAGCGGCGGCGGCGCGTACCGGCTTTCACGATACGCGTCCCACATGATCTCCGCCACACGTTGCAGTGTATCGAGTCCGACGAAGTCGCAGAGCGCCAGCGGCCCCATCGGGTGCCCGGCGCCGAGCTGCATCCCGGTATCGATGTCGAGCACCGACGCCACGCCGTGCTCCAGCGCCCGCACTGCATCGAGCATGTAGGGGACGAGCAGGAGGTTCACCACAAAACCCGGCGAGTCGCGCGCAACGATCGGGGTCTTCCCGGCGGCGCGCACAAAGGCGGTCGCACTGCGCATCGTTTCATCGCTCGTCTCCAGGGTGCGCACAACCTCGACCAGCGGCATGGCCGGGACGGGATTGAAGAAGTGCAGCCCGATGAAGCGGTCTCCCCGGGTCGTCGCGGTCGCCTGTTCCACGATCGACAGCGAGGAGGTGTTCGAGGCGAAGATCGCCCGCGGCGGCGCGATCCCGTCGAGCGAGCGCCAGAGCGACCGCTTCGTCTCCAGATGCTCGACGACGGCCTCGACGATCAGGTCGCACTCGGCGAACCGATCGAGCACGGTCACGACATCGAGCTGCGCGAGGGCTGCGTCGCGCGCGTCGGAGGTGAGCTTCCCCTTCTCGATCGCCCGCGACATGGAACGTTCGATCGCGGCCCGCGCGCGCGCGCACAGCGCGTCGTCCAGCTCCCGCAGGATCGTGCGGTGTCCGGCAAGCGCCGCCACCTGGGCGATTCCGCTCCCCATCAACCCGCCACCGACTACGCCCACCACTCGAATCGTCGTCATGCGCGCAATAATGCGCGACTCTCCTCACTTGGGACAGCCGCGCCGATCCGTGTCTTCACGACGTCGCACTACCGGCGGAGCACCGGAGGTGACTTAGCGGCTTCGCTCCACTCGACGAGACACGACGTCGATAAGGTCGGTCAGGGGCGACAGCGGATTTGCCGATCGCTTCATCTCCCCTCGTTCCAAGCGGTCGAGCACCTGCTCGAGCGCGAGCTGCGCGCGTTCGACGCGACGTCGCTGCGCCTTCGCCACCGCGTAGCCAATTCCGCTTCCGCCGAGGGCTGGGACGAGTCCGACCAGCGCCCCGAAGAAGAGCGAGCCTTCGGGAATAAGCATCGCCAGCGCCAGCACGCCGCCGAAGCCGAGCAGTCCTCCCCCCGCGGCCACCACGCCTCCCGTCACTTGCCGACGTCGCGACTCGACAAAGGCCGCGTCGAGACGCACCATGCACCGGTCGGCGTCGACGGAGACGACCGTCGCGCCCACCTCGTCGGCTGACTTGAGTCCGTACGAGCGTCCGCCGAAGTTGATCCCCTGCTGAATTGACCCGAGAAGGTCCTTTCGCGACTCCCACGTCATGCGGTCGCTGAAGCGGCGCTTGGGACGGAGCGCTTCCTCGCGCTGCATCCATTCGTCCAATCGGCCGAGCAGATCGGCCGCCGTACCGCGCACCAGCCGCGAAGCGGTGATCCCCTGACTGCCGAACAAGCCGCCGATGACCCCAGTCTCTTCGGGAACCTGAACGCGGGTTCGCTCCTCGGCGAGCGCCAGACGCACATGTTCGGCGCCGATCCCGACTTCCTTCCCCACTTCGATCAACTGCGCCTCGCTCATTTCCTCGGCGGGCTCGGTGCCGCCAGCCTGCAGTTCGGCCGCCCGCGCCAGTACGCGCTCGAACGAGGCACGACCGAGCGGTGCCGGCGGCGTTGCCGAGGGGGCGACGGGGGCGGGAAGGTTCTCACCTTGTTGCGGGGGACGCGGCGCCCCGGAGCGCGGATCGGTCATCGGATGCCTGAACTCAGATGCCCCCCAGGACGACGTCTATTTGTCGCTGGATGGCGTTGATGATCTGTGAAGGGAGCGGAAAGGTCGCCGCGAACTGCGTCGACACGTCGCCAGCTAGGCCGTTCACGCGAGCCAACGAGAGGTAATATCGCTGATAGCCCGACAGCAGGTCGGGTGCGACGCGTTCGAGCAGGAGGGCGCCGCCGCGAACGGCGGCGAGCGTCGCCCACTTTCCGGCCTCGCCGCTTCGTTCGTCCGCGGCCGACGCATTGTCGCGCACCGCCGCGGTCGCCACCGATCCGACGACTTCGTGCGCGATGACGTACAGCGCCTGGCGCGGATCGTCGCCCGGGTCGGGGAAGTTAACGGTGATGAAATTGTCGCGTGGGCCCACCGCGAGCGAGCGTCCCTCTCCCCCGAGCGGGAGCGAGAGGAGGATCGTCCCCTGTCGCTGCGCGTTGTTGCGCATGAAACGGCCGAGCGCCGTGCCGTACGTGCCCGACCAGTAGGAGAGGATCGCGGCGCGTTGGCCCGATCGAAGCTGCTCCTGCTGGATCCAGTACGAGCGATAGAATCGGCTACGCTCGTCGTCGAGGCTACGCATGAAGAGGCGGAGCCAGTCGCGATCGTCCGAGGTGGGGAAGTAGGTCCGGATGGTTGCGTACATCCGGAGCTCTTCCTGGCTGCGTGCGGCTTGCACGTCGCCATTGTCGCTGAGGAAACGCTCCACGCCGCGCCGCATCTCGTCCCAGTTGGCGAAATACAAGACGAGAAACTGCGCCGACGTGAGGTTCGCGTTCGTGCCGAAGCGGCGTTGCAATTCGGCACGATTGACATCGAGCTGGGTGTTCACCGTACCGCGCACTCCCTGCATCGCGGCGCGGTAGCCGGGCCGAAAGTAGGGGACGAGCGACGGATCGTCCTGTAGCATAGCGAAGCCGTGCAGCCACAGGTCGACGTGCTCGCGCGTATCGATCCGCCATCCGCCACTGGACGGCCGTACGCTGCCGGCTCCGGCGTCGCCGGCCGCGGTGGCGGGGGTCGCGGGTACCTGGGGGCCAGGGGTGGTCGAGACGACGATGGGTTGGCTCGCTCCACATGCGGCAAGCACGAGAGCCAAAACGATCGCCACGGTGCCGAGCGCCAGTGCCCGTAACGTCGCGAGGCGGCCGCGGTCGCGGCATGTGAACGGGAAGTCGGGATTCATGGTCAGGGTCACTACGTGGCCAACCGGGCTGCAAGTGTCAGCCCGCCGCACGTTCTACCCTGTAGCGCCGCGCTCCGTGCCGCTATTCCCGTTTCCCGTCACCCTCATCGATCCCTCGTCCGCAGGTGATGCAGAACTTCCAGTCGACCTCAAGCTCCGTGGCGCATGCCGGGCAATGCTGCACGGTGAGGTTGTGCCCGCAGTTCGGGCAGAAGGTGACCCGCCGACCATCGGGGAGCGAACCGCTGCAGTAGCGACACTTTGCGCCGGTAGCGACTGTCGGCGCGGCAGAGCGGGGAACCGTCATGGGGGGGTCGAGGGGGAGCAACGGGGCGACGCGCCGTGCGGAGGCGGAGGCGGGGGCGAACGTCGCGGCTGGTGCACTGCGAAGTGCGGGCGCTGGAGCGGGAGCTGGACGCGGTGCTAGACCCGGTGCTGGAGCGGGTGCTGGAGCGGCGGACGTCAGCGGCGTCGGTACGCGCGGGGTCGTAGGGCGAGAGGGTGGAAGCGGCGCCGCAATGCGGCTCGCCGGTGCTGGCGGGGGGACCGGGACCGTCGGCGCTTCGCTGGTAACCTCGACCGCCTCGGTGGCGCGGCCGGCCAGCGTCGCCTGCTCAGCTGCGCTCAATGCGTTCGGCGTCGCGACTTTCGCATCGTGGACGAGGAGGCGTCGCTCGAGCGCGCGCAGTGCTTCAGGGGCGAGCGCCACCGTGGACGTCGCGTAGATGCGAAACGCGGTCAGGTCCGGATTGGGCGACGCCAGCTCGGTGCGCATCGCCTTCTGCAGTTCGCGGTCGGTCGCGAGGTATCCGCGCAGTCCCGCCAGCAGCTGCATGAGCGCGAGTTCGTACTCTTCGTTCGAGTCGAACTCCAGTTCCCGCCGGTTGGTGCGGTAGGGGACGATCTGCTGGTACAGTTGCGACACCTCGAATCCCCGCGCCAGGAGCTCGGGGAAGGTGCCACGGATGTTCTGGACTATGCGGCGGTAGAGACGATCGAGCTCGTCCATCGAGAGATCCTTCGGGTCAGCGAGGCACGCAGGTCGGTCGCAGGACGGTTGCAAGGGCGGCGGCGAGCGTCGTGCTAGCGGTTCTCCAGCCGTTGCATCTGCGCATCGAGATCCTGATTGTACTTCCCGCGCGCCGAACCTCCGATGTGCTCGATGGTGCGCGTTACGACGTCTTCGTCGTGCTGCTTTGAATCCTTGAATCCATACGAATAGCCGGCGGCGAAGCCAAGCAACAGGAGGAAGACGAGCTTGAACATGAGAGTCCTCAGACGGGGCGGGTCTGTCTACGGACGCCCCGCTTCCACGCCGGGTAACCGCTTGGCTGCCTTGAAGCTGCGCCCGTCCGGAAAGGGCTCGAGTCGCAGCTTGCTGGCGACACCACTCAGGCGCGAGGCCCAGGCGTCGTAGCCCGAGTCGACGAGCGCGGCCGAATTCGACTGGTTGGTCGCGGCGCTGATGGCCAGATGATTGGCGTATTCGTTCTGGGCATGTCCGTCATGTCCGCGTACCCAGCGCCATTCCACCTCGTGTCCGTTGACGGCCGCTACCGCCTCCCGCCAGAGCGCGAGATTCTCGATCGCGCCGCTCTTCCGCTTCCAGTCGCGGCGCGCCCAGTCGTGGACCCACTGCGACATTCCGTCGACGATGTAGCGCGAGTCAGTGGTGAAGACGACGCGGAAGTAGGTCCCCTTGTGGGCGATCGCCCGGAACGCCTCGATGACTGAACGCAGCGCCATGCGGTTGTTCGTGGTCGCGCGTTCGGCGACCCAGATGTCGCGTCGTACGATCTCGCCACCCGCACGGGCGTACTCCACGAGGACCCCGGCGCCTCCGGGATTGTCTCCTTCGCGCCCGTTGCCGAGACACGATTCATCGGCAAAAATCGCCACGAGTGGCGCGTCGGCCGTGGCCATTAGCGCACGACCTCGAAGCGATCGATGTCGTCGAGCATGAGGACCATTCGGTCACCAGTCGTCGGGTGCACGGTCTCGATCGCCTCGCGTCCTTCGCGCAGAAAGAGCCGGGTGGCGATGAGGACATATTCGGTACCTCGCCTGAACACCGAGAGGCGGCTCCCGAGGCTGATCGCGCGTTCGAGGGCGTCGTACTGAGTGGTGGTGAAGCCGGCCATCACATCTCCGCACCGACCGTCGGGTCGGTCATCCAGGTCGTCGCCAGGCGGGCGAGCACGCGCGTGCAGCGTTCCACTTCGTCGAGCGGCACATACTCCTCGTCGGCGTGGGCAAGGGTGATGTCGCCCGGTCCGTAGCAGATCGCGGGGATCCCACCGTCGTTAAGCAGGGCGGCGTCGGTCCAGGCGCTCATGCCTTCATGCAGCACCGCTTCGCCCTCCGCGAGCATCGCCGCTTCGAGCGCGCGAACGACGGCGGCATCACCGGCCACGTCGCTGGGTCCTTGCGTGAGGACGTGGCGCACTTCGACCTGCACGGTGGCATCGGACGCTCGCACGCGGGCGCACGCCGCCTCGAACTCGGCCATCACCGAGGCGGTTGTCTCGCCGGGGAGGGTGCGCCGCTCGACGCGAAGCCGGCACTGATCAGGATAGGTCGACCAGCCGGCCCCTCCCTCGATCGTCGCAGCGTGCAGCGAGGCGTGCCCAAGCAGCGGATGCAGGCGTCGATCGAGGACCTCGCGTTGCAGCTGATCGAGCGCGGCGAGCACCAATCCCGCATGCCGGATCGCGTCGATCCCGATGTCGTAGCGGCTCCCGTGCGCGGCCCGTCCGCGGAAGTCGAATTCCACCCACACGAATCCCCGGTGCGCCGGGTTCACCGCGAGGCGGGTCGGTTCGGTCACGATGGCGGCGTCGGCGCGGATGCCGTCCGCCACGAGCGCGCGCGTCCCCAGGCTCGCGTATTCCTCATCGACGACGGCGCTGACAATGATTTCGCCGTCGAGCCCCGACATGGCAGCGCGGGCGGCAGCCGCGCACATCGCGGCCACCCCGCCCTTCATGTCGCAACTTCCCCGGCCGTAGAGGCGGCCCTCACGCTCTTCGGGGACGAAGGCGGGGTGCACCATCCCGTCCACCCCCACGACGTCGAGGTGGCCGTTGAAGAGGAGCGAGCGCCCGCCGGGGCGGCCGATGCGCGCGACCACGTTCGGGCGGCCGGGGGCGGCATCGGCGAGTTGGACGTCGAAGCCCCACTCGCGCAGCACGTCCGCCAACGCGGCGGCGGCGGCGGATTCGCCGGGCGCTCCGGGGACGAGCGTCGGATTGCGCGAATCAATTGCCACGAGGCGGCGGAGCAGGGCGAGCGCATCGCCCATCGGAATGGCGGTCACGTGGCAGGCGGGGAGAGAGGGTCGCCGGGGGGCCACCACGAAAACCCGTGGTGGTCGATCGCGAACGGAATGGGGATTGCCAGTTCCTCCACCGCGCGGCGCACCGGCTGCTCGAAGCCGCGCGCGGCGATCAGCAGCACGCAGCCGCCGCCGGACGCGCCGAGGGCTTTCCCCCCGATCGCGCCGGCCGCGGCCGCGACGTCGATGATGCGCTCGATGAGCGGGGTGGAGATCGACGGGTGCAGGGCGCGCTGGTGGCGCCAGTGTTCGCCCACCAGCATACCTAACGCGTCGAGGTCGTCGGCCACCAGGGCGTCGGCCATTGCCTCGGCCAGGGCCCGCATCTTTGAGAGGGACGACCGCACGACGGCGTCGCGCGCGGCGTACGCCTCGAGCACCGCGCGAATGGTCACGCCGGAAACGCGCGACTGTCCCGTGTAGACAAGCACGCATCGCGCCTCAAGCGCGCGCACGGTCGCGTGCGAGAGGACGAGGCGGCGCGCGACCGTGCGCGCCCCGAACGAGAGGGCGAGCGCCCCGCCGAAGGCGGCCGCGTAATGATCCTGTCGCCCGCCGGCAATCCCGAGTTCGTCCACCTCGACGCGGCGACTGGCCTCGGCGAGCACGGCGCGGTCGCGCGGCACCGATGCCAGGAGGTCACGCGCCGCCGCCGGCTCCATGACCGCCCCGGCACTCGTTGACGCGAGGCCGGTGCGCTCCAGCGCGCGCCACGCCTCGATCGCACCCATCATTGCCACCCCGGCGGCCGACGAGCCGCCGAGCCCTGCGCCCAACGGGAAGTCGTTATGCAGCCGGGCGCGGACCCCGCTCAGTGCCGACACTCGCAGCGCCGCGTCGGCCAGCGCCCGATCGTCGTCGCCGTTACCGTCGTTGCTCTCCGGGCCCTGGGGCTCCAGACGTACGGTGGCATATCGGGTGATTGCCAGATTGCAGACGAACCCCCCTTCCTCGTCCGAGTACGGGGGAACGTCGGTCCATCCGCCACCGAAGTCGATCCGGGTGGGGGCGCGGGCTACGAGTGCGTGCATACCCCAAAACAAGCACACGGCGCCACGTCTCGCGACGTCGCGCCGTGCGATCGATGGAGCGGAGGGCCTACTTCTTCTTCGGCAGCGCGCTCTTCTTGGCAGCCGCCTTCGCGGTGACCTTTGTCGCCGACTTGGGCGCGGACTTGGCTGCTGCCTTCGCCGGCGCCTTCGCCGCGGTCGACTTTCCTGACTTCGGCGCAGGTGACTCGGCCGCCTTGGGTGCTGGAGTGGACTTGGCCACCGTCGCACTCTTCGGCGCCGCGACCTTGGCGGGAGTCTGCGGTACCACTTGCTCCGTCTCCTCGTCCTCGTCCTCCGACTCCTGTTCCTCCTCGCCTTCCGTCTCCGGCGCGGCGAAGGAGCCCTCGTCCTCGTCTGCGACAACGTCTGCGGCCATCGTGCGGAGTGGCCGAGGGACGACCGGAGGTTCCAGGTCAATTGCGGCGAGAGGCGCAGGAGCGACCGCACTCGCAGGCGCAGTCACCTTTTTCGGTGCTTCTGCCTTCGGGGACTCGACCTTCAGCAGTGGTCGAGGCGAGGTGGCGTGCGCAGCGTCGACTTCTCGCATGAGCTTGTCGGCTTCGTCCTGGGACATCTGCGCCCGACGTACCATGTACTGGACCAGGTCTCGCGCGCTCTCGATCGCGAACGGAGTGAGTCCGGCCGCGGCACCGACGACGTCTCGCATCGTGCCGGCCATCCTGCTACCGGCCTCGAGTGAGATTTCGTGCGCCTTGGCGGCCATTTCGGCCACGGTGTCGCGCACGTCCTGTCCGCGATGGCCGGGCCCACGTCTGGGTGGAGTGGGGGCCGGCGCTGCCTGCGCTTCGCCTTCGGGACTATCGTCAGTGGACGCCATCTTTTCGGACATGAAGCGTATGCTCCCGCGACGTGATCGGGACGCGCTTGGCGTCCCGAGGCACCCTCTGTAATGTCACGCCGCGCGTCCGAACTGGCCCAACCGGCGGGAAAAGGGGGTATAGCGGCGGTAAGTATATGATTTTTCTTAGCCTACGCAAGTCGGGATAGACCTCGCTGGCACCATTTGGCGGCGCGTTTCTCCCCCGAATACACGATGCTCGCACGACATTCACACGCCTTCATTGGACGGCTAATGCTACAGGGAATCCGCATCCTCGACCTCAGCCGTGTACTGGCTGGTCCGCTCGCCACCATGACGCTCGGCGACCTTGGGGCCGACGTCATCAAGGTTGAGCGACCCGGCAGCGGTGATGAGACCCGGGCATGGGGCCCACCGTTCGACGATCGGGGGGAGGCGGCCTACTACCTCTCCGTCAACCGAAACAAGCTCAGCATCGCGCTCGACATCGATCTCGACACCGATCGCGAGATCCTGAATCGTCTCATAGAAGGGGCCGACGTGGTCCTCGACAATTACCGACGGGGGACGCTCGAACGGAAACATCTTTCGCCCGAAGGTTTCCTTGAGCGACATCCCAAGCTCATCTGGTGTACCGTGACCGGCTTCGGACCCGACTCCGACCGTCCGGGTTACGACTACGTCGTGCAGGCGGAGTCGGGGTGGATGGCGATTACTGGCGAAACGGACGGTGCGCCGATGAAATCCGGAGTGGCGCTCGCCGACGTCATCGCCGGAAAGGACACCGCCATCGCGATCCTCGCGGCGTTGCAGGCGCGCGTCCGCTTGAGTTCCCCTCGCCCTCTCAGCGACCGTCGGCTCTTCGTCTCGCTCCGACACAGTGCCACCGCCGCCCTGGTCAATGTCGCCCAGAATGTGCTCGTGTCGGGGCGGGACGCGCGTCGCTGGGGGAACGGGCATCCGAACCTGGTCCCATATCAGCTCTTCCGTGCGGCCGATCGTCATCTCGTGATCGCCGTCGGCAACGACGGGCAGTGGCGCGCCTGCTGTCGGGCGCTCTCGCTTCCGGCGCTTGGCGACGACGAGGACTTGGCGACCAACCGCGGTCGCTTGGGGAACCGTGAACGAGTCGTCGGTGCGCTCGCCACGCGTCTCGCCGAACGGTCGGCCGCCGAGTGGATCGCGCTCCTCGATGCAGCGGGAGTGCCGTGCGGGGTGGTGAAGGGTGTGCAAGAGTCGCTGACCGAGATCGAAGGCTCCGCGTGTACCGGCGTCGCTCCCGCGCTCCCCGGGACCGTGCGCCTCGTTCCACCGATGCTTGATGAGCATGGCGCGCTCGTACGATCGAGCGGTTGGGGTGCGTTCGGCCAGCTGGGCGGGATCGCGTCGCAAACGGGGTACAGCGTCTGACCCCCCAGACACTCCGGACGTGATGAATTCCGGCGGTGAGTGATCAAGGGCGCATCGATGCACGGAACAACGAAACGTCGCGTGCATTGCGGGGTAGTCGGTCGGGCTATGTTCACCCTCCTGACCCGTCGCCTGGTGGCCGTCGTCGTGCTTACGCTTGCTGCGTCGGCGTGTGGTGGCGACGTGTCGGCGCCGGAGAGCGAGCCCCTCATCACCTCCTTCGACCGGATGTGGCTGACGGTCGACCGGGAGTACTCCTATTTCGAGTACAAGGGGATCGACTGGGTCGAGGTGCGGCGTCAGTACCGTCCGCGCGCCGAGGCCGCACGCAGCACGGCGGAGTTGATCGGCATCGTGCGCGAGGCACTGGCGACCTTGCGAGACGTGCACGTCTGGGTGCTGTCGCCGGGCGGGGGGGTGGTGTCGACGTACCAACCCGTGAGTAGGCGGAACTGGTCCCCGGCGATGCTGGCGACCCTTCGGCAGCGGTCGGGTTGGGAGGACGCGTCCCAGGCTGTGGGCGGCGGTGACGTCGGCGGCCTTCCGGTGATCGCCATCTCGTCGTTTGCCAATGGCCGCTTCGACGTGGCCGACTTCGACCGCTTGCTGGAGGCGCACCGGAACGCGCCGGCGCTCGTGCTCGACGTGCGCATGAATGGCGGCGGCAACGACGCGCTGGCCTACCAGGTCGCAGGACGCTTCACGCGCGTGGGACGTGTCGGGGGCTACTACCAGTTCCGCAGCGGGCTGCGCCACGACGCCTTTACAGCAATGACGCCGCGTGCCGTTGCCCCCAGGGGAAGCTGGCAGTTTCTCCGCCCGGTCGTGCTCCTCACCGGGCGCGGGGCGTTCAGCGCCACCGAGGGCTTCGTCTCGGCGATGCGCGGCATGCCTAACGTTACCGTCGTGGGCGACACGACCGGCGGCGGGTCGGGCAATCCGTCGGTATACCCGCTTCGTGAGGGATACGGCGTCTCCGTCTCGCGCTGGATCGAGTACACCGCGGAACGGCAACCGATCGAGTGGCGCGGCATTGCCCCCGACAGCGTCGTGTCGCTCGGCGATCGTGCCGTCGTCGCCGGCGACGACGAGACGCTGGCGGCGGCGCTGTCGATGGCGCGCCGATTCTCGGGTCCCGTCGCGCAGGTCCCGGCGCTCGTCGTCGTCTCTCTGCACCGCTCGCGATAGCCCGAGCGCCGGGCGCGTTCGCCCGGCGCGTTCCCCAGTTGGCGTTGGTCGCGGCCCGGGCGGGCGACGGCAAGTATCGGTCGCCCGCGCGCACAGCGTAGCACTTTCGAGTGACGCATTTCGACGCGGCGCGTCTTCAAGCTGTGACTGCACTTACACACACCGATGCGCCCCGAGCGGGACTATCGAGAGCCGCGAAAAGCGGTTATGCTAGCGCCGTGAAGACGACGGTACCTGCTTCTCCAATAGATCAGCTTGAGGCCGACCTGGAAGTCATCACCAAGGTGCTCGCGGGCGACCGCAATGCCTTTGGTGTGTTGATCCAGCGGTACAGCGATCCGCTTTACCGGCATGCACTCGGCATGACGGGAAGTCCGGACGTTGCCGAGGACATCCTCCAGATGTCCTTCATCAAAGCCTACCAGCACCTTTCCGAGGTGCGCGGTCGGTTCGATGCCTGGGTCTTCCGCATCGTCGCCAACGGGTGCAAGGACTGGCTGAAGAACATTCGCCGGACGCACTTGAGCTACGAAGAGGACGACCAACCCACTTCGTATGCGTCGCCGGTCGAAGAGCTGGACCGCACCGAACTTCGCGATGATCTCGACGTGGCGTTGGCGCAGTTGCCGCCCTCGCTGCGGGAAGCCTTCATCATGAAGCACGTGGAAGGGCGTTCGTATGAAGAGATGGCTGATCTATTGGGTACCACGGTCGGAGCGCTGAAGATGCGTGTGCATCGCGCGCGTGAAGCGCTCCAGGCTCTCTTAGAGGAGAAATACACCTAATGCTCGACAGACACAACGAGCCCGACGGCCGGAGCGAGCGTGCGCGTCCCCTGCGTCCAAACGCGGAGGAGATGGGTGGCTCCCTCGAGCGGGAAGTGCCGCTGTCGCCGGTGCCGACCCCGGACGTGGTGAATCGCTGGCTCGATGGGGAACTACCGGAGCCGACCGGACTGCGTGGCGACGCCGCGCGCTCGGTGGAGTTCTGGCGCCGATTGGGCGAGGAGACCGACAAGCGTCGTCGCATGATGACGCCGGCCCACCTCTCCAGCCGGATCATGGATGCCCTCCCGCCACAGGCTTCGGTCACGAGCATGGTGGAGCCATGGTATCGCCGGGAGCTTCGCATGAACCCCTCGGTGGCGCTGGCCGCTGCCGCAGCCATCTTCACCCTCGGGATCATCGTCGCCCAGGCGCTGGTGCGCTGAAGGGGCGCGGAACGATCGCACGAAAGGAAACGGCGCCCCGCAAGGGCGCCGTTTTTCGCTATGGCCCGCCCTATTTCCCTCGTCTTCTCGTCTTCCCGTCTTCTCATCTTCTAGTTTCCTGTGGTGCTCCAACTCACCGTGCCGCCCGAATCGGCCACCGCCGTGGAACTCGACGCCGCGCTCCTGCAGGTGGCGGTCGCGCTGGGGCTGACCGCGTTCGCCGGCTCGTTGTACCGTCGCTACCGCAAGCCGTACTTCGCCTGGTTCTCGGTCACCTGGGGACTGTACCTCTTGCGTCTGCTGGCGATCATCGCGTTTCTGGTGACGCAGTACAGCGGATGGTTGTACTGGCACCAGGTGGTCACCGGGTGGACGGCGATCGCGCTGCTCTGGTCGGCGCTGGTCTTCTCCCGCCAGTTACAATTCCGGCGGCGCTACCTGCTGGCGATGCTCTTTCCGCTCGCGTGGTCGTACATCGCGATCTACGTGATGCAGGACTTCTTCTGGGCGGCGCTTCCGGCGGTCCTCTTTCTCTCGTTCGTGACGGTCTGGACCGGGGCCGTGTTCTGGCGGCACTGGCAACGCACCCGAGTCAACGGCGCGCGCTTCCTCGCCGTCGCGCTGTTCCTCTGGGCGATCCACCATCTCGACTATCCATTCCTTCGTGCGCGCGGTGCGTGGTCGCCGTGGGGCTACTACCTCGACATTGCCTTCCTTCTCGCGACCGCGACCGGATTGACGTTCCTGGTGCTCGATGAACTGCGACAGGGTTTCAGCGCCCTCACGTCGCTGGCGGGGATCACGCCGACCGGGACGCAACGCGACGATCTGGACGGGTTGCTCGGACGCGCCATGACGTTGCCGGCCACGCGCGGCGCAGCACTCTTCTCGCGAGCGGGAGAGGACGTGGAACTGGTCCGTGGCGTCGGCGAGTGCGCGAGGTGGGCGGGGCGCGCCCTGCCGCAAAGCGGGAAGGAACTCGTGCGCGCGGCGATCAACACGCGACGTGCCAGCGTACGCGGCGGATGGCCGCGCGGCGCGTCCTCCGATGAGCCGGCGTTCGCATATGCGGCGGCGCTACCCATCCCGCGCGCCACGGAGGGCATGGAGGCGCTCGTCCT
>JBDTUA010000069.1:0-17664 GCA_040007995.1 Gemmatimonadota bacterium | reverse complement strand
CGCGAATGCGGTACGTCGAGAGCACCCCGGCTTCCGCTGAGCCGCAATCGGCCGCGCGTGCATATCCCAGAAGCCCGTCGGAGTGGACGAGTCAAGATGCCGGAACTTGCGCACACGAATTGCTGCACTCACGATCGAAACGGATAGCTGGAGATTGCCGGACACGCCGCACGACCCGTCGAACCGCACACCGACCGCCACCGTGGGGCGTCAAGAGTGTCGCATATCACGGGCGAAGTCAAACAGGACTGTTCAGGCGCTCGAAAACTGCGGCCGAGTTCGCTCGAGCGTGTTGCGTTCGCTACCGGAGATCGCGACGGGAGATCGGACCAACAACTGGAGAGCGGTCTCGTCGTCCAGCTTGTCGCGTCCGTCGATCTGCCGTTCAGCCCTACCGTTGCGGCCACGTTCGCTACGAAAGCTGGATTCGAGCGAACGAGGTTTTGAAGCTCACGGGTGTGCAGCTCGCTGCTGCGAAGCTCACTCTTGAACGCGCAGCGATTGTGACAACACCGACCCATCCGGTTGGTGCACGCGTACGGTGAAGGGATCGCGAATGGGAGGCGCGACGGTCACAGGCCGCCCATCGAGCGAGGCGGGCATCTGCAGGCAGTCGCCGCCAGAATCCCGCTTCGCTCCGAACACGGTGATGTCGAGATGCGTCGAGTCTTCCTGCGCGCGCACGGACTGTACCCGGAAGCACAGGTTCGGGCCCACGGCGCCGTAGAGACGTACGTCGAAGGCGGTATTGCCGGAGGCGGTGGCCGGGAGCCCGATGGAGTCCACTCGCACGACGAACTGCCCTCCGGTGTCGGTCGCCAGGACGCAGCGACTCAGCAGCGGCACGAGACTAACGAGCGCGAGGTTCCGGGCGGCGACGCTGCGCCGATGCCAGCGAAGGGACCGGCGATCAGAAGCATGCGGATCTTGCAGCCCGAGGTCCATCAGTCGCCCTCCTGCCCGTCGACGCGTGCCGCGACGTCGCCCACGCCGGACGCAACCGACACGATGTCCCAGCAGCGAGCTGCTTCCAGTCGCACCTGATCGAGCGACAGGAAGACGCCGACGAGCCGCGGCACCAGGTCGGTGGGGAGAGGCACGAGGTCTGGGACGACCAGCACGGGCATCCCCGCCGCCACCGCCGCGCGCGCCCCGGTCGGCGAGTCTTCGAGTGCGAGGCAATCGCCAGGTGCAACTCCGAGTCGCGCGGCGGCCTCGAGGTAGATGTCGGGGAAGGGCTTGCCGCGCGCCACATCGGCGCGCGTGACCACCACGACGAATACCGAGACGCGCGTTCCGAGTCGCTCGCGCACGAGCGCTGGTCCGCTGGAGGTAGCGAGGGCGAGCGGGATCCCGAGTCCGACGACGAAGCGCAGCCAGGCCTCGGCGCCCGGGCGCAGCGGGACACCCTCTGCTTCTATGAGTGCCCGCATGCCAGCATGACACCGCTCTCGAAAGGACGAGACGTCGAACGTGGGTCCGTAGTAGAGGGCGAGCTGGCGTTCGGTTTCGTCGGCGGGGTGACCGACAAAGGAGGCGAAGCGTTCGTCGGTCAGCTCGATCCCGAGATCCTGGGCCGCACGTCGCCAGACGCGACGCTCCATGCGTTCGCTGTCGACGAGCAGCCCGTCCATGTCGCAGATGACGGCGGTTGGGCGCTGCCGAAAGACGGACTTCGCTGTGGTGGCCGAAACGGAGTTAGGCACACGAGGCAAGCTAGCGCGGTCGTTGTGAGCCACAACGTCGCGCCCTGTCGGCAGCCCGCTCGCCATCGGAAACAACGTGGTGATTACCGGTGTCGCAGCGATGCCCCTTGTCTTCAACCTCGACGAGATCGATCGCGCGGTGAATGCAGGGACGTCCAAACGCATGAAGTGGTCCGGCGCCTTTGCACTGATGGTCACGCTCGTCTGGCTGTACGTCGAGCTCCTTCTTCTACTCGCGCGACGGGATTGATCGCCCATCGTCCATCCGGAAGACAACCCGGCGCCCGAGAAGAGCGCCGGTTGTACGTCCGGAGGTATTTTCGGGCGCCATGCCATATTACTGCAGTTCGAGCGAGCCCAGTCGTTCTTCCTTGGGGCTGCATCCCGTCATTCGGCGCGATCGCATGAAGGCGCGCGCGTAAGCGGTGCCACGTGGAAGGAAGGAGCGCTGCCCGGTGTCACGGCATGCCACGCGCCTTCCACGAAGACGTCGTAGTCGCCCTCGATGGCGATGAACAGCTCGTCCGCACAAGGCAGGTATGTGGTGCAGCGTCGTGTCGGCGCAAACTCGGCGCAGAAGGCGGATGGGAACCACCGGTGTCGCCGTTCGAGCGAGCCGTGCGGGTCGAGCGACGAGGGAAGGATGTCCGTTGCACGCGGTGCGCACATGGGTCGGTTGAATCAGTTGTTTCGACCTCGAAAACGAGCGTGGGCGACAGATTCCGTGCAAACCGGTGTCCGTGACCACCACATCTGCCTAAGTACTTGGCAAACCAACAGATGCGCCTGTGATCGGTCGCGCGAAAGGCGCTCCTTGGGGGTCAAACCCTTGACAAAAACGCCCTTCCGGGGGGTTTAGAGAGGGGTGTGTGTCCGAAATTCCAGGATGCGCGCCCTTTGCATTGGGGGGAGATCCGCCGGAGGCGCCGGTAAGGTGGGGGTGGTCGTCGCGACGTGCTACTGCGAGGACCGTCGCGATACGAGCCCCGTTGTCATCGCACCAGGTCTGGCGTGGCGGTGGCGACGTTAGACCAAACCGGGGCGAGCCGACGATGGTGGAGCGCGAAGGTGACTCGCTGCGCGGCGAGTGCGTTGCGCGGGGGGCGAGGGAGGTGCGGGAAGGGGCGATCCGACACCGTCCGTCGGCTAGGGGTCGATGCGTCAGAGCGGGTCGGTGCGCGTTGTGGGCGAGCAGAAGTCGTTGGTGAGCAAGCAGAGGCTGGGGGTGGGCGAGTAGCGGTCGCGGGTGGGCGAGTAGCGGTCGCGGATGGGCGAGTAGCGATCGCAGGTGGGCGAGTAGCGATCGCAGGTGGGCGAGTAGCGGTCGCAGGTGGGCGAGTAGCGGTCGCAGGTGGGCGACAGCGCTGCAGGAATGGCGAGCGCTCGATGTGCGACGGCGAAGCAACTCGTGCGACGGGCGACCGGAGACGTCCCCGCAGCGCCGGAGCCTGCGCGCGGCGCGAAGGACTCCAGGAGCGGCGCGAGGGGTCGAGCGCCGGGGGCGACGGGAGGCGCGATCGAGGCGAAGGGACGGTGGTGTTGCGCGAAGGGATGTGTCCTCCTCGCGATGGGGTGCGGAATCCGGCGGGCTGCCGTGCGCGGGCGGCGAAGTATGCCGCGCGCCGGGCGAGGGCGTCAGATCGGGTGGCCGGCACGAACGTGCGCGTGGCTCGACGGGGCGCTCGCGGCGTTCGGCCGGTGAAGGAGAAGCGTGACGAAGGACGCGCGCGCGCTTCCTGGGTCCACCGCGTCCATTCTTTCAGTGGGAGGTAGTGCCGATGCAACTCCGAACAAAGCAGGGCCTGCAGACGCTTCGGCGCGCTTACGCATTTCTCGTCACACACCGGTTTCAGGTCGCCGCGGGGGATATGGCGACGCACACGCAGATGCTCGGTGAGATCGTCCAACGACTGGAGGAGCACGCGAAGAACCAGGACGTACGACAGCGATTGTTTCGTGCCGAGACCGCGGTGAAGCGCGTGCGTGCCGCGGTTCTCCGTCAGGAGTTCTTGCGACCGATCTCGATCGCCGCGCAGACGATGTTCAAGGACGACCCGGCGGTAGGTAAAGCGTACGACGTACGGAAGACGAGGAGTGACGAAGACTTGATGCAGGTGGCCGACGGTGTGGTAGCTCGGATTGGGGCGCACGCCACGAAGTTCGTGGAGAAGGGGCTCGTTCCCGACATCGAGCAGCGTGTGCGCGATGCGGTGGGCCAGATGCGTGAGGCGCTCGTCACGCGCGACCTGGCGAAGTCGGCGACGGTCAAGGCGACTGCCGGGCTGCTGGACGAGGTGGGGCGCGGGCGTGAGCTCATGCGCCTGATCAACACGATGCTTGTTCCGCGTCTGGCCAACGATCCCGCGCAGCTCGCCGAGTGGCGCTCGATCGCGCGCTTTGTGCGCCGGCAGGCGGTGGAGCGGGAGGAGAAGACATCAGCGGTGCCTGCGGAGGCGGCACCAGACGGGAGCTCGAGGAGCGTACCGACATTGGTTCCGGGGGACGGGGCGGTGACGCGCACGATCCACTCGGATGACGTGGCCGCATAACGAGGCAGGACGAGGGCGTGCCCGGGTCGGGGGGCCCGGGCACGCGCCCTGTTGGGTCAGGCGAGCGCGTCCAGCAGCCGCTTCACGTCGCCCCTCGAGTTGCAGACCGATGGCGAGATTCGCACCCAGTCGTCGGCGCTCATCTGGAAGTCGTACTGCACCGGCACGACGTCGTTCCCGGTCGGAAGGAGAGGGAAAGTGGGAAGTTCTGCGCGATGTCCGTCGCCTGATAGTACCCGACGACGGCGCGGACAATCGCTCGGCATGGCCTTCTCGAGGGCGGCGAAGCGGTCGCGCGGTGTGGGTGTGCCATCCGGGCGGGGCGTGCTGATCCGTCGTTCGGCGGCGAGCCCGCCGACTACGCCCGGCGTGCCCAGCGGTTCGCTGCGGTCGAGCGGCCGGTAGCGGACGGGGGACGGGGGACGGGGGACGGGAGTTGGCACGTACAACACGGAGAGGCAGCCGCGCGTGGGGATAGTGTGCAGCGCGCACGGCTTGGTTCACCGGCTTCGACTCCTCGCTTCCCTAATTCCGGAGAGGTGCAAGAATGAAACAGACTTCGGCGTCGGTGAGCCGAGATGTGCACTGGACGCTCGAAGGGGCGACCGTCGACGCGACGGTGGTACGTCCCGCGGGGGCTGGACCCTTCCCGGGGGTGGTCTTCGTGGCGGGGAGTGGTCCCACGGACCGCAACTGGAATTCGCCCTTGCTTCCTGGTACGAACGGGAGCGCGGCGCTGCTCGCGGAGGCGTGCGCTGCGGCCGGGATCGTTTCGCTGCGGTATGACAAGCGGGCCTCAGGGCCGCGCGCGCGGGAGACGATCATGGCGATGGCAGGGCGTGTCAGCATGCGGGGACACGCCGATGAGCTCGCGGGGGCGGTTCGGGCGCTCGCGAGCGAGCCGAACGTTCGTCGCGATCGCCTGTATGCCATCGCCAACAGCGAGGGGACGCTACACGCGCTCAACTACCAACTGCAGGAGCCAGAGATCCCGCTGGCCGGCCTGGCCCTCATCGCGCCCCCGGGTCGGAGCGTGGGAGTCGTCGCACGCGCGCAGCTGGCGGCGCAGGCGGCGCTGGTCCCCGACGGCGAGGCGATGATGGCGCGGTACGACGCGGCGGTCGCGCGGTTCGTGGCAGGTGAGGAGGTGCCGCCCGATCCCGCCCTTCCACCGGGCGTACAGGGACTGTTGCAGTCGCTCACGGCGCCGGTGAATCTCCCGTTTACGCGCGAACTGTGGACGACCGACGGGGCCTCCTTGCTCCGTCAGGTGCACGTGCCGGTCCTGGTGGTGATCGGCAAGAAGGACATCCAGGTCGACTGGCGCGATGACGGGCGACCCCTGAAGCAAGCGGTCGCTGGGCGGGACGGCGTCAGTTTCGCCTTTCCCTCGAATGCGAACCACGTGCTGAAGCACGAGCCGCGTCCGCGCGGCGAGCTCACCGCGGAGGCAGCCGTGAGCTACAACGCCGAAGGAGCGATCCTCGATCCGGAAGCGACGGAGATCGTGCTGGCGTGGCTCTGGCGGTTGTCGTCGCCTTGATGCTTGTGTGCGTGCGGTGTCGAGTGGGCGCCGGCACCGCTCGAGCCACCGTCACCTGTCACACTCTCACGTGGGGTAGTCGAACTCCCCTGCAGCTCGGCGACCGCCGGATGCGACGAACCGGTGGCGTACGTGGCACGTCAACGTCGGTGCACCGGCGCCCGCAACGGCGCGAGCGCGCCCGTCCAACGCTCGAGTTCGTCGAGCATGGTCACGATCGACGTGTTCAGGATGTCGTTGCCGAGAAAATTCCGCTGTTCGTCCATGAACTGCTGGTACATCGGGATGGAAACCGCGTCGGGCAGGGGCATCATGCGCAGGGCGGTGATGAGCTGCTTCGCCTGCTGCGCCGAGCGCAAGCCGGCCGACACCCCGCCGTAGCTCACGATGCCGACCGGCTTGTACGCCCACTCGTGCAGGAGGAAATCGAGCGCATTCACAAAGGCGGGCGGCATCGAGTAATTGTACTCCGGCAGGACGAAGACGAAGGCGTCGGCGGCATTCACGGTCGCGCTCCACGCCTTCGTGTGCTCGTGCTCGTACTGCCGCAGTCGCGGATGGTGTGGCTCGTCCATCATGGGGAGGGCGACGGCCTCGAGGTCGACGAGCGTCACCTCGAAGTTTCCATGCGCCCGGGCGTGCTCGAGGAACCACAGGCTGATCGGTTCGCCGGCACGACCCGGGCGGGTCGAGGTGAGGAAGACCTGAAGCGTATGCATGATCATCGGTGAGTGGGAGTCGCACACCTACGACGTACGGCAGCAGTCACGTCTACGTTGGTTCGCCACCGTGCGCCTCCCGGTCAGTGCTCGCGATGCTGGAATGGGTCGCCAACAACGGACTCTGTGTGAAGGGCGCATCGCCACGTCCCGTCGCGCCTCACCCACACGCTCGCTTCGTTCGCGTCCATGGAGAGTGGCTTCCCGTCCATCGTCACTTCAAGGTGCACGGGGTACGCCACGAGGGCGACATCGTCGCTGAGCAGGCGCACCTGCGCCTTGTCGTCGCTAAACGCAAAACGTTGCAGCTGCCACTTGCCCTCGGTCGTCATCGTGCCCATCGAGTCGGGCGTAACGGCGGACACCCCCTGTGCACCCACCGTAATGCATACATCGTCGGTCATGCTGGCCGCTACATTCGCATCCTTGTCCCGCATGGCGTTCCAGAACCGTCGCTCGACGTCGAGCAACGCGCGGGTATCGGCATCGGATGTCATGAAGCCTCCTTGCTTTGGACGGCCCATGGTGGTAGGCAGTGCGCTCCTCTCGGAGCCGCACATGCTGCCCATGGGAAGGTGAGACGAAGGATGGCGGCTCCCGATCGGCGACGCAGTTCCCCGCAAGGGGAAGTCGAGCCTACTCCTCGTGGCGCTCGGCGACATGACCGCCGCGGTGTTGTCAACGCCTAACGACTGACCCGGCTGGTGTACGCGATCCCGTCCGGCGTCTCCCCGGCGGCGAGGTAGCCGACAACCGTGCGCGCGGCGACATCGATGATGGCCACCCGCGCCTGGCCGCTCAGCGATTCGAGGGCGTAGCGGCCGTCGGGGGTGATCGTGATCCCCTGGGGCGCGCCACCGGGGAAGTCGATGCGGCCCAGCTCGCGATGGGTCGCGCGATCGAGGAATCGCAACACTTCGTTCTTGAGGTCGGGGAGGAGGACCGTGGAGCGATCTGGGGTGAACAGGACGCGGTACGGCCAGCCGAACCCTTCGGCCGCCGTGGTGATCTCGCCGGTCGCGGGACGCAGGACGCTGATCTTGCCGGTGGTATTGCTCCCGACCCACACCTCGGCGCCGTCGGGGGTCACATTGATCGCTTCGGGAGTGGCGGGGACGTCCCAGAGCCTGATGAAGGAGCCGTCGCGCAGGTCGAGTTCCGAGACCGTGTTGCTCCCCATGTTGCCGGTGAAGGCGTGACGCGCGTCTGCCGTGACGCCGACCATGTGAGAACCCTTCTGCGTTGTCGGGATAGCCCGCCGGACGATCCCGGCGCGGATGTCGACTAGAAGAACGTTGCCGCTCTGCTCCGACGTCACGACGACGATGCTGTCACCCGGGAGGAAGACGATGCCGTGCGGACGCCGGTAGTCGCCGAGGTCGATCGTGCGCACGACACGCTTCCCGGGGATGTCGATGACCGTCAGCGTCTTGCCGGGTTGACCGGAATAGTCCGTGACGACGGCCGTGCGTCCGTCGGACGAGAGGATGACCTCGTGAGGACCCTGGCCGGTGGGAAGGGTAGCCAGCATACGCCCCGAGCCGACGTCGATGATGGACGCGGTCGACGGCGACTTGTTGGTGATGACGAGGGTGCCGCTGAGTCCCGGGATCTGGGACGCCGCGGGCGCGGCGACGGCGATGCAGGCGGCGACGGCAGCGCCGAGCGTAATGGCGTGTCGTGCAACGCGGAAGGCGAACCATCCCGTTGGACGAGTCGAGCGCGACGGTACGCGTGAGGCGGAGGAGGGTGGCATGGCGGGACCGGGAGTGGGCGACGGAAGAGGGAATGATGGTCTGGGTTACACCGTCGGGGCCAGTGCCACGAGGGCGCGCGCGATGCTCGACACCGTCCGGGTGCGTGCGGACTGACGGATCGTCAACGACTGGGACGAGCTGCAGCCAGTACGGGCCGGGTGGCGCACGCCCATACGATGCGCCACGGAGGCGTCACACCCGCCACGCCGCGGTGCCATCCCCTCGAGGACCAACGTCGGACAGCAGGCGCCGTGACGGTCGAGGCCGCCATGCGGCGCTCCGTGCTGTCGCGCGAGACCCACACTCTTGACAATTCGTCCCGGGATTCCTACCGTGTTGAACACTCGTATAAACCAATCGTATTAGGCGAGTGTACAGGGTCACGGCCGCGGTTGCCAGGCACCCGATACGCACCGTGACCGACAGGTGCCCAACCGGTGCCCGACCGCACCACGTGCAGCGACTCACCCGCGGCCGTCGCCGCTCACACCGAGATCCCCCATGCATGACACCTTCGCTCGCTCGACTCGCCGCCTCCTGCTCCTCAGCACCGGGCTTCTCCTCGCCGCCTGCGCCGACCGCGGCACCTCCTCACCGCTCGCGCCGATGACCAGCGCTTCGCCATCGGTCGCTGCCATGTCCGACGCCGCTGGAGCTGGAGACGTCGACGTGGACGACGCCATTCGCACCCTTCGCCGAGCCACGGCGCCGTACCAGAACGTGAACGACGCCCTCGCCGATGGATTCGTCCTCCTGCACGACTGCGAAGTGCGTCCCGAGGAAGGGCCGGTCGGCGCGGTCTACGTCAACGTCTCCCGCCTGCTCGACGGGGTCATCGATCCGTCCCTCCCCGACGCGCTGATCTATGCACCGAGCGACGACGGCCGGCTGCGCCTGGTCGGCGCGGAGTTCGCGATGCCGTACGCGATCTGGAGCGACCCCAACCCGCCGCAGTTCCAGGGGGCGACGTTCCAGCGCGAGGACGAGTTCGGCGTCTTCGCCCTGCACGCATGGGTGTGGCGGCAGAATCCGAACGGAATCTTCGCCGAGACGAATCCTCGCGTCTCCTGTGGCAGCTGACGCGGCGCGACGCGCGCGCAGGACGCCGTCCGAGCTCCGCAGCGTCAGACCGAGCGACCATCCGCCGGCACGCGCCGCGCCATCGCGCCCCACTCTTCGATGAGCAGCCGACCATGACAATGCGCAACTTCTCTGTCGCGACCCGGGCGCTGCCTCTCCTCACACTCGCTCTCGTCGGCTGCGACGATGTCGAGCCCTCTCGCGTCGTGGCACCGGTGGCCGGAGCGCTCGCCACGGCGTCCAGCGACCTCGATGCGGCGCTCCGACAGGAGCTGAGCCGCCACGGCTTTACCGGCCGCATCGCCGGGACGCTCGAGGCCCGGCTTGGACGCCCGCTCGACCACCGACTGGCAAACGTGGGGCGCCTGCTCTGGTTCGATCCGATCCAGGGGTTGAACGACGACAATGCGTGTGGCGGCTGTCATGCCCCGACCAACGGCTTCGGCGACACGCAGCCGATCGCGATCGGGATCGACAACAACCGCATCGTTGGCGCCGATCGTCAGGGACCGCGGAACCAGCGCCGTTCGCCCATGGTGATCAACAGCGCGTTCTATCCCACGCTGATGTGGAACTCGCGCTTCCAGGCGGTCTCCGGCAATCCATTCGACAATCGGCAGGGCTTCGCCTTTCCCGTGCCGGAAGGAGGGACGTTGTCGTACCTCCCGCACCTGCTCACGGCGCAAGCCTTCATCCCTCCGACGGAGCGTACCGAAGCGGCTGGATTTCACTTCCCAGGAGGGAATGATGAAATGCGTGCTGCGGTCGTCCGACGGCTCAATGCCGACGCCAATTATCGGCAGCTTTTCGCGCGCGCTCGTCCACAGCAACCGCCTGACGCGCCGATCACCTTCGACGACGTAGCCCGCGCCATCTCGGAGTTCGAGTTCACGCTGACCTTCGCCAACGCACCGATCGACCAGTACGCGCGGGGACGCGACGACGCCATGTCTCCGTCGGAGAAGCGTGGGGCGATGCTCTTCTTCGGCAAGGCGCGCTGCGTCGCCTGCCACGCCGTCTCCGGCGCGTCGAACGAGATGTTCAGCGACTTCCGGCAGCATGTCGCCGGCACCCCTCAGGTGATGCCGGCGCTGACCAACGTCACCTTCGATGGGCCCGCGACGAACGAAGATTTCGGGCTCGAGCAGGTGTCGGCGAATCTCGCGGACCGGTATGCGTTCCGCACGTCGCCGCTGCGAAACGTGGCGCTCCAGCCGGCCTTCATGCACAACGGCGCGTTCACCGCGCTCGAACCGGCGATGCGCTATCACCTCGACGCGACCGCCGGTGCTGCCAACTACACGCCGGCCCACCTTCCGCCGGATCTGCGCGGTCCGATCGGACCGCTACAGCCGGTCGTGGAGCGGCTCGATCCGCTACTGCGCGTGCCCGTTCCGCTCAGCGAGCCAGAGTTCGCGTGGCTTCTCGACTTCGTCCGCGATGCGCTGCTCGATCCCGATGCACGTCCCACGCTCCTTCGGCGCCTGATACCTGATCGCCTCCCGAGTGGCAGGGCACCGCTGCTCTTCCGATAGCCGGCCGAAGACGGTCCGCGCCTCTTCCTGAAGTCACACCAACCCCATGGAGCATACAATCATGCGGAACAAGAGCCCCCTCATCTTCCGTGTCGCCATCGCGACCGGACTCGTGATCATCGCCGTTGCCGGCATGACGATCCGCGCGGCGGGACCGCTGCAGGCCGCCCCCTCGACGACGGCGACTTCAAACGAACCCAGCGACCACTGGCTCGACGGCCTGACGGCCAAGCACAAGCAGTTCTTCGACATGCCAACACCGAACGGCGGTATCCCGCTGGTGCACGTGATGAACTACTACGACACCTACAACAAGGCGTACCGGGTGAAGGACGCGGACATCAACGCGGTGCTGACATTCTACGGCGGCACGACCTTCCTCGGCCTCAACGACGCCGCGTGGGCGAAGTACAAGCTCGGGGAGTTTGCGGAGATCGTCGATCCGGCGACGTCGAAGCCGGCCACCAGCAACCCGTGGCGTCGCGCGCCGACCGTCATGGGTATGTCGCTGCCGGCGGCCAGCATCGAGTCGCTGCACAAGCGCGGTGTGACCTTCATCCTGTGCGACAACGCCCTGCACATCTTTGCCGGACTGCTCGCGGCGAAGCGCGGCCTCGATGCGGATGCGGTCTACAAGGATTTCCGGGCGAACATCCTCCCGGGCGTGGACCTGGTCCCCGGGATGGTGGTGGCGATCGAGCAGGCGTCGCACGCCGGCCTCTCGTATCACCGTCAGTAGGCGTAGCTTCACGCGTGGGGCCGGGCGCGGGCGCGTCGCCGAACGGTGATGCGCCGCGTGCCTGCGCCCGAAACGCCCGGAACCGCCTAACGACCGGTGGGGGGACGTGCGAGAAAGGCGGCCACGTCGCTCCCCCAGGTGTTGCCCCCGAAATAGCCGAAGCTGTGTCCTTCGGGCGTCGTCGTGCCGAAGGGGGGGAAGATGCGCAGGAGGTTCGGCTTGCCGGCCTCGGTCATCGCTGCCGACATCGCGCGGCTCGGCGTGAGGTCGTAGTCGTTCTCCGCCTGACCGAAGAAGACGGGGATGCGCGCGTGCCGAGCCGCCTCGCTCATCGCCGCTTGCAGCGTGGGAGCTTCGGCCCACGTCTGGGCGGCACCGGCGAAGTCCACCGCGGCATACAGTCCGTCGAGGTAGGCGCTGGCGAAGATGGTGACGATGCCGCCGAAGGAGTTGCCCGCGACGACGATGCGGTCGCCGCGCACGAAGGGCTGCGTGACGATGAAGTCGCGCGCCGCGCGCACATCGGCGAGTTGCGGCCCCTTCATGAGTTCGACCAGGAGGGGGTCGCGCGCTGCCTCTCCCTGAGCCTTCGCAACGGCATCGAGCGAGTCCACGATGTAGTGGCCGGTCGCGGCAGACAGCCACTGGCCGCGGCGGGCGGGGGCGAAGAAGACGTATCCAAGTCGCGCATACGTGGGTCCTACCGCCGCGATCTCCCGCGTGTAGTCCGTTCCACTGCCGTGATTGAACAGGATCGTGACGTGACGTCCCGCGACGGACGGCCGATAGATGATCCCGCGCAGCGTGAGCGCTCCACTGCGGAAGGTCACGGTGTCGGGGCCGACGATCGCCGCGCCGCTCGTCTGCGCCGTCAGCGGCCGCACCGCGATCGCCGGGAGGACCGTGAGGGCAGCGCCCAGCATCAGCGTTCGTGCAACGATCGGTCGCATACTCGAATCTCCATGGCCGGTAAGCGGCCAATTCTACCGCGCGCCGCGGCGAGCGGAATGGGGGCGGTCAGCCCGCGTCGACGCTCCCGAAAAAGCGCGCGGTCGCCTCGGCGGAGACCGGGCGAGTCGTTAGGCTGACGGCCACCATCAGGAGGGCGCTCGCCAGCACCCCGGCTTCAGCCGGGTCGAGCCCGAGGAAGTACGGCGTCCCATAGCGCGACCAGACGAGGCAGGCGACCATGCCACCGATCATCGAGGCGATCGCCCCGGCGCGCGTGGCACCGCGCCAGTTGAGCCCTACCACTACCGGGACGAAGAGAAACGAGACCATCAGCTTCGCAGCCCAGATCACGATGAAGTTCACCAGCGAGAGCTGGCGGAGCGCCAAGGCCACCGGTATGGCACTGAAGGTCACAACGGCGATACGGCTGGCGAGCACCCGGGCGCGCTCACTGGCCCTCGGGGCAAGCAATTCGCCGTAGAGGTCGTGGGAGACCGCCGCCGCGACGGTCAGGAGGATGGCGCCCCCTGTGCGGGTAAGCGTCACGACCGCGGCGAGCAGGACGAGGAGGCCGATCGCTGGCGGGAGGACGCTCATGCCGAGCACCGGGGTCGCGTGGTCAGCCTGCGGGAGATAGGGCATCGCAACGCGCATGGAGAGCCCGAAGAGCAGGACGCCGATGCCGACGCAGGCCTGGAAGAAAAATGAATAGCCGATGGCGAGTCGCGTCGCTCGGCGGCTCTGCATCGAGTAGATCGCCGAGATCTCGTATGGGGAGGCGGCGAGGCCGAGTCCGAGGGCCATGGAGATCGCCAACAGCTGACGCCATCCGAACCAGTTGCCACTGAGGCGCGGATCGATCGCGGTCAGCGCCGAGCCGATCTCATGGATCCCGCCAACGTGCGACAGCAGGAAGGGGACGGCCAGCCCGTATCCGCCGAGGAGCAGGACGGCCTTGAGGAGTCCCACATACGCATTGCTGTACATCCCACCGAGGACGGTGTAGACGGTCGTGATGCCGGCGACGAGGAGGACGGCGCGAGGGTATGCCATTCCCCCAACGAGGCCGAACAGGAGACCGCCGGCCTGGTACTGGGCCGACAGCATCATCGCGTAGACCACGAGGATGAAGACGGCGGAGATTGCGCGTGCGGCCCGGCTCTCGAAGCGCGCGGCGAAGTAGTCGGGGAGGGTGAGTCCGGCAATGCGCCGGATACGTGGCGCCACGAAGAGCGCTGCGACGACCCAGCCGATCCAGGTGAGCGGCCAAGTCCAGGCGTAGCTGATGCCGGAGAAGTAGTGGAAGCCGACCATGCCGATGGTGGCGCCGGCGCTCACCTGGTTCGCCATGAGCGTCGCTCCGCCGAGCAAGGGGCCGAGCGAGCGTCCGGCGGCGAAGAAGCCCTCTTCGGTGGACGCCCGGCGATAGTTGTAGAGACCGATGCCGCAGACGAGGGCGAGGTACGCGCCGACGACGACGTAAAAGGCTGTGAGTTGCCCGCCGATCATTCGTCGCCCTCGCGCGTCCGGCCTGCCCACCACTGGTAGGTCGGTACCCAGAGGACGAGGATGGCGACGAGAAGCCAGAAACGCCACACGAGTCCACCGTCGCGGCCAGTGGGTGCCGCGGTGTCGCAGGGTCGATCGCCGCTTGAGAGACGTACGTTGACGAACGATGGGATGGCGACGAATTGCCCTTGCCACTCGTTCGTCCCCGGAAGGGAGACCACGCGTGGAAAGGTAACGCGCGCCGAGGGATCGGGGAGTCGCACCGTGAGCCTGATGCTTCCCGTACGTGCCCCGTCTCGGTGCGGTATCGCGTGTGTGGGGACTACGAGCGGAATGTTGCCGCCGCCGGGGCGGGACACTTGATACTGAATCACGATCGTGCTGGCTCCCGCACCGACGTTCGCCGTGTCGGTCAGCAGCTGCCACGGATCGTTGGAGGCGACGCGCAGCGGCGCTGTACGGTCGTCGCCGGCGATGGCGACCGCGCCGATCACGGCGCACGGCCGGGCGAGCAGCTGGTACCGACCCTCCTGGAGTGCGGAATCGGCGGCGGTGCGAAAGCGCTCGGTCACCCGTGTGCGCCCTGCGGAGTCGACCTCGATACGGATCTCGACGTCGGCGGGGGACGCGCCTGATGTCCCCTGCGACGACAGTGGCGAGGTAGTGGTGACCACGCTGGCGATCGCGAGCGCGGTCGCAGCGAGCCGGGGGCGCCCGCCCCGCGATCGCGCCCGGTTCACGCCTGCATCACGCGTCGTAGGACGTCGTGGCGGCCGCATCGCCCATCATGAACGCATAGTCGCCCGGATGGATGCGCGTGCGGTAGTTGCGACAGAGGACGACGATGTTGCGCTCGAACGGCGTGACCATCGTCTCGAGCGTCTCGAAGGTGTAGGGAGAGACGATGTCGGCCAGGGGCTCGTTGGCGCCCAGTTCCTCACCGGGGGTGAGGAGCCGGCGCGGGACGCAGATTCCGCCATGTCGCGGGCGCATCACCTTCATCATGCGCATGAGGCGTTGCCCGGCGCGTCGTTCGACGGGTTCCTCGAGAACGCCTGCATAGCGCAGTTGGTTCAGGATGCCGCGTACGCCATTGGCCACATGCCGCGCCTGGTCCTGATAGCCACCACCGATCTCCACCACCATGCATCGCACGCCGCGCTGCTCGGCGTAGGTGGCCGTGGTCCCCGGATAGGCAGCGGACGGCTGGTACAGGAGCTCGGAGCCGAAGGCGCGCGAGAAGTTCTCGTCGTTGACAACGTAGCAGTAGTCGACCCAGGGAAAGGTGCCGCCGCAGTGGAGGTCGATCAGGTAGTCGAGGTGATCGATGAATCCATGGGCGATGGCATGCGCCTGCTGCTCGCCGAGCCACCCATCAGCCGCCCCGGGGAAGAGGCGGTTCATGTCGAGCATGTCGATCGGGGTGTTGCGCGAGTTGCCCTCCATCGCGAGCGGGTTGGCGACGCCGAGGATCCAGACGGCGCCGTGCAGCTCGTTGGGATCGAGCTGTTCCCAGACGTCGCGTGCGATCAGGAGGCCATCGAATTCGTCGCCGTGGATCAGTGCCGACACTCCCACGGTGGGTCCGGGATGTGCGCCATGGATCACGTGGATCGTGAGCGCGAGCGCGTGACCGGACGCCAGCGTGGTGACGGGGACGGTACGGCGGGAGCGGCCGGGGACAATCGACACGAGGGGGGCGGGCGGGAGGTTGGGCGGTGGCGAAGCGACGTCGTCACGCGACGGGCAACGCTGTCTTGCGGTGCGGCGCACGGCAAGAGCGTAGGGCGACGCTGGGCGAGGCAGGGCGGTGAGCCCGCGGCTGGTGAAGGCGACGAGGTCGCGTCGCGTGTCGCCGGACGCCCCTCAGGGGCAATGGCCGGCACTCAAATCGCGACTGTATCATTCGTCCCGCAGAGACCCGAAGCGACGAGCGTGCAGTCCACGCGCGGCGCGCACCTCATGGCCAGGCGAGCAACGTGCAACATCATGGATGAGCCGGTACAACCCGAATCGAAGTCCGCGGACGAGGGCGAGGCGACCAAGCCTGGCGAGACGATCCTCCGGCAGGAGATCGAGACCGGGATGGAGCAGCTGCGACGACCTACCAGCGGGCTGCTGCTCTCGGCGATGAGTGCCGGACTCGACGTCGGATTCGGGCCGCTGATGGTGGTGACGGTGCTGGCGCTCATTCCGGCCGAATCGCTGACCTCACGCCTGGTCTCGGCGCTGGCGTACTCGATCGGCTTCGTTATCGTGATCCTCGGGAAGTCGGAACTGTTCACTGAGCACACGACGCTGGCGATCCTGCCGCTGCTCTCGGGGCAGACGACGATACGGCGGGTGGCGCGCCTGTGGGGGGTCGTGTACGCGGGGAACCTGATCGGTGCGGTGACCTTTGCGTCACTGGCCGTCTTGCTCGGCCCAGGGTTGCACCTGTTTACGGCCGCTGATGTCGCGCGCTTGTGCGACCGCATCACCGAGTTGGGGCCTTGGGTGATCTTCGGGAGCGGCGTGGCCGCGGGATGGATGATGGGGCTCGTCTCCTGGCTGGTGACGGCCTCGCGCGACACGGTCGGGCAGATCCTGCTCATCGTCCTTGTCGCCGGATCGATCTCCTTCCTGCACCTACATCACTCCATCGCGGGGAGTGTGGAGGTGCTCATGGGGGTCTTTACCGGCCACGTGACGCCGCTCGGCTTCCTGCGCTTCCTCGGGTTGGCGACCGTCGGGAATGCCGTGGGCGGGATCGTACTGGTGGCGGGGGTGAAGTATGGGCACGTGAGCAAGGCGTGAACGGCGCGGGCCGCGGCGCGATGCGAAGAGAGCGGTGTTTGGGACGGGGGACGGGGGACGGGGGACGGGGGACGGGAGTGCCGGCGTTCCCCGTCCCCCGTCTCCCGTCTCCCGTCTCCCTAGGGCAGCGTTGCCGCCTTCCCCACCTCGTACCCGTTGTTGCTCCGGTCAATATCGAGCAGGCGCTTGTCGGGATCGAGCTGGATACGCAGCAGCTGCTTGCCGGTGAAGACGTACTGGCGCAGGTATCGGCGCGTGTTAGTGCTCCACACCTCGGCGGGATAGTCAAACTCCTGCGTGGTGCCGTCGCTGAACTCGAAGCGGGCCCGAATCGGGAGGACGCCGCGCGCCCGGTTGGCGTAGACCACGGCCACGAGCAGCGAGTCGCCCTTCTGCGCGGTGGCCACCGTATCGATCGCCTGGTCGAAGTGCGGATTCTCGACGAAGAACTCGCGCCAGAACCAGTCGAGCCGGCGTCCGCTCACGTCTTCCATCGTCCGGAAGAAGTCGGCGGGGGTCGGGTGACGAAATGCCCACCGGGCGGTGTACGTGCGAAAGGCGTCGTCAAAGGCGGCGGGACCAAGGATCTCCTGCCGCAGCTGCTGCAACGCCACCGACGGCTTCACGTAGGCCTGGTTCCCCAGGAGGCGTGGATTGATGCGATCGGGGTTGATGTTCACGGGTTCGTCGAGCTTCGCCTTCATCAGCCGTTCGACGGCCGAGCGCTCGGAGAGCGCACGCGCCATCTGGTCGCCCTTTTCGGGATATCGGCGTGCCTCG
>JBDTUA010000068.1:0-17960 GCA_040007995.1 Gemmatimonadota bacterium | reverse complement strand
TGCCATCGCCGGCTATGCGGAGCTGATCGAGCTCGGCTTGCGAGGGGCGGTCACCGACGCGCAGGTCACCGACCTGCAGAAGATCCGGCAGAACCAGCGCCACCTGCTCGGCCTGATCAACTCCGTGCTGAGCTTTGCGAGGCTCGACGCCGGCCGGGTGATGTACGACATCGCCAATGTACCGGTCGCTGCGTCGCTCCGTGCCGTCGAGTCGCTCATCGAGCCGCAGTTGCGGGAGCGACATCTCACGTACAATCTCCATCCGTGCGACACGACGATCTCCGTGCGCGCCGACAGCGAGAAACTGCAGCAGATCCTGCTCAACCTCCTCGGGAATGCCGCGAAGTTCACCGCGTCAAGCGGGCGGATCGACGTCTCGTGCAACGTGGAGTCCCGTCAGGTGCAGCTCCTGGTACGGGACACCGGCGTCGGCATTCCGGGGGAGCTCTTCGAGCGCATCTTCGAACCGTTTGTCCAGGCCAATCGCACGCTCCGCTCGTCGAAGGAGGGGGTGGGCCTCGGGCTGGCGATTTCGCGCGAACTGGCCCGCGGGATGGGCGGAGAGCTGAGCGTGGAGAGTGCGGTCGAGGTGGGCTCCACCTTCACCCTCACGCTTCCGCGCGGCCCGGACCGCACACCGATCACGTGAGCGGGCGGGCGACCGCGCACGAGTGGCTCAGGGCTCGACCGCGATGCCGCCGGAGCGCCAGGCGCGCTCCGCATCGATCGCCGACGCTTCCCGCACAAGAATGACGTCAGTCTCGAAGGTGGCAAAGGCGAGCAATGACACGTCGGCATCCGCCAGCGCGCTCGATACCCGGGCCAGAATGCCGACCGCCGAGAAGTCCAGCGATCCCCGCACCGCGTAGGCGGCGAAGCCCCGTTCCGCACGCACTCCGGCGGGCACCAGGTGCTCTTCACACACCACCGTCGTCTCGTCTGGGGTGCGCGTCACCGTGCTGAAGCCACGCGACCAGGTCATCCAGTGTGGCCACCCGCTGCCCGCTTCGAGGCGCGCGACTGCGAAGCGCCCGGTGACTCGGTCCAGCTGCAACGTCACCGCGTCGGCTCCGCCAACTGCGCCTGCATCAAGCGCAGGTGACGGCGTTCGTGGCCGTCGATCATCGCCACCCATTCGTAGAGGTTGAGCGTTCCCAGCGCCGGATGGGGGAAGTGGACCTGCGCGAGCGCGAAGCCATCTGCCTCTGCCGCCCACGCGTGCAGGCCGGCGCGTGAGGTGCTCAGGCGCTCGCGCACGGTCGCGCGATCGGGCGCCTCGGCCGGTTGGGTGAAGTCCGGCGCGACGAGCTTCTTCGAACCGGCCACCAGATCCGTGTCATCGAGCGCTCCGACGAGACTGGAGCTCTCCGTTTCGTCTCCCAACCCTTCGGACCGCGCCTTGCGGAACGCGCGGAAGAGGGCGCGCAGCGACGAGGCCTCGACCAGGTGCAAGTGGGCCGCATGCTGCGCCGGGCACCAGGCGCCGTCGTCGCGCGTCGCGCCGAAGGGTGCTTCAGGAATGGTGTCGAGGAACGCGAGGAGTTCGGCGCGCGTCTGGTCGGCGTGCGCCAGGAGATCGGCGAGTCGGGGATGCATGCGGATCGGAGTGAGCGAGGGAGCCGGACGCGCCGCCGTCGGAAGGAGAGCGCTCGCCGGGGAGCCGTGAACTACCCGGAATGTACTGCGCGAGTCCCCGTCTTCGCCGGTGCATTAGCTTATGCAGGCACCCGCGATGGGGACGCGCGTGCGTGCCAGCTAGTCGGGATCCACCCCTCAACCGCGCACCCGTGTTCGTCCCGAAGCTCGTTTCCACACTCCGCACGTATGACCGTCGCCAGTTCGTTGCTGACCTGTCGGCAGGGACGATCGTGGGCATCGTCGCCCTCCCCCTCGCGATCGCCTTCGCGATCGCCAGCGGTGTTCCACCCGAGCGTGGCCTGTACACGGCGATCGTGGCGGGCTTCCTGATCTCGGCGCTCGGCGGTTCCCGGGTGCAGATCGGCGGACCGACCGGCGCCTTCGTCGTGATCGTCTACGGGATCGTGCAGCGCTACGGACTTGAGGGACTGAGCGCCGCCACGTTCATGGCCGGCGTCATCCTGGTCGCCATGGGATTTGCCCGGCTTGGCACGATGATCAAGTTCATCCCCCAGCCGCTGATCACCGGATTCACGAGCGGGATCGCGATCATCATCTTCACCGGGCAGCTGAAGGACTTTTTCGGCCTAACGATGGGTACGGTCCCGGCCGATTTCGTGGCCAAGCTCGGCGCCCTCGCCGAACACGCGACCAGCGTCAACCCGGTGGCCCTCGGCGTCGCACTCGCCGCGATCGCCATCGTCATCTGGTGGCCGCGGGTCAGCCGCAAGATTCCGTCACCCTTCGTGGCGCTCGTCGTCACGACGGCAGTCGTCTCCCTGCTTGACCTCCAGGTCGAGACCGTCGGAAGCCGATTCGGGCAGCTCGCGTCGTCGCTTCCACACCCCGTCGTCCCCCACCTCGCCTTTGCCGACCTCCAGCGCCTGGTGGCACCGGCGTTTACGATTGCGTTGCTCGGCGCCATCGAGTCGCTGCTGTCGGCGGTCGTCGCCGACGGAATGATCGGGACGCGGCACCGATCGAACATGGAGTTGATCGCACAGGGGATCGCCAACATGGCGTCGCCAATCTTCGGCGGCATTCCCGCCACCGGGGCGATTGCGCGCACCGCGACGAATGTGAAGAGCGGTGGCCGCACGCCGGTTGCGGGGATAGTGCACGCGCTCGTGCTCCTGCTGATCACGCTCTTTTTCGGCAAGCTCGCCGCGCTCATCCCAATGGCCACGCTTGCGGCCATCCTGGTGGTCGTGGCCTACCACATGAGCGAGTGGCGCACCTTTCTCGACGAACTTCGCGGGCCGCGCCCCGATATCGCCGTCCTGCTCGTCACCTTCCTGCTGACGGTAATCGTCGACCTCACCGTCGCGATCGGAGTCGGCATGGTGCTCGCCTCGTTTCTCTTCTTGCATCGCATGTCGGAGGTCACCAACGTCAGCGTGGTGTCACGCGAGATCCGCAAGGACCGGGCGGTCGAGGATTTGCGGGACGACCCAGCCGTCGAATCGCACGACATTCCCGATGGGGTGGACGTCTACGAGATCAGCGGCGCCTTCTTCTTCGGGGCAACCGAGGGATTCAGGGATAGCGTCAATCGAGTGGCGCGGAAGCCGCTGGTGCTGATTGTGCGGATGCGTGACGTGTCGATGCTGGACTCGACCGGCGTGCGCGCGCTGCGGGACGTGGTGCGTCGCTGCCGACAGGACCGCACGCTGGTGCTCATCGCCGAGATTCACGCACAGCCGCTCCTGACACTGGAGCGATCGACGCTGATGGACGAACTCGGGAGGGACGCGATCTATTCGACGCTCGACGACGCGCTCGATCAAGCGCGCGTCTACCTATCGTCGCGCATCCCGACCCCGCCAATGGGAACCCCGATCGCCCAATAGAGTCAGGCGCCCGGGGGAAGGGCCCGGCGAATGTCGCGCTGTCCATTGGCGACGCCCATCCCGACGCTCACGCCAAACGCCAGCGCCGTACCAGCTCCAATGATCGGGAGGAGAGCAACCACAGGGCTCGCGACGAGAGCGGCGCCCAGTCCTGCAACGACGGGGGCGAAGGCAGACTGCGCAAGGTCGACGTAGCGCAGACGCTGGCGGACGAAGGCGCGAGCCTGAGTGTATCCAATCGCGGCGGCCGCGATGCTGGCGGCAAGTGCTAGAAGTCCAAACATGGCGACGTTCCTCACGAGTCGGTCAAACAGGTGTGCCGTAACGTACGGAGCCCGTGATCGGATGTTTCGGGTGCGGGAGCCAGTCACGCAGCGTCGAGCGCCCCCCGCCTCCGGATGATAGTTTGCGGCGGCAACGATCGGGACCGCATGTCGACCGGCCCGTCGCGCCCAGCCCACGCCCATCCGCCCCCCGCGTGCTCCTCATCTACGGCGCCAACGGCTACACCGGTCGGCTGATCGTCGACGAATGCGTTAGGCGCGGGCTTCGCCCGATCATCGCCGCGCGTCGCGCCGACGCGCTCGCCGAGCTCGCCGAGCAGTACGGCCTCGAATCGCGGGTCTTCCCCCTGACCTCGCCCGACGTCTTGGCCAGCAACCTCGACGGCGTGCGCGTGGTGCTGCACGCGGCGGGTCCTTTCTTCCGGACGAGCGCCGCGATGGTCACGGCGTGCCTCGTCCGTCAGGTGCACTACCTCGACGTCACGGGGGAGATCGTCGTCTTCGAAGCGTGCAAGGCGCGCGACGCGGAGGCCAGGTCGCGCGGGATCGTGGTCCTCCCGGGAGTCGGCTTCGATGTCGTCCCCACCGACTGCCTCGCCGCACAGCTCGCGACCCGGTTGCCCGACACGTCGCTCCTCGAGTTGGCGTTCGCGGGTGGCGGTGTCTTCAGTCGTGGTACGTTGAAGACCATGGTGCTCGGCTTGAACGACGGGGGGGCCGTCCGTCAGGATGGCCGGATTACGCGCGTCCCCACAGCATGGAGGACGCAGCGCATCGCCTTTCGCGACCGGCCGCGCAGCGGCGTCACGATTCCGTGGGGCGACGTCTCGACCGCGCACTGGTCTACCGGGATCCCGAACATCCACACGTACATTGCGCTGCCGCCGGATGCCCGAAAATCGCTGCGGATGGTTGGATTCGTGAAACCGATGCTTCGACTCGACCTCGTGCGCGCACTCGTGGAGCGTCTGATCGACGCCCGAGTCACCGGACCGAGTGCGGAGGTACGGGCGACTGCGCGGATGCACATCTGGGGACGCGTTACCCACCTCGACGGCCGTGTCGTGAGCGGGACAGCCGAGACGCCGGAGGGATATCGACTCACGGCGCTCTCAGCCGCGGAGAGCGCCGTACGACTCCTCGATGCCCCACCCGCGCCCGGCTACCACACGCCGTCCACGGCCTTCGGCGCCGATTTCCTCACGACGCTACCTGAGTGCTCGATGCAACTCGGGGACATCACCACACCCTGACCGCTTGGCGGCCTGTGCTCTCGCGCACTCCCCCTTCCCCGTGGCTTCCATGATCGCTGCCGTTATCTCCCGGTTTGGTCCACCCGATGTCCTCGAGCTGCAGGAGCGCCCGACTCCCGAGCCGACCGCAAGCGAGGTCCTGGTGCGCGTCCATGCGTCGGCGCTCAACCGGGCCGACCTGCTGCAGCGCATTGGGAAATACCCGGCGCCTCCCGGCTGGCCGAGCGACGTACCCGGAATGGAGTTCGCCGGCGAGGTGGCCGCCACCGGAAGCGATTCGAGCCGCTGGCATACCGGCGATCGTGTGTTCGGACTGGCCGGGGGTGGAGCACACGCCGACTACCTGGTCGTGCACGAGTCGACGATCCTCCGCATTCCCGACTCGATGTCCTGGCAGCAGGCAGCGGCGGTCCCGGAAGCCTTCTTCACCGCCTACGATGCGATGGTCACGCAGGGGGGCGTGCGACGCGGCGAACGTGTGCTCATCCATGCGGTGGCGAGCGGTGTGGGGCTCGCCGCGGTGCAGGTCGCCCGCGCGTGGGGTGCCCTTCCCTTTGGGACTTCACGCACGGCGGACAAGCTTGCGGCGGCGACCGCCGCCGGCATGGTCGACGGAATCGCCCTGGGGAATTCGCTCGAGGCGCTTCCGGACGCCATCGCGCGTTGGAGCGACGGACTCGGGATGGATCTGACGATGGACCTGGTTGGAGGGCCGTACCTCACGGCGAGCATCGAAGGCGCCGCCGAGTGCGGCCGCCTCATGCTGATCGGCGCGGTGGGCGGCGCGCGGGCCGAGGTGGACGTGCGGCGCATCCTCAGCAAACGATTGACCCTGCGCGGAACGGTGATGCGCGCGCGTACGCTCGCCGAACGGACTCGTGTTGCGGAGGCGATCGCCACCGACGTGCTGCCCCGGCTCGCGAGCGGCGCGCTCGCGCCCAACATCGACAGCGTCTTCCCGCTGGCACGGATCACCGAGGCGCACGCCCGGCTGGAGTCGAACCAGACGGTCGGCAAGGTCATCCTGGAGATGCTGTCCGGTTAACCGGCCGCGGGGCCTTGTGCGCCGGAACGTGGGTATGTATGCATTCATCATGCATAATTTCCCGCGCTCTCGCGTCACGCCGGCGCCTGCGTTCTCCCAGCGTCCCCATCTCAGCGCCACGCACGTCGTGCGTGGGGCGATGAAGTCGGACGCGGCCGAGATCCACGAACTCGTGTCAGGGTTCGCCGAGGCGGGACTGCTGCTTCCGCGCAGTGCCGACGACATCGCGCTGACGATCGACGATTACGTCGTGGTGGCGGATCAGCATGGGCGCGTCATGGGATGCGCCGCGCTGCACGAGTACTCGCCGTCGCTTGGGGAGGTGGGATCTGTTGTGGTCGCGCCCGAGGCTCAGGGGCGCGGGCTGGGGAGCATCGCGGTACGAGGCGTCGAGGGGATCGCCCGCCGTCGCGGCATCGAGGAGTTGTTCGCGGTGACGCTCGCCGATCACTTCTTCGACGCACTCGGCTACGCCCGCTGTGCCCTCGCGCGCTACCCGGAGAAGCTCGCGCGCTACGCGACGATGGCACGACTCGGCGTGCCGATCGTGCCGAAATCGTGCTATCGCAAGATGGCGAGCTGGCCCTAGGGCTACGGTTTACCGCCGGTCGGGATGGCAACGATGGCCAGGCGGTCGCCGAGCGGTGAGACGGCGAGGCGGGTGATGCCAGTCACTCCGTCGGCTGCAAGATCGGCGAAGGGTGTCCACTGTGCATCCCGGGTGAGGTCGCAAACGAGCAGCATGCTGCCGCTGCCGGCGATCAGGCGTCCGTCGGGGAGCCACGCGTAGTCCTCGGTCCCGGTCGGGAGTCGCGTGAGCGGTTGCACGATCCGCGTTGCGACGTCGAGCGACATGACCCAGGCAGCGGACTCGTAGGCCTTGCTGACGAAGCTCACGCGCGTGCTGCCGGGAATGCGGTGCAGCGATCGACCGACATTGAAGACGATCGTGTCGATCGCTCCGCTCGACTGCCGTCCGAGCACGAGCGCCGACGGATTCCCGAGCACGAACATGACCACGTGATCAGCATCGGCCCAGGCGTGATAGCCAACCGGCTTGAGCGACGGGAAGAGGACGGATCCCTCGCCAGATGCAAGCGGAAGGCGCCAGAGACGCTGCGTCGAGTCGCGTTCAACTCGGATCACGCTGATCGCACCGCCGCCGGGGACTTGGGCGGCGGAGTACTCGCTTTCGGGCGCGGTCATCGTAACGCGCTCGGCCCGACCCGTGGCGACATCGAGACGATAGATGTCGGCCTGGGCATCCTCACGGGTCGACGTGAAGAAGAGCGTTCGTCCGTCGGCGGCGAAGGCCGGCTGATTGTCGTAGCCCGGGCGCGCCGTCACGTTGTGCGACGTGCCGAGATGCAATCCCGCCGCGGTGGATGTGAGTGGGGCCAGAAAGATGTCGGGCTGGGCCTCCTGAGCCCGAAGGGCGACGGCCGAGAGCGATGCGACCGCGATGACGATGCGCGTCGCGTGCGTGGCACAACAAAATGCAGACATGACGGAGATGTGGTTCTGCGTGAAGAGGAAGGAGCGAATCCTCGCGCGACGGCGCCAGCCAGACGTGCGGTTCCGCCGTCCCTGAATGGATATCGGGACGTTCGCAATTGCGCACCGCGGGTTGTGCGCCCCGGCCGGAGGGCGCAGGTTTGCGTAGCCACCGGAGTTCGCGACCTTCCCCCCGCTCCGACTCCAGGATGACTCCCCGATGACTCCCTCGGAGACGTTGCCTATGCTCGGTTTGATGCAGGAGTTCCCGCTCTCGATCCCGATGATGCTTCGGCGCACGCGCGACCTCTTCCCCGAGAAGCTGGTCATCTCGCGACGTCCCGATCGCACGATGCAGCGGACCTCGTACGGCGAGGTGCTCGCGCGCGCTGGTCGGCTGGCGCGCGCGCTGCGTGGCCTCGGCGTCGGCGAGGGTGACCGGGTGGCCACGCTCGCCTGGAATCACCAGCGTCACGTGGAGGCGTACTTCGGCGTCCCGTCCGCGGGCGCCGTGCTGCACACCCTGAACCTGCGTTTGCACCCGACGGACCTCGCCTACATCGTCAATCACGCCGACGACAAGGTCGTCCTTGTCGACCAGGTGCTCTGGCCGCTGTGGGAGAAGGTCGCGCCATTCGTACAGGTGCGGCACGTTATCATCCTCGCCGACGGAGGAGAGACGCCGCCGGGTGCGATCGACTACGAGGCGCTGCTCTCCGGCAGCCCGGACGCCGACTTCGGCCTGGACGACCGCGACGAGCGGTCGGCTGCCGCGATGTGCTACACCTCCGGCACCACCGGTCGTCCGAAGGGGGTGTTGTATTCGCACCGGGCGATCGTACTGCATTCGATGATGTCCCTCTGCGCCGACAGCGCGGGACTGGTCGAGCGCGACGTGATGCTTCCTGTCGTCCCGATGTTTCACGTGAATGCGTGGGGCTTTCCCTACACCACCGCATTTGTCGGCGCGACGCAGGTGCATCCCGGGCCGCACCTCGACGCGACGTCGCTGCTCGACCTCATGTCGAACGAGCGGGTGACAATGTCGGCGGGGGTGCCGACCATCTGGCTCGGCATCCTGCAGGCGCTCGACGCCGAGCCGCAGCGCTGGGACCTCTCGGCGATGCGCATGACGCTCGTGGGCGGTGCGGCCGCGCCGGAGTCGATGATCCGCGGCTTCAAGCAGCGACACGGCATCGCCGTGCAGCAGGGCTGGGGGATGACTGAGATGTCGCCGATCGGGACCGTCTCCCGCCTCCAGAGCAAGCACGACCAGATCCCGGAGCACGAGAAGTACCAGCAGCTGGCGCGACAGGGCTATCCGGTTCCTGGCGTGGAGCTGCGGGCGCGCAGCGAATCCGGCCTGGTGCCGTGGAACGGTCAGACGATGGGCGAACTCGAGGTGCGCGGCCCCTGGATCGCGCGCGCCTACTACAAGCCGGAAGAACCGGTCACCCAGTTCACCGACGACGGCTGGTTCCGCACGGGCGACATCGTCACCATTGCACCTGACGGATGTATCACCATCACCGACCGATCGAAGGACGTGATCAAGTCGGGGGGGGAGTGGGTGAGTTCGGTCGCACTCGAGGGTGCCCTCATGGGTCACGCCGAGGTCTACGAAGCCGCCGTCGTGGGGCTGCGTCATCCGCGCTGGTCGGAGCGTCCATTCGCCGTGGTGGTCCGCAAGCCCGGCGCGCAGGTCCAGGCGCAGGCGCTCAAGGCGTGGCTCGCCGAGCGGTTCGCGTCGTGGTGGGTCCCCGACGACTTCGCCTTCGTCGACGCACTCCCCAAGACGGGGACCGGCAAGGTGCAGAAGATGATCCTGCGGGAGGAGTACCACGACCGGTATGACGGGGAGACCGCCGAGGAGGCCCAACGTCCCTCCTCAGCGGAGGCGGGTGCGTAGGACGAGGGGTGGGTCGACGGGGAGCGTTAGCTTTTACCGGTTTCACATCGACATGCGCGATCCTCTTGTCTCCCCCGCAGGGCAGGCGCCCCTGGCACGCCGCATTCTCCTCGTGGATGCGGACGCGTTTTTCGTCGCCGTGGCTCGTCTCGTCGATCCCGACGGCGCGGGCAAGGCGCCGCTCCTGATCGTGGGCGGCGCCCCGGGATCGCGCGGGGTCGTCTGCTCCGCGTCGTACGAGGCCCGCCAATTCGGGGTACGCTCTGCCATGCCGATGGCGCGCGCGACGCGTCTGTGTCCAGACGCGCTCTGCGTTCCGGTCCCACGCGGTGCCTGCGGAAAGAAGAGTCGCGAGATCGCGACCGTGCTCGCCCGCTTTGCCCCGCTCGTACAGGCAGCGAGCATCGACGAGTGGTACCTGGACCTCAGCGGGACCGAAGCCCTGTACGGCGACGCGTCGCTGTCCGAGGTGGCGCACCGTATCCGCGACGCGGTACACGAGGCGACCGAGCTAACCGTTTCGTTCGGCGGCGGCACCAACAAGCTGGTCGCCAAGCTCGCGGTCGAATTCGCGAAGCCGAAACCGGGCACGCGCGGCTGCGGCGTGTACGTGGTGGCGCCCGGGGAGGAGGGGGCGTTCATGCAGCGCGTGCCGCTCGGCGACATCCCCGGCGTGGGCCCGCGACTGCGTGACCGCCTCCACTCGCTCGGCGTACGCACCGTTCCCGACGCGCTCGCGGCCGGCACGGTGGGGCTGCAGCGCATGCTCGGCGACCGCGCCGGCCGCTGGCTCTTCGATCGCGCGCAGGGGATCGGCAGCACGGAAGTGATCCCGCGCGAGCGCGCGAAGAGCGTCGGCCACGAGGCGACGTTCGACGTCGACGTGACCGACGACGGTGCACTGCAGCACGAGTTGGTGCGCCTCGTCATGCGCGTCGCGTCCGACCTGCGCGGCAAGGGCATCGCCGCGCGCACTGTCACCGTGAAGCTGAAGGACTCCGATTTCCGTTCGCGCGGCGCGAGCCGAACACTTGAGGTTCCGATCGTTGCCGACCGCGTGATCCTCGAGGTGGCGCATGCGCTGCTGCAGCGCCTTCGGCGGACGCGGCGGACGCCGGCGCGCCTGCTTGGCGTCGCCCTGTCCGGACTGGCCGATGGCGAAGAAGAGGGACAACTGTCACTCTTTGCAGCAGGCCCGCCCCTCGCGGATTCCGAGACCCCGCGCGATCGCGCGATCACGACGGCGGTCGACGCCCTGCGCGCCCGGTTCGGCGCCGACGCCATCGTTCCGGGGCGGCTCGCGGGCGACCACTCAGCGCGCGGGACGTCGCGCGCGGCCGCCACCTGCGCCCCCGACGTGCCTAACGTTTCTCCGGCTGCGGGAGCCCCGCGTCGAGCGCCAGGGCGAGGCGCTCCACCGTCCGGTCGTTGAGGCTGAGGATTACCGCCGCGAGGTTGTTCGACACCACGAGGGTCGGGGGAGTGCGCCACGCGACGCGGGTCCCGCGCGGCGAAACGGTCGCGCTATCGAGCTTCGCCGTGTCGCGCTCGCGTGCCGCGGCCGACGGGTAGAGAAAGACGAGGAGTTCGTGCTCCGCACTCCCGACGTTGTACGTCACGCCGGAAACGGTGAAGAACGGGTACGACGCTGGTGCCGGCTGCTTCTCGATGACAACACCGGCGCGCACTAGGCGCTCCTCGACCGCGCACGGCGTCCAGTCGCCTTCCATTGGACAGGCCGACGCGACCCCCGCCGCGCTCGCACTCGGCGCAGGCGCTGCAGCCGTGCTCCCCCGCGCCGAATCCGGACGCGGCTGCTCGCCGCGCGATGAGCAAGCGAGTGCGGCAAGGGCGATCACGGCGCTCTGCAGGCGAATGGGCGTACGCGACACCGGCGCGCGTGCGGGAGGGGGTCGACGCATGCGGGGAAGCTAGTCGCTCGCCGATACGAGCGCATCACGCCCCGAAACCACACAGACCACGCGCTCGGTCGGGACAACGTGCGGGTGCGTCCGATCGACGCGCGATGCATTTTTCACCGCAGGCGCCGCGACGCGCGAACGACCAACAGCGAGGATTGGAGTTTCCATGCGAACGGACGAGATCGACTACCGGCTGATTGGCGATGACTTGCAGGGCGTCGTCGTGACCCTCGACCCGGGCGAGGCCGTGGTCGCCGAAGCGGGGGCGATGATGTACATGCAGGACGGCATTCGCATGGCGACGAACCTCGACCAGACCGGGCGCGGCGGGGGACTCTTTGACAAGTTGCTCTCTGCCGGCAAGCGTGTTCTCTCGGGCGATTCGTTTTTCGTGACCTGGTTCATGAACGAGGCGCACGTCCGGCGCGACGTGGCGTTTGCAGCGCCCTTCCCCGGCAAGATCCAGGCGATCGACCTGCGGCAGTGGGGAGGGACGCTTATCGCCCAGAAGGATGCGTTCCTCTGCGGGGCGCGCGGTGTCGACGTCTCCATCGCCTTCACGCGTCGCATCGGCGCTGGTTTCTTCGGGGGGGAGGGCTTCATCCTGCAGAAGCTCCTGGGCGACGGCCTCGTCTTCCTGCACGCATCCGGCACGCTGGTCGAGCTCGACCTCGCCGCCGGCGAGCGCCTGCGCGTGGACACCGGGTGCCTTGTGGCGATGCAGCCCACTGTGTCGTACGACATCCAGATGGTGCCGGGGGTGAAGACGGCGCTGTTCGGCGGCGAAGGACTCTTTTTCATGCAGCTGACCGGGCCTGGTCGGGTCATCCTGCAGACGCTCCCCTTCTCCCGACTCGCCGACCGGATCATCGCCGCGGCTCCGCGGGCCGGCGGCAGTCGCAAGGGCGAAGGCTCGGTGCTTGGCGTGATCGGTGGGATTCTCGACGGGGACCGGTAGGCTACGCGCCGGATCAGCCCAGCACGCGCCCCCACCACGAGTCGCTGCGCCGGGCCTCCCGCGCCATCTCGACGGTCACACCGCGCCACGCGGCCTGCATCACGCCGGCGTCCTTGAATCGCGTGGTGGGGTCGGGGGAGAGTCCACGCCGCATGAACGGAATCACCGGCGGCGGCAGGATGCCTTCGTCGAAGCGACCGCCGAGCTGCTGGGCGAGGAGCGAGGCGGCGTCCGTTGCCTCGTACGGCGGACGCCCCGTCAGGACGAAATAGATGATCGCCGCCGCGCCAAAACAGTCAACGGCAGGCCCCTGGGCCTCACCAAGCAACTGTTCCGGTGCCGCGAACGCCGGCGTCCCGGTCGTTCCCCCCTGCTCGTCCTCAGCGCGGGCGATTCCGAAGTCGGTGATGCGCCAGCGTCGATATCGGTCGATGAGGACGTTCTCCGGTTTGAGATCGCGATGCATGATCCCATTGGTGTGCGCGGCCGTAAGCGCATCGAGGATCGCGTCGACCTGTGGCGCAACCTCGTCGAAGGGACGGGCCCCGGCGCGGGCCACCAGGTCGGCCACCGACCCACCTTCGGCGAGTTCCATCGTGTACCACGACACCTCGCCGCGGGCGTCCCAGTCGTAGATCGGGATGATCGCGGGATGGGCGAGCATGGCCGCGAGGCGTGCTTCGCGGCGGAATCGCGCGACGGCGTCCTCGTCCTCGGCGATCGCCGGGTGCAACATCTTGAGCGCCACCTCACGTTCCAGCGAGAGGTCGCGCACCCGCCACACACTCCCGAACGTCCCCTTACCCAGGAAGCCTAGCACTTCGTAGTCGTCGCCGACCGCCCAGCGCAGGCGTCCCTCCTCGCCTAACGCGCTCGGAATCGCCGGCGCGCTCACGAACATCGAGCGCGAGCCGCTCACTCGCTCGAGCGCCCGCAACATCGACGACACCGAGCGATGTCGCGCCACCGGGTCGGCAAGCAGTGCCTGGTCGAGGATGTTGGCCAGCGCCTGCGGACATTCGGGACGCAGGAGGCGCACCGGCGGAATGTCGAGCGAGTTCGGCAGCTCCCCGGTCAACGCGGCAAAGCAGGTGGCCGCCAGCTGCCACTGGTCCGATGTGAGCGTTGGATCCCACCGCTCCTTCCCCCACTCCGGGGGCATCGGGGTCCAGCGACGATCGGGGAGCAGCCCGTCGGGAACGTCGTGGCGCGGAAGCGCCCACTGCCACCCCAACAACCAGAAGCGACCCGAAGGGGCAGCCCAGACGATCTCGGGCGAGAGCCCGCCGTGCGTCTGCCCCGAGTCATGCAGGTAGGCGAGCGTGGATCCGACCGCGCGGATCATGCGCATCACGGCGGGAATCTCCTCGGAGCCGGTACGCCGCACGCGAGCGCCGATCGTCTCCGACGAGATCCAGCGACGCAGGTATCCAGGCCCCCGATTGCTCGGAGAGTGGGGCGCCCAGTAGTGGTACGTCGTCGGGATCGCCGGATGGTTGCGATGCGCCAGCTGTCGCGCTTCCTGCGCCAACCACTCCGTATGGTTGGGGTCCGGCGCGCTCACGAGCGACAGCGATCGGCCGAGGGCATCGCGCACCTCCTGATAGTGGCGATGCTCCATGTACACCCCTTCGCTCCCCCAGGCCCATTCCGGGGGCAGCTCCCAGCCGCGCAGATGCACCGGGACGTCATACGACACGCGGTTTGGCACGTCGGCCACCGCCGTCGCGGGTCGCACCGCGCGGACGCCATCGAAAGGGGTCGAGGACATGAGGGGAAAGCTGTTATGGAGTCGGTGCCGGAACCAGCGTCACCCGCACGATTGTTCCACGCGGACCCGCAGGAGCAAGGTGAATGGCGCCCCCCCATGAATCTACCAGGCGTTTAGAAATGGCGAGACCGAGCCCGCTTCCACTGGTGCGCGTCGAGAAATGCGGCTCGAAGACTCGCGGCAGGACGTCTTCATCAATCCCGTCACCATTGTCTTGCACAACAATGGCCATCACGTCGCCGGTGTCGATCACTTCAGCGACCACACGCGTTGCGTTGGCGTGTCGCGCGTTCTCCAGCAGGTTGAGCAGCACCTCGCGGAGCTCGTCGGCGCGCGACACGGCCAGGACCGGCCCACCCTCCCCCTCCACCACCCAATCGACCCCCGAATCCCCAAGTCGCTCGAGCGCGACGACGTCGCGGAGAACGGCGCGAATGTCGGTGGCGACGCCGGGCACGCGCTCCCCCGGCGCCGTGCCGAACTTCGAGAAGGAACGGGCGATCTCGTCGAGCCGGTCGATCTCGGCGAGGATGCGGGTGACATTTCGATCGAGGATCGCGTCGAAGTCGTCGCGCCGGTCCGCACGGGCGCGCCGCAGGTGTTGCACGCCCAGCCGGATCGGCGTCAGTGGATTCTTGATTTCGTGCGCCACCTGGCGCGCCATCTCGCCCCACGCAAAGACGCGCTGCGCCCGCGCGAGGTCGGTGACGTCATCGATCGTCAGCACAACGCCGCCGCCACCCCGGGTGAGTCGCGTGAGGCGCGCGCGGAGCTGGCGCCCGCGATGTTCGAGCGCGAAGTCCTGGTCGTCGCCGAGTGCGAGGTCGCCGGCGAAAACCGTCAGCTGCAGATGGAGCGTGTCACCGCCCAGGGTCCGTAGCGACTCTCCGGGCGTGACGGCGCGCCCGAGGATGCGCTCCGCAGCGCCGTTGGCCAGCGTGACGGTCCCATCGGCCTCGCAGGCGATCACCCCACTCGCCACGTTGCGGAGCACCGCCTCCGTCCGTCGTTGCGCCTGCTCGAGCGCCGTTCGGGAGGCGCCGAGATCGGTCGCCATCTGCCGGAAGGCCGTATAGACCGGGCGGAATTCGTACGGAGGGAGCGATCCAAGCGACGGAAGGGACTGTTCCCCTCCGGCCACATCGATGGCGGCGTCGCGCAGCGCGCCGATCGGGGCCGCGAATCCGCGCGCGACGAGCCCGCTCAACCAGAGGGCCGCCAGTGCCCCGAGCGCGGTGGCAAAGGCGACCAGCACGCCGAGGTCACTGCGCTGGCGTTCGAGCGGCTGCTCGCTCCGTCGTGCAGGCGCGGCCAGGATGATGCGCGCGCTGCGTGTGTCCATCAACACGCGATAGCCGACCAGCGTGGTTACCCCGCCCACCGTGATCCGTCGGTTCGCCGCCACTTCGTCGCCCAACGCGACGGTCTGCGCCGCGACCGGGTCGAGGTAGCGGCCGAGGGGGACCAGTGCGTCGTACAACTCGTCGCTCGAACGGGTGAGGCGACCGCCGCTGTACAGGAAGAGCGGCGTGTCGAGTCGCTTCCCCTCCTCGCCCAGCCGCCCCAGGTCGCTGGTCGCCGCGACAGCGCGCAGCGTCTCGCGCACGAGCAGCTCGCGTGAGAGGCGATCTTCATCTTGCAGCCGACGGTACGTCCAGATCGCGAAGGCGGCGGCAGGCAGCACGAAGGCGGCGAACAGCGCGGCCGAGAGACGGGTCCGGTAGCTCGCACGCCAGCGCCGCAGTCGCCCCCGCGCCCAGCGCCAGAGCGCACCGTCGGCCGCCGTCGCGAGCGTCCAGAGGAGCGCAACGATCGCGAGGTCAAGCAGGACGAGCAGCGACCCGCGCTGGACGAGCGCATCGAGCGATCGCAGTTCCACCTCGACGTGCGCCCGCACGAAACCTCGCGCGCCGCCGATGCGCCAGTCGCCGTGCAACTCGTCGCCGATGCGCTGCCACTGCGGCGACGCGTCGAGCGGCGCATCCCGCGAGAGCGAGGTGACTGCGAGACGGTAGGGTGCCTCGACAATCGTCGGGACTTCGAGCCCGATCAGCGCGGCGAACGGGTCGTCGGCGATCAGGCGCGTACGCGGTGACACGACGACGGTGATGACGCGCCCCGAGTCGAGCGGCGCACCGAGTATCAGTTGCACCCCCTGGTTGGAGGCGACGTCGCGAACGAGCGCGTGCCCGGCGGCCGCCACCGCGACCACCACGTCGCGCTCGCCTTCTGGGCGCCGCTCGAAGTCTGCAACGAGGAGTTCGGCGTCGGGCGCGTCGGCCCCGACACTCCACGTCGCCAACTCCATCGGATTGCCCGACGCGGCGAGATCCGACGCGATGTAGAGTCGAAGCAGGTCCACGCGTGAGCGTGGCGGCGGCGCCCCCTGCAGGTCGTGTGCGAATCGCTCGAGCAGGCGTTGCGTCTCGACGTCGGGCGCGGCCAATCCCTGCACATCGCGCTCGGCCAGCGCCACCCGCTGCCGTGCCACGGCGCCCCACACCAGCGTCACCGCGCCGCACGCCGCCACGAACGAGGCGTGGAGGACGAAGCCGCGGGCGCGTCTCGCGAGGCCGAGCGCGAGCATCGCCGCGATCCACAGCACCGGATACCAGGCCGGCCAGCGCCCGGGGGCGGACCAGAGCACGGGAGCGGCGAGGGCGGCCACCGCCGCGAGCGCCGGTGCCACCAGCGCCGGCAATCCGCGTCCGTCCCGACGCACCCACCGCCCGGCCTGCGCCACCGCCAGCAGCAACGCCGTCGCCACCAGGAAGAGTGCCACTTCCCAGGCGATCCACATCGTGATCGGGACGCCGCGAAGTGGCGGCGTGATGCCGCGCGCAAGATCGCGCAGGAGGAAAGGACCTAACGACGCGACGACGACTACCAGCGCCGGGGCGAGCAGCTGAACCCGCGGGCGACCTCGCGCACGGCGCAGCGCGAAGACGGCCAGCACCGCGATCGCGCCGGTCAGCGCGAGCGCGCCGACGCTGGCCGTGAACGCACCGCCTCGGGGCGAAAAGAAGTACGAGGGGTCGAAAAGCAACGTCTGGTTCGACAGCGAGGACAGCGGCAGGAGTCGGACCACTCCCAGGCCTACGCCAAGCGTGGCGAATCGCTGCCAGATCGGCGTCGGACGACGCCACGCGACCGCGAGCGCCGCAAGGAACATGACCGCGAGCGCAATCGCGCCGCTCAGTCGCGCGCGCTCCTCCACGCGAAGGCGCACCAGCGCCGCCCCCATCGGGGTGCTGCGCGCCCACAGCGGGGGCGACAGGCTCGGCACTATGCGCGCGAAGCCGGCTCGAGGGTCGGACGAAAGATCGAATCCGCGAATGCCGGCGCGCGTCGCGACGATTGCGCTCAACCCCTCGGCCAGCCGATCGGCCGGAGGCGAGGCGGCGAGCACGCGCATCACGACGGCGCGACGCGTGCCGCGAGAGGCGGTCGCGTATGCAACAGTATAGAACTCCCCCCATCCCACCCCGATCGGCGCCGTCATGGAGTCGACGGGAAGCCGCACCGGGCCCATCCACGTCATGGCGCGCTCCCCCTCCATCACGACCGCAGATATCTCGCCAAGGTCTCGCGAGGGGAGGAGTGACTCCAGGGCGGCAAATCGGGTGTCGAGGGCCCCCGGAATGTCCAGCGCGCGCGCTGCGGCCGCCGAGAGGACGCGAAAGTCATCCTCGAGTTCCGACGAGAAGGCGCGCTCGGCCGCGATCGCTCGATCCTGTTCAAATGCCACAGAATCGCGCTCGACGCGTTGAAACGCGCCCTCGGCGCGCCAGCCATCGATCCCGATCCAGGCCAGCGCCAGCGCCGCCACGACAACC
>JBDTUA010000067.1:0-18084 GCA_040007995.1 Gemmatimonadota bacterium | reverse complement strand
TGGGAGGGGGGATCATCGTGCTCGGCGCGCTGGTCTCGATGTTCCCGACCGGCCGACGGTCGACCGCCTGGGTGGCGGCATCGGCCAAGCCGCACGGTCGGGGGCTGTCGCCGACACCTGGTGTGATCGCGCCGACGGGAATCCTCGCCCGCAACTCGCACGAGGGAGCGGACTGATGAACTGGAAGCGCGCGTCGTCAGCGGCCGTCGTCGCCATCCCGATCATCGCGTTGCTGGGATACGGGTTGACGCTGGATCCCAAGGAAATCCCGTCGCCTCTGCCTGGACGCGCGGCCCCGGCATTCTCGCTCGCCGTCTTCGCCGAGGGGATGGGCGCGCAACACCGCGCCAGCGGGGATACCGTCCGGCTCGCCGACCACTCCGGCGAGGTCGTGGTGCTCAACTTCTGGGCGTCGTGGTGCCTGGCCTGCCGGGATGAACACACGACCCTGTCCGATGTGTCCGACGTCTACGCCGGGAAAGGGGTGAAGTTCTACGGCGTGCTGTACAACGACGTCCCTAACAACGGCACACGCTGGATCGCCGAGATGGGAGGGCAGAGCTATCCGTCGTTGGAGGATCCGCGCACGCGGACCGCCATTGACTACGGGCTGTACGGTGTCCCCGAAACGTTCTTTATCGGTCGTGATGGACGCGTGGCCTACAAGCACGTGGGGCCGGTCTCGGCCACCGTGCTGGCGACGAAGCTCGACTCGCTGCTGGCGCTGCCTGCGCCGGGGCGCAACTCGAGCGACTCCGCGCGTTCGGTCCCCGTCCGGACGTCGGGCCAATGATCGCGACCGCGCGGCGTCCCCGTCGTGGAACGGGTGGGCAGCGCGTCGGCGGGCGAGGCGTCGCGCCGTTGCTGCTGGCGGTGTTGCTGCTGGCGGGAGGCTCGGCGGGAAGCGCCGGGCGCCTGTGTGCGCAGCAGGTGGAGGTCGTCACGACCGGCAACCGCACGCTCGACGAGCGCACGCGCGACGTGGCGTCGCAACTGCGCTGCCCCGTCTGCCAGGGGAACAGCATCCAGGATTCTCCGTCCGAACTGGCGCAGGAGATGAAGGGCGTGGTGCGCGACCAGCTCGCGGCGGGCCGGACGCCGCAGGAGGTCAAGCAGTACTTCATCGACAAGTACGGCGAGTGGATCCTGCTCGAGCCCACGGCGTCGGGCTTCAATCTCGTCGTCTACTTGCTGCCAATCGTTGGGGTTGTCGGCGGCGGTGCACTCATCTGGCGCGCCGTCCGGAAGTGGACCACACCGCCCGAGACCGGCGCCGCCGCCGGCCCCGGCCCGCGCTCCTGATCGTTCCCCGCCGACCGAACGCCGGCGCGCCTGCCTGACGACGATCCGACCGCTGCGAGCCACCGCTCCGTCCAGGTGGCTTGACATCGTCGAGCGCCCCGCCGCATCGCACGGCGGCAAACACTCCGCCTTTGGGCGGGAGTCACTACAGACTTGTAGGGGATTCCCCGCATTTGCTGACGGCGCTACGTACGTATCTTTACCACGTACGGCACGCGATCGACGGACGACACGGCAGTGCCCGGCTGGGCAGTGACGGATTCGGCAGGGTTGCGTGAGGTGAGTCTCACGAGGAGGAAGGACATGAGCCGGCGCGGCGGATCACACGGGAGCCTGAACATCATCGGCCTGCTGTTGCTGCTTGGGTCGTTGGGTTGCGTCGATGAGAAGATCGTCTATCGCGACGGGCCCAACTATGCGGCCCCTCCGACGGCGGCGGCCAGCTTCCTCGGCTACAGCGATGAAGCGAATAAGGTCACCGTCTGCGGCAATTGCCACGTCGGGCAGCAGGCGCGGTGGAAGGACACGAAGCACGCTGACGCGTTCGCGACGCTCGCATCGAGCGGGTCGATGCAGGGGTTTTGCCAGGCCTGTCACACCGTGAACGACCTGGGGAACGTCGCCACGGACACGACGGCAGGTTGGCGCTCGACGAAGGACACGCGCTATCACGACGTCCAGTGCGAGAGCTGCCACGGCCCGGGACTGCAGCACGTGCAGGCACCAACGCGCGGGCAGATGCTGGCGTCGATCAAGGCTGATACCGCCAAGTCACTCAAGACCGGATGCTCGGAATGCCACAGCGGCGTCCACAATCCGTTCGTGGAAGACTGGCGATCGTCGCGGCATGCCACGTCATACACGCGCGCCTACAACAGCCTCACGTCGACCCCCGCTGCCCCCGAGGTGCCGGGCGGACCACGCGCCGCCTGCGTCGGCTGCCACGTCGGCCAGAACATCCTCGGCAACTGGGGCGTCAACACCGACTACGTCGAGAAGACGCTCGGTCAGACGAACGCGACCGCCGTCGGAATCACCTGCGCGGTGTGCCACGATCCGCACGGGACGCCTAACAGCAAGAACCTGCGCTTTCCCATCGATGCGCGGGATCTGGACAACAACCTCTGCATGAAGTGCCACTACCGTCGCGCGGTCCCCGACTTCAGTGGGAGCCAGAACTCGCCGCACTCGCCGCAGGGGCCGATGCTCCTGGGTCAGGCCGGATGGTGGCCGCCCGGGATCCAGGTGGACGGAGACATCGTCGCAAGCCACGGGACGGAGCGCAATCCGCGGCTCTGCGCGACCTGTCACGTGAACCGCTACGATGTCACCGACAAGGCGACCGGCAAGTTCGTGCAGACGGTCACCGGGCACCGCTTCGACCCCATCCCCTGTGTTGACAGCAACGGCCTGCCGACCGTGACTCAGGAATGCGAGGTCTCGCAGCGTTCGTTCAAGTCGTGCGCGGCCAGCGGTTGCCACAGCGAAGCGACCGCACGACAGGCCATGAACTCGGCCGAGGCCGACATACTCGTCCTCACCAATGCGCTCCAGACCATGCTCATCGATCCGAAGGTCCCCGCGAGCGACAAGCTGTCGGGCAAGGTCTCGACGTGGCGCGGCTCGACATTCAACCGCAACCTGGCGTTGAGCCCGGGATCGGAAGTGCACAATCCTTTCCTGGCCAAGGCGTTGCTGCGGGCGAGCATCGCACAGATGGCGAAGGACTATGGCATCGTTCCGCCGATCGCCATCAGCCTGCTCGCACCGTACGACAAGCGGATTCTCTCGGCCACCAACTAGGCGTGCGCCGAAGCGCACCTGTCCAAACCGGGCGGGTGAACGATCCATCGATCGTTCACCCGCTTCGGCGTAGTCACGACGTGCGGATGTATCGGGCGGTCTCCGCACTCCGAACATGCTAGCGGGGGCCGCGCTCGCACTGATGCAGAGCGCGAGTGCGCCCCCGCTTCAGGGCGTGCACGGGGGCGTGGACTCGGTGCGCATGGACCAGTCACCGCTCCCCGGCGGCGTCGCCAGCGTCTTCCGCTTTCTCTTCTCCGGCGTGCCGCAGTGGGTCCAGATCGGCGGCGTGGTCGTCGGCGTCATCGTCGCGGTCGTCCTCGCGGTGGTGGCCTGGCGGCGGCGGGCCGAGATCGCGACCTGGCTGCGGTCGCGCACGTCCGGGTACCGGCTGGCGTTAGGCGCCGGCGTGGGGACGGTGCTGCTGTCGGCCGGACTGGTCGGTGGCTGGTCGTACCACTACATGATGAACGAGAACGATTTCTGCTCGAGCTGTCACGTCATGAAGCCGGCGTTCGGCAAGTTCCAGACGTCGGAGCACTCGAAGCTCAAGTGTCACGACTGCCACCAGCAGTCGCTCTTTGCCAGCTCGAGGGAGCTGTACTACTGGGTCATGGATCGCCCGGACAAGATCCCGGCGCACAGCAAGGTGCCCAACCGCATCTGCGCCGACTGCCACATCACCGAGAAGCGCGACAGCGTCTGGCAGTTTGTCAGCGCGACGGCGGGGCACCAGGTGCACCTGCGCTCGGACTCGGCGGCGCTACGCGACGTCATGTGCGTCACGTGCCACGCCAGGCAGGTACACGCGTTCGCGCCGACGGACGTGTCGTGCAAGGAGTCCGGCTGTCACGACAAGATCACCGTTCGTCTGGGGAAGATGGCCGACCAGACGTCGCTGCACTGCACGACCTGTCACGAGTTTTCCCGTCCCGTCGACGCGCTCGCACCGCTCGATTCGGGACGGCAGGGACTGGTCCCGCGCAAGCCCCAGTGCTTCACCTGCCATGAGATGCGCGAGAAGCTGGCGGGGTCGGGGCTCGACCGCGATCCGCACAAGGGCAACTGCGGAATCTGCCACAATCCGCACACGCAGGAGAAGGCGAGCGGCGCCATCAAGAGTTGCGCCACCTCCGAGTGCCACGCCAATGCGGACACACTCACGGCGTTCCATCGCGGTCTGCCGAACCACGCCCTCGACCAGTGCACCGCGTGTCACAAGGCGCACACCTGGAAAGTCGCGTCGACCCAATGCATCGCCTGCCACAAGACCATCTTCCAGGATCGTCCGCCAGCTGCATCACGCGGGGTGAAGTCGGCCGAGGCGTCGGGAGGCGGGATGGAAGGGACGTCGTCTCCGCCCGCGCGACGAGGCGGTCCCTCAGCGGACGACCCGGAACCCGGCCCGTGGTCCGATGGATTCGACCCGTCGCCCAGCGTGTCGCGCGCGGTCCCGGTTCAGGCGCCCCCAGCTGCGGGAGCGCCCTTTCCGCATTCGCGCCATCGTTCCGTCACGTGCACGACGTGCCACTCCAACTCCCGCGAGCATGGCCAGGTCATCGTACGCGACCAAGCCGCCTGCCAGGGCTGTCATCATGCCACGACGCAGCGCGCCGAGTGCAGCGCGTGCCACGCGACCACCCAACTCGCCGCAGCAAAGCCGGTGGAAGTCTCGATCCACGTGAGTTCGCGCGCGACCGACGTGCGCCGCACCTTGCAGTTCGGGCACCCGCGACACGCGACGCTGGCCTGCGGCAGCTGCCACGCCGATGACGTGGGCCGTTCCGTGGTCAAGAGTTGCGCGAGCTGTCACACCGACCACCACTCGGTGGCGCGCGACTGCGCCGCGTGTCACCCGACGGCGCGCGAGGGTCACTCGCGCCAGACGCACGACGGGTGCGCCGCGTGTCACACGGATGCCGTGGTCGCCGCCCTCCCGCCTGTGCGCGCCGTCTGCCTCGGGTGCCACGCGGAGCAACGCGCCCACTACGCGGCCAAGGAGTGCGTCGCCTGCCATCGCCTGAGCTGGAATGAGACGAAGACGACAGGGGCGCCACGATGACCCGGCCAGGTTGGCGACGTCGACGACGTATGGCGATCGTCTCGTCCTGGGTGCTGGGCATGTTGGCGTGTGCCGCGCTGCTCGCGCCTGCCGCAGCGAGGGCCCAGGGGGTGCGCATCTCCGGGACCACCTGGCTGCAGTCGATCGACCTGCATCCGCTGTACCCGGATTCGGTGAGCGTCGTGCAGGTGACGGGAGAGGGGACCTCGCGGCGCACGGCCGACGGCCGCCTCGCGCAGTGCCCTGCGGCGTCGCTCTATTGCTACTTCAGCACCTCGGGCGCGCGCGAGACGACAAACCCGCTCCTGCAGGACCTCTCGCTCGCGGCGTGGGGGTTCGGGCGCGGCATCAGCGCCCAAGCGCACGTGCGGGCGCGGACCTCGCTCGGCGGGTCGGCCGCACGTTGGCCGCGCATGGACGATCGCTTCGACGCCCTCGACGCATTCGTGCAGGTCGATCGGGCGCTCGGTCGGGCGCGGCTCGGACGGCAGTGGGCGAGCAACGGACTCGGGGTGTACAACTTCGACGGCGCCGCGCTGCTCCTGCGGCGTCGCGCCCATTCGTTGGAAGCGTACGGCGGTCGCGCCCTCGCGCAGGGCCTCAACGAGTCGTATCGCAGCGCCGAGATCGGCGCCGTCGATGACCTCCCGCCCCAGGAGAATGGGTACCTCGTCGGGCTCCGCCTGCGCCTGCGCCCGTCCGACGTGAGCGCCGTGTCGATGGTCTACCAGCGGGTGATCACGGGCGATCGATCGGGACTCTATTCCGAACGCGTCGCCTTCGACGCGACCACGCGTCTCCACGGCCTGTCGCTGGATGGCGCGACGACGCTCGATGTCGCCGGACACGACGTGAACGAGGCCCGTCTGCGCGCGTCGCGGAGTCTCCCCAATGGATTGCGGCTGTCGGTGGAGGCGCGGCGTCATCGTCCGTTCTTCGAGTTGTGGACCATCTGGGGCGCCTTTTCGCCGGTCGGCTTCGACGAGGGGCGCGCCGAGGTCGGCTGGCGCACCGCGGGAGCGCGCTTGCAACTGGCGGCGCACGGTGCCTATCGCCGCTATGACGACACGGGTGCCGGCGTCGACTTTCTCCCGCTGCGCTCCGATGGCTGGCGGACCGGCCTCGATGCAACCTGGGTTGCCAGCGACCGACTCGTCGCCTCCGCCAGTTCCGCCGTCGACATCGGCTTCGGCTCGTCGCGTTCCGACGCGTCGGCCGGGCTGCGCTGGCGGCCGAGCGAGCGTCTCTCGCTGGGGTCCACCCTCTCCGCCTTTCAATCGATCTACGAATTTCGCGTCGGGACCGGACGGGTATTCGGCGCCGCGGCCGACGCCTCGATCCGCCTGACGCCGGACACGCGGATCGCCTTCGATGGAGGGATCTATCACCACCGCCTCACGCACGATGCGCCGGGGACCGACTGGAGCCAGCGCCGCGCATCGGTTCGACTCGAGTGGACGGTCGGACGCGATCCCGGTCTTTCACGGAGCGGGCGATGAGGGGCGTCGGCATGAGGGGCGCGACCATAAGGCGCGCGACTATGAGGGGCGCATCAGCGAAGAGCGCAGCGACGAGGAGCGGCGCGATCGGCTGGTACTCGTGCCTGGCAGCGCTTGTCTTGCTCCTGGCGGGTGCCGCGGTGCTCCCCGCGCAGATCTATCAACGCGCGGCGCCGGCGCCCTTTCCGCACGACCGGCATGCCAAGCTCTTCCCCACCTGCGCCGGCTGTCATGCGGGACTGACGACCGGCGATAGCTCGACGGTCATGCCGCCAGTGGCGCTCTGCGCCCAGTGCCACGACGGCACGGTGCGCCCGCGCGTCGCCTACACGGCGCCCCAGGCGCGATCGGACTTCCTGCGCTTCCGGCACGCGACGCATGCCGCGCAGGTGGAGGAATCCGGGCGCGCGTGTGCGACGTGCCACGCCGCGCGTGACGGCGCCCCCTGGATGAACGTTCGCCGAGCTCCGCCTGAATCCTGTCAGGGGTGCCACACCCATCGCTCGGGCGGGCACCTCGCGGACGACAGCCGGTGCACCACCTGTCACATCGCCATCGCCCGATCGACGACGGTCACGGTCGAGCAGCTCCGGTCACTGCCCGAGCCGCCCTCGCACGCCGACGCGCGCTTCCCGCTACATCACGGCGTCTCGGCCCCCGCGGACATCGCGCGTTGCGCGACCTGCCACGCTCGCGAGACGTGCGCCCTGTGCCACGTCAACGCCGCCACGGTCCCGGCGATCGCGCAGCTCCCTGCCGACCCGCGTGCGGCCACAATGATGCGCGGTCGCACGGTCAGCTATGCGACGCCCGACGATCATCGCTCGGATGACTGGTCGAGTGCCCATCGCACGCAGGCCACGACGAACGTGCAGCGCTGTGGCGTCTGTCACGCCCAGGCGAGCTGCAGTACGTGCCACTCGGGATCCTTAGGGCGCGAGGTCATCCGTCAGCTGCCCGACGGACGGACCGGCGCCCCCGGGGTGCAGCTCGAACTGCCGCGCGGCCACGATCGTGCGATGCCGGTGGCTGCCGGGCGCGTCACGTTGGCGCCGGCGATGCGTCGCACGGCGCGCCCCCACGCTCCACGCACGGGGAGCGTTGACACCATCACCACAACCGTCCGCCCCCATCCGGACGGCTTCGCCCGCCAGCACGCCGCCAGCGCCGCCAGTGGACGCTTGAGCTGCGAGGGGTGCCACACGCAGCGATTCTGTTCCGACTGTCACGCCGGCGAGTCGAAGCGGGACTTCCACGTGGCAAACTTCGTCGTCAGGCACGCCGCTGACTCGTACGGGCGCGATCTCGAGTGCGCCGGATGCCATAACACCGAGGTGTTCTGCCGCGCTTGTCATCAGGCCCAGGGGATCGCCTCGAAGGGGAGGGGCGCGGGGACGTATCACAACGGGCAACCACTCTGGCTGTTGCAGCACGGGCAGGCCGCGCGACAGGGTCTCGAGAGTTGCACGACCTGCCACACCCAGCGTGATTGCATGCAGTGCCATTCCCAGCGTGGCTGGGGGGTGAACCCACACGGCGATGACTTCGATGCCAGCCGGCTCGGCGCACGCGCCAAGGCGATGTGCGCCCGTTGTCATCTCGCCGATCCGACACGAGGACGATAGCATGCGTATCCGACGACTGATGGTGAGCGTGGCCGTCCCTCTCTCCGTGCTCGTGGCAGCATCGGCGTGCCGCCGCGCCAACGACGCGCAGCAGGCGACGGCCGATGGCTCCGTCCTGCCCCCGGGTCACGTCCCCGTGACGTCGGCGGGCGCGACGGACTTGCAGCCGGTCACGCAGGCGCTGCTCGACAGCGGCAACGCGGCATTCCGGCAGAAGGACTATCCGGCGGCGCTGGGCTTCTATGCGCGGGCGAGCGAGGTACAGCCGGAACATGCCGCCCCCTGGTTCGGGACCTACATGGTCGGGCAGGCGACCAGGAATAGTGCCTTGACCGACAGCGCCCTCCGCATGGTGCGCGCGCGTGCGCCGGAATTGCGGGAGCACCCCTCCGGCTCCCCGCTCCCTCCAGGGGGAGCGAATGCTCCCGGTGCACCGCCGTCGCCCTATTCGCCGCATCAACCGCTCCCGGTCGCGCCGCGGACGCCTGCGGTCGGCCGTCCGTCCTGACGTCACGCCGCGCCGGCCGGTTCGACGAGAAGCGACGAACCGCAGTCTTCGTCGCGTCTCACTCGCCCGTCGCGCGGCGGTGCTGGATAGAATTAGCCCCCACTACCTGCTGTGATCCTTATGTCGACCGCCGTGACGAATCGCGTTCCGGGGGGTAAGAGGATGGAGCGGGGGATGTGACACGACGTCGCCGTGGGCGTGACCGGAGATCGCCCGACGTGAGGCGGTACATTCCCTGACCCACGCTCAGCGCGAGGAGGACAGATCGCCCACGCCGATCGTCCCATCTTCGGGGGGTACCGTTCTCGCGGCGGCGACGACTTCCACCACACACGGGGAGGAAGGACGAGCATGCAGACCGCACTGGCGATCCATCAGAAGGAGCGCGCCTCGTGACCCAGTCGTCCACGCTTCACGGACCGATTCTCGTCGCCACCGACGGAATGGCCTCGGCGACGGCCGCCTTGAGCGCCGCCGCCCTTCTGGCACGCAGCGAGGAGACGCCGGTGACCGTCCTCACCGTTCTCGAGCCGGTGCCGCTGGTGGCGGCCGACTACGGACTCCTGCTGCCTCCCGCCGACACCGACAATGCGCGACGCGCTGCCCTGCGCTCGCGGGTGGAGGACCAGCTCGCCGAGAGCGTCGGCCCGCGCCCCAACTGGGACGTGCAGGTACGCGACGGCGACCCGTCGGGAGTCATTGGGCGAACCGCGCGCGAAATCAACGCACGCATGATCGTCATCGGCATCGGTCATCACGATCTGCTCGACCGCCTGTTCGGCGGTGAGACGGCGCTGCATACGCTGCGACAGTCGCCCGTCCCCGTGTTCGCCGTCGCGCCGGGCTTCGCTGCACTCCCGACCCGCCTGGCGATCGCCCTCGACTTCAGCCAGGCGTCGATCGTCGCGGCGCAGGCCGCGTTGCAGCTGCTGCCGTCGGCGTCGATGATCTACCTGGTGCACGTGGCGCCGCGTCTCGAACTCCAGCCCGCGGCCTATCAGGCCTGGATGTCCGACTACGGCACCGCCGTCGGCCCTGCCTTCACGCGCGTGCAGTCGCAGCTCACTCCGCCCCCCGGGTGCGTGGTCGAAACGATCACCCTCACTGGAAAGCCGACCCGGTCGCTGCTCGCGTTCGCGAAGTCGGCGCACATCGACGCGATCGTGACCGGCAGTCGCGGCGCCGGACTGCTGGATCGCATCCTCGTCGGCAGCACGGCGACCGGTCTCATTCGCGGCGCGTCCTGCTCCGTCCTGGCGGTTCCGGTCCCTGCGGCGAGCGCCAGTCAACCGATCATGGGTGCCGTCCCGGACCAGATCCCCGAGACGGAGTGGGCGGCGGCGCTCGAAGCCTTCACGCGTCGAAACGCCGGTCGCCATGCCTCGCTCGAGATCGATGACATGGAGATCGGCGCGCAGTCACAGCAGCGGGACGCCCACTTCCTCGGGGCAGCGTTTGATCATCACGATCGCCGCGTCGAACTGATGATGGGTGAGATGGACGACCCCGGCCAGCATCTGACGCGCGGCATCGAAGATGTGCGACACGTGGACCTCCTGAAGGACGGCGCGGGACGCGACTGGGTCCTCCGCATCGCCCATGGTTCAGGACAGACGATCCTGACGCTCCTGCGCTGATTTACTGCATCCCCATGGCGATGATCGCCGCCACCCCGATCGCCAGCAGCGCCCCGAGCCCGGCCGCGGCGCGCAGACGATAGCGCGGGTGGCCGAGCGCGAGTGCGACGCCGAGCTTGAGTATCGCATTCGCGCTCACGCCGATCGCGATGGCCTGCGCCGCCAGCGCCACGGAGTCGTTCGAACTCCCCAGGCGATTCATCGAGAGCGTCAGCGCATCCATGTCGACGAGTCCCAGCAGCGCCGCCGAGACGAGGATCCCGACCGAGCCGAAGGTGTTGCGTGTGAACTGGATGACCATCAACGCCGCCTGGAAGGCCAGCGCCATCCGAATCGCGGATGCGACGCGCAGCGGATTCTTCTCTTCGCCCGCCGCCTCGGCCGTGGAGGCTTCGCGCGGGAGGCGCACGAACTGCAGGGCGACGTACAGGAGTCCGGCGATGAACGGTGGTGCGAGATACGGGAGCAGCGCGAGGGCCACCGCGGGGTTCAGCAGCGTCGATAGGATGACCACGCGTGGGAGCAGAACCACGCTGGCGGCCACTGTTCCCAGCGCCAGCGCGGGGGAGAGCTCGCTATGCTCCCTGCTCATCCGCGAGAACTGCAGCGTTACGGCAGTCGACGAGAGGACCCCGCCCAACGCCCCGGTCACCCCATAACCCCGCGACGCGCCGACCATCCGCCGCGCGACGAAGCCGGCGAAGTTGAGTCCCGAGAAAATGAGGACGACGATCCACAGCGAGCGCGGATTGATCCCGCCGAGCGGGCCGTATGCTTCGTTCGGGAGCACGGGGAGGATGACCAGTGCGAGCACCGCGAACTGCAGCGCCGCTCGGATCTCGGTGCTGTCCAGTCGCGACACCGCGGCGCCGATCGACTCCTTTTCGGAGAGAGCGAGCACCATCAGCGCCCCGGCCCCCCCCGCCACCGCCATCTCGCCAATCCCGGACAGGACGCCTAACGCCACAACCAGGACCGCCGCCACCTCTGTGGTGGCGTCGAGCGCGTCGGTCCCTCCGGCGTGCGACGCGGTCCAGTACGCGGCGCCGATGAGCAGCATCGTTCCGGCCACGAGCGTCACGGCCAGCGCCTCTGCGCCGGTCGAGAGGAGCCACCCCGCTGCGCCCCCGATCCCCCCCATCAGGAGAAAGGTGCGAACGCCGGCAAATCGCGGATGGCGACCGGTCGTGCCATGGCCCGACCACTCCCGCTCGATCCCGACCGCGAGTCCCACCAGGGCGGCGATCGCGAGACGGATCACAAGGACTCGCGTCATCGTCGCACTGTAGCTTGGCGCAGCGAGCGCGGCAATCCGTCGATGAATTGCCCTGCCGAATGTCAGGGAATCCACTACGCCGTGTTGGGATTTCGGCCGGTAAATATCCGAGTCACCCTGACGCAATTGCGTGCGCAGGAGCGGAATATTTGTTGGAGTCGTGAGAGAGATAGCTGAAGCCAAGATGGTGCTACGCTTCGAGTTAGGGATATCGACCTGCGTCGGAGGTAGAGGCATGGTGCCGGGGCCTCGACGGAATCCGAAGCGCAGTCGAGACACGACACGAGCGGAGTAGCAAGGAGTAGCAAGGAGTAGCAAACGGGAGCGCGTACGGACCAGCCATTTCCCCCCGCAGGCGGCGGGGAGCGAACATCGAGTGAGACTTGCGTCGACGCGTTTCGACGGAAGGCGATCTCGCGCGCCCCTGCACCTGGCATCGCACGGACCTGCGGTACGCAGCTCGCGACGTCGTGGTGGGCGCAGCCGACCGCGCGCTGCGACCGCGCGGTGCGCCGTTGAACCACCTCATCGATGCCGCCGCCGCCGCCGCCGACCGGAAGCGAATCCGCGATCTGGCTGCGCGCGTCCTGCGCGTCGCGGACGAGGAGCGCGCCCAGATCGCCCGCGAGCTGCACGACTCGTGCGCCCAGTCGCTGGCGGCGCTGCAGATGGAGCTCAGCGTCGTCGCGCTGGAAACGACCGATCGAGTGGCCGCAGAACGGCTGGAGCGCGTGCGCCGCATGGCCGGCGACGTCCTCGACGAGGTACGCCTGCTCTCGCATACGGTGCACCCGCGCGAGATGGACGACCTGGGCCTGGGCGCCGCCTTGCACCACCTGGTGCGCGAGGTCAAGCGGCGCGGCGCACTGTACGTGGACGTCGACATCGATCCAATGACCGCGGACCTCGCGCCGGCGGTCGCGTGGGTGATGTATCGTGTAGCCCGGGAGGCGCTGACGAACATTGTGCGACACGCAGGGGCTGCGACGATCGTACTTCGCGCCGGGATCTCGGGTGATTTCGCCCGGATCGAGGTGCGGGACGATGGCGTCGGCTTTCTCCCCGACGACGCCGAGCGGCGACGCCCCGGGATGGGATTGAGCAGCATGCGCGAGCGGCTGGCGCTGCTGGAGGGGGATCTCGAGGTCGACAGCGCGCTGGGGCGGGGGACGTGCGTCCGCGCGCGCATTCCGTTGATGACGAACTCGCGGGGCGTCGATCCGGACGACTCGCGGAGGACCTAACGATGCAAGGGAGACGATGATGACATCCGACCTGATCCGGGTGGTATTGGCCGACGATCACACCGTGGTTCGCGCAGGACTCAAGGCGGTCCTCGGCACTGCCAAGGACATCGACGTGGTCGGCGAGGCGAAGGATGGGCGCGAGGCGATCGGCCTGGTGGATCGCTTCAAGCCGGACGTCGTCGTGATGGATCTCTCGATGGCCGGCATGGACGGGAGCGCGGCGACGAAGGAGATCGTGGCGAAGGGGGGAGACACGCGCGTTCTCATCCTCACGATGCATCCCGAAGAGGACTACCTCGTGCCGTTGCTTGAGGCCGGTGCCGCCGGCTATCTCGTCAAGAGCGCTGCCGATCGCGAACTGGTCGACGCCGTGCGCGCAGTGGCCAACGGCGACGTGTATGTGCGCCCGACCGCGGCCCGTGTCCTCGCACGGGGGCTCACCCGGAAGGATCCGCAGCAGATGGACCGCGACCGCTTCGAGAAGCTCACGGAGCGCGAGCGCGACGTGCTACGGCTCACCGCCCAGGGCTATTCCGCGCCGGAGATCGGCGAGCGTCTCTTCATCAGTCCCAAGACGGTCGATACGTACAAGCAGCGGATCAACGAAAAACTGGGACTGTCGCACCGTGCGGACTACGTGCAGCTTGCGCTGCGTTTGGGGATCTTGGCGCAAACGTAGCTCGCGTCCGTTCGGGCGCACGAGGAGGACGGCGCGATGAGTCGATCGCTTCGCATGGCGGTCGAGGGGGTCGGACGGTTCACGCGCACCACGGTGGAGGGAGCGGGACGCTCCGCTCGGTTCTGCGCGGCGGTGATCCGCGCCCTTGCCGATGTCACGACGTGGGGGCCGGAAGCGACGGTACAGGCGCGCTCGTTAGGTGTCGACTCGCTCCCGATTGCCGCCTTCATCGCCGTCTTCACCGGCATCGTCCTGTCGCTGCTCGCCAGCTACTCGTTCACCGGTGCCGTCCCGCTGTATTTCGTCGGGACGCTGGTCGAAAAGACGATCACCCTGGAGCTGACGCCGGTCCTCACCGGCCTCGCGCTCGCCGGACGGGTCGGCGCCAACATCGCCGCCGAGCTGGGAACGATGCGGGTCACCGAGCAGATTGATGCGCTCGAGACGCTGACCTACGACCCGATCGCCTATCTCGTCGTCCCACGCGTCATCGCCGGGACGGTCATGTTCCCGGTGGTGGTCGGCTTGGCGATGGTGATCGGCGTCGGCGCCGGCTGGGTCGCGGCGATCGGCCTCCTCGACCTCTCGTCGCACGACTTCGTCAAGGGAATCCGCCTGTTCTTCCAGACCTTCGACGTGCAGTACGGCCTGGTCAAGTCGGCGTCGTTCGGCACCGCGGTGACGATCATCGGGTCGCTGCACGGGATGAACGCGCAGGGCGGGGCGCAGGGCGTGGGACGCGCGGCGACCAACGCCGTGGTATACTCCGCGATCGTCATCCTCGTCCTCGACGCATTCTGGGCGGTGGTCTGGCTCCTGGGACGAACCGCATGAAACGGACGAACGATTTCCTTGTCGGACTGACCGTCATCGCCTCGGTGGTGGTACTCACCGTCGCCATCCTCTGGGTCAAGCAGTCCGATATCGGACGCCAGCGGAGCGAGGTGCGTGCGCGCTTTCGCGATGTAGGGAGCATTCGCGTCGGCGCGCAAGTCGTCATTCGCGGGGTGAAGGCCGGGCGCGTCGAGGCAATCGCCCTCTCGCCGAGCGGCTGGGTGGAGGCCACGCTCGCCTTGGACCCGAACGCGACGCTGCCAGCCAACCCGGTGGTCCTGCTCAACGAGTCCTCGCTCTTCGGGGAATGGCAGGCGACGATCCTCGGCCGTGACGCCCTCCCGCGCGACGAGACGGTGGCACGCCAGATCGCCGCGGCCGACCAGGGGGGAGGGGTCCTCCCGGGGGCGACCCTTCCCGATATCGCCCAACTCACCGCGGTCGCCGGACGCATCGCCGGTGACGTGGCCAGCGTCGCCGAGCGTGTCGAGGTGGCGTTCGATGACAAGGCCGCCCGTGAGCTGCGCAGCTCGATCCGGAACTTTGCGGACCTCTCCACGCAGCTGGCACAGACCGCACGCGACCAGTCGAAGAACCTCACGACGATGTCGTCCGACGTGCGCGAGGGAGTGAACTCGCTCGTGTCGGCGTCGCGGGACGTCAAGTCGATCTCGGCACGCTTCGACTCGTCGACGTCGCGCGGTGAGGTGCGCTCCATCGTCGACAATGCGGCCATTGCCGCCCGGGAGCTGCGCGAGACCAGCCAACGCCTGCTCGCGATCTCGGGGCGGCTCAGCAGCTCGGAAGAACGGTTGAGCCGCTTCATCGCGAACAGTGACTCGGTCATGACCAAGATCAATCGCGGCGATGGATCGTTAGGCCTCCTGGTCAACGATCCGTCGCTCTACCGCAGCGCCGATTCCACCCTGCGCGAGCTGCAGTCGCTCATCGCCGACATGAAGCGCAATCCGAAGAAGTACGTGAACGTGAAGATCTTTTGATCGTGCGACTCGCGTGGTTCACCCCGACGCGGATCGCGCTGCTGGTCGCGCTCGCGGGGCTGGCGATGGCCGCCACGCTAGTCGTCGCGCTGCCGGCCGCGACGATCGAGGAGGCACGCGAAGCGTTCCGGCTTGCCGCGGTCGCGCTGGTCGCGCTGTCGGCGGCGATCGCGTACGCCGGCGCCTGGTACTTCTCGCGCGAGTTGCAACAACGTCGCGTGGTGGAAGACGAATTGCGGGCCTCACGCGCCCGCTTCGAGGGCATCCTCTCGATTGCGGTCGACGCGATCATCACCGTCGACGACCGCCAGCAGATCCTGCACTTCAATCACGGCGCCGAGCGCATCTTCGGCTACCGCGAAGACGAGGTGATCGGGACCGCGCTCGAACACCTCCTGCCGTCGCGCTTTCGGCGCGCACACGATCGCCATCTCGCGGCGTTCGCGCATGGCGACGAAGTCGCGCGCCGCATGGGAGAGCGCCGCTCGATCTTCGGCCTGCGCAAGGACGGCAGCGAGTTTCCCGCCGAGGCCTCGATCTCCCGGCTGGACCTGCCGGGAACGCGCTTTTTCACCGTGGTGCTGCGCGACATCAGCGAGCGGGTGCGGAGCGAGGGCGACCAGCAATTCCTCGCCCGCGTCGGGGGCCTCATGGCCAGCACGCTCGACTATGAGTCCACGCTGCAAAGCGTCGCGCACCTCGCGATTCCGCACCTCGCCGACTGCTGCGTGCTCGACATGCTCGAGACGCCGGAACTGATCCGGACCATCCCGAGCGTGCATGACGACCCGGAACAGAGTAAGCGGCTTCGCGCACTCACCGGACGCGCCCGTGCCGCCAATTGGCCGTTCCCGGTCGCCGACGCGCTCAAGAAGCGGGAGCGCATCGTCCGCGCGCACGTCGCCCCCGGGTGGGAACGGCAGGGCGACCCGGCCGATCCACGGATCGAGGCGGTGGCAGCGTTAGGCGTGCGCGGGTTCATCACGGTACCGCTGGTGGCGCACGATCGGGCCCTGGGCACGTTGACGCTGATCCAGACCGAGGACCGGCGCCCATACGATGACATGGACGCGACGCTCGTCAGCGAGCTTGCCACGCGCACGGCGTTCGCCGTGGAGAACGCCTGGCTCTACCAGGCGGCACAACTGGCGTCACTGGCGCGTGACGAGATCCTTGACGTCGTCTCGCACGACCTGCGGAATCCCTTGAGCGCCATCACGATGTGCGCGCGCGTGCTGCAGGATCATCCACCCGATGCCCCGGAGTCGCGCGGCCAACTGGCCGGCGCAATTCTCGAGTCGACGCAGCTGATGCACCGGCTGATCCAGGACCTGCTCGATCTGTCCACGATCGAATCCGGTCGCCTGGCGATGAATCCGAGCTGCGAGGAGCTCCCGGGGATCGTCGACGCCGTCCTGCACATGGTGCGCGACGCCGCCGACGAACGTGGGGTGACGCTCGAGCGCGACGTCACCCACACGCTGCCGACGGTGTATCTCGACCCCATGCGCATCGAACAGGTCCTCGCCAACCTTCTGGTCAACGCGGTCAAGTTCACCGAACGGGGCGGACGTGTCACGGTGAGCGCCGACGCGGGGGCATCGCTCGTGACCGTACAGGTGCGCGACACCGGTGTCGGGATACCTCCCGAGCACCTGCCGCACATCTTCGACCGGTACTGGCACGCCCGGCAGAAATCGCCGAAGGCAGGGACGGGGCTCGGACTGGCCATCGCTCGCGGTATCGTCGAGGCGCACGGGGGGACGATCGCGGTCGAAAGTACGGTCGGCGAGGGATCGACCTTTTCCTTCTCGCTCCCGATCGCCGACGACGTGCTCGACGCACCGACCAAAGGCGGATCGTCGACACGGCGCGACGATCCCCGCGCGTCCACGAACTGAGGGCGGCGTCTCTCGCGCCGCGTCTGCCGCGCGCTCGCACCGCGCGTCGTCGTTCGGCGGGCTCGGGTTAGCTCGAGCCAACGATTCTCTCCCTACAAAGTGGGGGACTCGGCGTCAGGTCTGGCGAGGGACAGCCGATACTCCGGGGAGATGACCCCGCCGCAGCGACGCGGGACAACCTCGCTCGGAGCATATGGCATGACGATGGTCCGTCCCACAGCGATTGATGCGACCCCGCCCCCGGAAATGTACGACGCCCTGGCGCTCGTGCAGCGCATCGGTGGCGCAGCACTTCTCGACAAGGTGATCACCCTCTTTCGCGCCTCGGCCGAAGATCGCCGCGTGAAACTCGCCGCGGCGATCCGCGACGGAGACCTGCTCCAGGTGAGTCGCCTGTCGCATGCCATGAAGGGGAGTGCCGCGCAGGTCGGGGCCGAAGGACTTCGGGCAGTCGCTGCGTCGCTCGAAAAGGAAATCGGCGTGCTCGATCCGCCGGCGATCGCCGAACGCTACGAGCACGTCGTCGACGAGATCGGGACGGCGGTGGCGCAGCTCGAGGCGTACCGCGCGACGGTGGCAGGCGCGCCGTGAAGCGCATCGCGATCGTCGAGGACAATCCGGACAACCGTCTCCTGGCGTTCGCACTGCTCGACGGAACGTACGAGTGTGTGGAGTACGAGACTGGACTCGAGGCGCTGGCGGGGCTTCCG
>JBDTUA010000066.1:0-18228 GCA_040007995.1 Gemmatimonadota bacterium | reverse complement strand
TATTTCGCGGCGTTGTTGAGCAGGTTCAAAAACACCTGAACCAGTCGCACGAGGTCCCCATTCAGGTAGATCGGCGTGGGCGGCAGCGTGACCGTCAATTCGTGTCCGCACCGGTCGATGACCGGACGGCTCGACTCCACTGCCCCTTGGATGACCTCGGCCAGTTGAATGCGTTGCTTGACAAGCTCGAGCTTGTTGCGTGTGATGCGCGAAACGTCCATCAGGTCGTCAATGAGTCGAGTCAAGTGCTCGACTTGTCGCTGGATCACGTCCCGTCCCCAACGCAAATCCGGATCGTCGGGCCCATTGAGGCGAAGGATCTGCAGGGCGTTGCGCAGCGGGGCCAGCGGGTTCCGCAGTTCGTGGGCTAACGTGGCCAGGAACTCGTCCTTGCGCAGGTCACCCTCCTTCAGTTCGTTCAGCAGTCGCAGCCGCTCATACGCGAACGTGACGTAGTGGCAGATGGTCGCGATAAAGGCCACCTCGTCATCGTCGAACTCGTCCTTCTCCCGGCTGGCAAAGGAGAGCGTGCCAAGCAGCCGGTCCTTGACCAACAGCGGGTTGCAGGCGTACGCCCGGAGTCCGAAGGATTTCACCAACTGGACCTTGGGGTCGTCGGAGGTCTGGATGTAAGTCGCAACGATGGCCTGGCGGCGCAGAGCCACCGTGCCGCAGACGGCTTGCCCGAACTCCAGCCTGGAAATGGTGCGCGCCGTTTCGACGGAGATGCCTTCGCACGACCCCAACCGCAGTGCGTCGCCGCTCTCGGTCAACATGAAGTTGAAGTAGGTGTCCACGCCAAGATGCGGGCCAATCTTGGCGAGCAGCCCGTGCAACATGGAGTCGGGGTCGTCGGCCGTGAGCAGCACCGCCGCCGACTCCCACAGCAGCCGGAGGCGCTCGGTCTGCAGCCGCAGCAACTCTTCTCCCTGCCACTGCTCGGTCACGTCACGAGTGAAGCAGCGGGTGTGCACGAAGCTGCCTTCTTCCCACAACACGCTGGAGTCAATCCGCACGTGCTTGATCGACCCGTCCCGGCATCGCAGCCTGGCCGGGTGGTCTTGCAACATCTCTCCTGCCGAGAGCCGCCGCAGGATGTCGTCGATCACGTCCCGGTCCGCATGGAACTGCGCGATGTGGCGGCCGACGTACTCGTTGGGGGTGTAACCGAGCAAATCCAGTTCGGCGCGGTTCGCCCGCAGGATGATCCCGTCTGGTCCCATCCAATGCAGCCCCGTCGTGGCGTTGTCGAAGAAGTCGGCAAGTTCCTTTTCACCCCTGCGAACTTGCGCTTCCGACCGCTTTTGTTGCAGCACGATGGCCGCCTGATTTGCTGCAACGCTCAGCAGAAGCCGATCGGTCTGATTGGGAAAGTCGGGCACCGGCGACGCAGCGACCACAACCCCACAGTCGCCCGCGTAGCCGAGCGGCGTGATGACGAGCCGCAGCCTCCCACTCCCGAGCGGGTTTGCGATGCTCAGCGTTTGGTCAGGGCTGCCGGACGGCAACAGGGGATCCAGGATTTTCGCGATCACCTGGATCTGCTGCAGCGGAAGCGAGCCTCGCTGCGTCTCGGCAACTTCGACCGCGCCCTTCCCCCCATGACCGCTCACGCGTACGTAGGCGAACTCTAACGGCAGGGAACGGGGGAGCACACGGCAGAGACCCTCGGCAATCTCGTGCAACTCGCTTCGGCTCCAAACGGCCGACAGCGCGGAGAGCGCTGCCAACTCGCGCACGCAGCGTCGAAGCGCTTGCGTTTCATCAGGGGTGGGCTGCTCCGTGTCCATGCTCGCTCAACCTCTGGCTCGCCCCTTACGATCCCGCAGCTCGCGCAGCATTTCGTCTGGCGGTACGAAGAACGGGTTTTCCTGCAGGATGCCGCCGATGATGACGATCGGGTGCGTCCGCAGGATGTCCATGATCACCTCAGCACCAAACTGGTGCAGATCATACGTTCAACACACCGCATCGTCGTATTTCGGGAGGATGAAGTTCAGCCGGGTTTCGTACTCCACGATGTCGTCCACGCCGGGCCGGTCCTCCAGCGCCCACTCCATATTGGCGACCAATCGGGTGAGCGGGTAGCCCTGAGCCTGGCCACCTTGCAGCACTTCCTCGATCAGAGCGAGCATTCGATTCTGGTCGAAGCGGCCGTCCTGCAAGTAGGCATCTTCCCACCGCCGGACCTCCAGTTGGCCGGTTTGCTCGGCGCCGTCGACGTCGATGCCGGCTGCCGACAGTTGCCGAAGATGCTCGGCGCGGTGGTTCGGGTCCACGATGTGAAAGGCCTTGTCTCGGTGCTCGAATCCCTCCTTGATGAAGGGGAGCAGCACGCGGTACTCCTCTTCCTTGCTGTGGAAAAAGGCGCAGACGTGCCGGGACCGATCGAGCCTCGCCCCCGCCAACCGAACGGGCTTCTTCGCCTCGCTCATGACCTTCCTCCTTCGATGGCGAGTGGGTTGGACCTGACCTCGGCACGCCTCCGCCAACCGGCAGGAGAAGGGGTGCGACGGACGATCATAGCATGCCGAAAGGATTACCGCCAAATACCGACGGGACGTCCGCGACGCCTTGAGGATTCGACCGAGGGTGGATGGCTGCCGCACCGCCCCAAACCGTTGAGCGTTCCGCGATGTCTCAGAAGGGACGAGGGCAGCGCCCCCTCGCTTCGTTTCGCGCGTCGAGCCGGGGCGGCCAGAGCTCTCCGTCCCATCTCCTTGAGGCCACATCAGCATGGGATCTCTCCACTCCCCGCACGCGGAGCCCGTCCGCGGCGGCGCCCTCTTCGAAGCGGCCTGGCAGGATCTGCGGCACGGCGCTCGCCTGCTGCGCCGATCGCCCGCCTTCGCGATCATCGCCATCGTCACCATTGGGCTCGGGATCGGCGCCAACAGCGCGATCTTCTCGGTGGTGAACAGTGTGGTCCGCAAGCCGCTCGCCTATCCGGCCGCCGACCGGCTGATGTTCCTGACCAGCCAGTTCCCGACCCTCGGATTCGACAAGTTCTGGATCTCGCCCCCCGAGTACTTCGACTTCGTCGAGCACACCCGTGCCTTTGCCGGCGTTGCGGCGTATCGCATGGGAGCGGTCAACCTGAGCGGCAACGATCGTCCCGAGCGGGTGAACGTTGCGTCGGTCACCGCCACCATGTTCACCGTCCTTGGCGTGCGCGCGCGACACGGGCAGCTGTTCACCGCCGAGCAGGATGTGCCGAACGCCGATCCCGTCGTGGTGCTCTCTCACGAGCTGTGGCAGCGGACGTTTGGCAGCGACCTGGCCGTCATCGGTCAGCGCGTACAGGTGGACGGCGTCGCCACCACGGTGCTCGGCGTGATGCCGCCTGACTTCGACTTGCACGACAGCAAGGCGCAGCTGTGGATGCCGCTCGGGCTGGACGCCGCCAACCGGCAGAATCGCGGCTCACACTCGCTGTACCTCGTGGGGCGCCTGTCGCCGGGCGTCACACCGTCGCAGGCGACCGGGGAGCTGAACGGCATGCTGCGCCGCTGGCGTGAGTGGGCTGGCGACACCCATGTCCCGAACGACTCCACCCACCGCCTGCAGATGGCGCCGCTGCAGGACGAGGTGGTCGGCAACGTGCGGCAGGCGTTGTGGGTGCTCCAGGGAGCGGTCGCCCTCGTCCTCCTCATCGCCTGCGCCAACGTCGCCAATCTCCTGCTGGCGCGCGCGGAATCGCGACATAGGGAGTTCGCGGTGCGCACCGCGTTAGGTGCGGGGCGCGGGCGCGTGCTGCAGCAATTTATCGCCGAGGGCGTCGTGGTCTCGCTCCTTGGCGCACTGGTCGGACTCGGCGTGGCATATGCGGGACTCAAGGCGTTGCTCGCCGCAAATCCCGAGAGCATCCCGCGCGCGACCGAGATCACGCTCGATCCCGTCGTGCTCCTCCTCACGGTGGGGGTGGCGATCGGCACCGGCTTCGTCTTCGGGCTCGCGCCGCTCCTCCACCTCGGGGAAGAGAGTGTCACCGCTGCCATCAAGGAGGGAGGAGCGCGCACGACGGCGAGTGCAGGGCGGAGCCGGATGCGTCGCGGACTGGTGGTGGGCGAAATCGCGCTCGCCGTCATGCTGGTGATCGGGGCAGGGCTCCTCATCCGCACCTTCCAGAACCTCACGAGCGTCAATGCGGGATTCGATTCGGCGGGGCGGATGACGTTCGGTCTCGTGCTCCCACGCTCGGTGTATCCCGACTCGCAGCGTGCGGCGCAGGCGATCGTTGACCTCACGCGACACCTCGAGGCGATTCCGGGGGTGACGCGCGCCGCGGCGATGGAGGGACTTCCTCCCGTGCGTCAGGTGGACGCCAACGACACCGATTTCGAGGGCTACGCCCCAAAAGCCGGCGACCCGCCGGGCAACGTCGACTACTACCAGGGTGCGACCGCCGGCTACATGGAAACGATGGGAATCCGGCTCGTCGATGGGCGCGGCTTCACCGCCACCGACGCCGCCGGGAGCCCGGTCGCGATCATCAACCAGGCGCTCGCCAGGCGATTCTTCGCCGACCAGAACCCGCTGGGGCGACGGATCCGTCCGGGATTCGGTCCGTCCACGCCCTGGTTCACGATCGTGGGTGTGGCCGCCGACGTGAAGCAGGCAGGGCTCGACGCGCCCGCCGGAACGGAGTTGTACTTCAACTTCGAGCAGCTGCCGCGCGTGCTCGGATATGTCCCCCGCCAGATGAACCTCGTGTTGCAGGCGAGCCAACCGCTTTCCGCGCTCGCCGGGAGCATCCGCAGCGCCGTGGCGGCCATCGATCCCACCCTGCCCATCGTGCAGCTGCGCACGATGGACGAGGTGATCGGTGCCTCGCTGGTGCGTCAGCGTTTCCTCACCCTGCTTCTGGGGATCTTTGCCGTCGTGGCGTTGCTGCTGGCGGCGATCGGAACCTACGGCATTCTCGCGTACATGGTGGCGGAGCGACAGCAGGAGATCGGCATTCGTCTCGCGCTGGGCGCCGGCGCGATGCAGGTGGTGCGACTCGTCCTCCGTCAGGGGGCGGTGATCGCCGGCACCGGGATCGTTGTCGGGCTGGTGGGGGCACTCGTCCTGGCGCGCCTCACGCGGTCGCTGCTGTACGGCGTCTCGCCGTTCGATCCGTTGACCTTTGCCACCGTTGCAGGAGTGATCGTGCTGGTGGCGGCGGCCGCGTGTCTGGTCCCCATGCGGCGGGCCGCACGAGTGGACGTGCTGGCGGCGCTGCGCGGCGAGTAGCCGGCCGGCCCCTACCGTGGTTCGACCTTCCGTTCCGCCAGCTTGCGCCGCAACTGCAGCACGCGCACGTCGGGATCGATCACCACCTTCTCCGGTTCGAACGGCGACCGAATCGTCACCGTCATCGTGTCGCCGCCGGAGATCGTGATGCGGGTCAGCGCCTGGGCGTACGGTGACTTCGCCTTGCGGGTCGAGTCGTCGGGAAAGCGTTCTCCCGTCACCACGCCGATATCAACCGGCATCCGCGCGTTGCCCACGTTGTGTATCAACGCTTCCGTCTCCCACGGTCCGGCAGCCGCAATCCGGCGCGCGGTGGCCGTCTCCACCTTGTACTCGAGCACCGAGACGGTATCGAACCACTGCCGGACAAAGTCGTCGTAGCCGGCGGTGTCGGGAGCGTACGCCCGCATATGGGCGGTGAAGTCCTCGAGCGCAGCGTGATCCTCACCACCCTGGAAGCGGGCGATGAATGCCTTCATGCCACGCAGGGCGTTGTCGCGCCCCATGCGTTCGGCAAGCATCCAGAAGGTCCACCCCGCCTTCTCATAGGTCACGACGCCATCGCCCGCCTTGGACCCGTCGATGCGATACAGCTTTCGCTCGGCGTCGGCGCGCCGCCCGTCTCCCCACCGGCTCTCGAAGCGCGTGCGCAGTTCGAGCCCGGCACGCTCCCCCTTCTCCTGCTCCATCAGGAGCATCGTCGAGAAGTGGGCCATGCCCTCGCTGAGCAGGTTGGCACCCGGACCGTTGGCCGGCTGCAGCATGTTTCCCCACCACTGGTGGGCGATCTCATGGGCACTCACCATGAAGGCCAGGTTGGTCTTCGGTTCGCTCTTGGTCAGGAAACCGATCCCCTCCGAGAAGGAAATGTTGGTCGGGAATCCCTGGGCGTAGCCGGCGAGCGCCGGGAACTCGGAGATCTTCAACGTCTTCCACGGATAGGTGCCGAACCATTCGCCGTACCAGCGTCTCGACGCATTCAACGCCAGAAGCATTTCGTCGACGTTGTAGGCGTGCGTCGGATGGTAGAAGAGCGCCGTCCCGGCGCCACGTTTCACGGCGTAGCGCCCCGCCACGACATTGAAGGCCATCACCGGGTGGTCGGTCTCCCACGTGACGGTGTGCGTGGTGCCATGGACCGAGTCGCTGACGATCTCTCCCACACCGTTGGCGATGAAATCGCCGGGAACGGTGATGCGCGTGCGCACCGTCATGGGGAGCTGACTGCCGAAACTCGCCGGCGTCGTCCCCACGTACCAATCCTCAGGGTACTGTCGCGGCTCGAAGCGGTTGTCCTTGTCGACGCCGATCGACGGCTCGTAGCCCAGGTACGGAAACCAGCGGGGACCGAAGTTGGTCATCACGACGCCGGATGGAATGATGAACTCACCTGCCCCTCCCCGTCCCTCGGTCGGCGCCGAGACGTCGCCGCTGTAGCGGAAGCCGATGCGGACGGAATCGCCCGCGCCTAACGGGCGTTGCAGGGTGAAGAGATACAGATGCGAGGCGGTGTCGGGGGCGATGGAGTCGCCGTCAGCGGTCCACCGCATCTCCTTCCACAGCCCCACGGTCAGCGGAATCTGGCGCAGCGTGGTATCGCGATGATTCACGATGAGGTAGCTCCCCGAGACGCGATAACGCCGCGCTGCCGGCTCGATTGTGAGGTCGACGTCGACGCCCTTGAGCCAGGGAAAGGGAGCGTCGCGCCAAGTGGCCAGGTTCTTCTTCCAGTAGTCCTTCCCCACCTTCTCAGCGCGGCTGCCATCCGGTCCCTGGCTCACCTGTCGGGCGAGGGTGGCGCCCAGCACGACCGGGGCGACGAGGAACGGTGACGCTCGGCGGAACGTGCGCCAGAGCCGCGGCCACGACCAGGCATGGACCAGGCTCACCGTGTCACGCGCGGTGCGTGGATATAGGCGGGTGGCCATGCGCCAGAAGGCGACCGCCAGTGACAGCCAGAGGAGCCGATTGAGGACGAGCGCCCCTCGGTCGAATTCCAGCGTCCCCATGTCGGTCCAACGGACTCCCGTCCACAGCGCCCAGTTGGTCGGCCATGACAGGCGCTCGGTGATCGTGGCCCACCCCGTCAGCCCGAGCACGCCTAACGCGATGCCATACGTGGTGTAGCGATTGCGCACCAGCGTCCAGGTGGCGAAGACGAACGTGGTGAAGGCGAGGAAGGTCGGCAGGAAGAGCAGCCCCCACAGCAGCGCGAAGGGGACGAGGGAAAAGGCGACCTTGCGTTGCACGAGCATGATGATGGCCGAGGCCAGCACCGCGGCCAGGGCGACTACGAGCCAGACCACTCCCAGCGCAAGGAGCTTCCCGGCGAGCAGCGCACCGGTGCTGATCGGCAGGGTGTCGTGTATGGCGTCGAGGCGCGTGGCCCGCTCGCGCTCCATGCTCTCCACGCCGTAGAAGACGAGCAGGAGGATGACGAACGTCGCCATCGCCTGCATCTGGCTCGAGGCCAGCTGTCCCGGCGTGAGCAGGAGTGGGGTATCGAACGCTCCGATGGCGGTGAGCGAGTTCCCCAACAGCTGCAACACGATCAACGGGACGAAGAGGTAGAGCCCGGCCCGCGATGCCAGCTCCCGCGACTCTGCCCCGGCGGCGCCCCATGCCGTGGCCCACATTCCCAATGGAGCAGCCGTCATCTGCAACGAGGCCAGCGTGGCGTTGCTCCCGGCGGGCGCAGCCGACCAGGCCGATGCCGCCGCGAGCGCAGCGCTGACCTGCCCGGTGCTCATCGCGTGCGAAGCCCGATAGGTGCGCGTGAAGCGTCGGATGCCCAGCCAGGCAGCGCCGAGACCGATGGTTGACCAGAACAGGCGGTTGGCGAAGAACAGCGCATCGAAGCCGACCCGCTGTGTGTTGTAGTACTCAGCGCCCCGGTCCACCTTGAGGTACGTCTCGCTCAGCCAGCGTGCGGCGGCCGGATCGGCAAACATCAGCACGCGGTTCCACGACTCGCTCAGCCAGGTCGGCGACCAGCTCCAGAGGAAGAATGCCGAGAGGACGAGGAGCGCGATCGGCGCGGCGAAGACAAGAATCGACCGTCGAGTCCCCGTCCCGACGCCAAACGCCACGCCCGTGGTGAAGAGGATGTTGGGCACGGCGATGGCAAGCGCAGGCACCAGGTAGTTCCCGGTCGCGAACGGGCCTCGCACGTCGAGCATGTCGGCGTTGGGAAGCACCGACAGGAACAGGATGAGGGCGGCGAGGTTTACGGCGAGTACGACGAGAAATGCCGTCGAGACTCCGAGGAACTTCCCCCACGCATACTCCGTCGGTCGCAACGGGGTCGCTTGCAGCACTTCCAGCGCTCGCGATTCGTCATCGCGGATCACGCTCAGTCCCGCGGCCGCCGCAGCAAAGAATGTGTAGATCGTGAAGGTGAAGACCGTCATGATCTGGGTGATCGCGAACTGTGAGGTGAGGAATGCCTTCTTCCCCCCGACCGACGCGTCACCCGAGCCGAGGGCGACTTGCACGACTCCCTCCGCTATCCCCCAGGAGAGCAGGAGGAGGAGGGCAAGCAGGGTCCAGACCATCGGGCGACGCAGCGTGAGCGTGAACTCGTCGCGCGCCACAACCATCAGGCGGCGCCCGCTCATGCCGTGACCTCGGCGGTGAGCGGCTGCGCGTGCATCAACAGGAAGTAGGCGTCTTCCAGCGTTTCACCCACTGGCTCGAACCCCTCCGGGCAGGCGCCGCTCTCATCGAAGATGCGCACCCGGTTGCGCCCCTCGACGAGGACCGCTTGCGTGACCCGGTGCGTGCGTCGCACAGCGTCCAACTGTTCGGGGGAGACGTCTCCCTCGAATACCTTTCCCGCCAGCTGCACGCGTGCGTCGTGCGGCGACGTGAGCGCCACCAGCTGACCGGCGCGTATGACGGCGAAACGGCGGCAGAGCACCGCGACGTCCTCCACGATGTGGGTCGAGAGCAGCACCGTGCGATCCTGCGCCAGCTCGGCGAGCAGTCGATAGAAGCGGAGTCGCTCCTCGGGATCGAGTCCCGCCGTCGGCTCATCGACGATGATGAGCTTCGGGTTGCCGGCGATCGCCTGGGCGATGCCGAGCCGCTGCCGCATCCCCCCGGAATAGTCCTTCACCTTGCGCTTGGCGGCATGGGCCAGATTCACCCGCTCCAGCAGCTCGGCGGCCAGCGCACTCACCCCGCGCGGACCGGTCACCCCCTTCAGCTTGAGCAGGTACTCCAGCATGGCCTGCCCGCGCAGGTGCGGAAAGAAGCCGAAGTCCTGCGGGAGATAGCCGAGCGAGGCGCGGAGTGCCTCGGGATTGGCGAGGACATCCTCTCCGTCGAGGTGCACCGATCCGGCCGTTGGCTCGAGGACCCCCGCGAGGATACGCATGAAGGTCGTCTTCCCGGCACCGTTAGGGCCGAGCAGGCCGAACATCCCGCTGGGGATGTCGAGCGAAATGCCCTGGAGGGCGGCGACGGGGCCGGGATAGACCTTGACGAGCTGGCGGACGGAGAGCATCGGCGACGAGTGAGGGGAGAGGCGACGCGTGCAATCTCGGACCGATTCCCCGCGTGCGCGAGGCGTCAATCGGGAATTGGGCGCGGTTGGTCCCGCCGGCGCGTGGCGCTCGCCGATTCTCACCGGTGGAATATCGGCCCCGGAGCCAGGGTGACGGGAGCGCTTCGCCAACGGTAGGGCGCCATAAAGACCGCCTAACTCGCGACACGGGAAGTCGTCCGTGGTAGCTTCCTTGCCATGAATGATCCCGTCGTAGCCTCGCCCGCCGTCGCCCCTCCCGATCTCGACTTCTCGCCCGACGCCATGCGCGCCATGGGACACGCCGTCGTCGATCGTAGCGTAGCCCACCTCGCGGCGTTGCCGCAGGAGCCGTCATGCGGCGACATCTTGGCGGCGGAGCTGTGCCGGTCCATCGCCGAGTCAGTCCCCGAGCATCCGAGCGAGTTACAGCCGTTGCTCGACCTGCTGTTCGACGAACTGATCCCCCGCAGCTACAACACGCCCAGCGCCGGGTACCTCGCGTACATCCCCGGCGGCGGCGTCTATCCGGCGGCACTCGCCGACTACATCGCCGATACCACCAACCGCTACACAGGGGTCTGGACGGCCGCCCCGGCGCTCGTGCAGCTGGAGGCGAACGCGCTCGATTGGCTTCGGGAGTGGATGCATTTCCCGACAGGAACGGCCGGACTGTTCACCACCGGCGGCTCGATGGCGACGTTCAACGCCATCCTGTGCGCGCGCGAGCGCGTCCTCGGGACCGACCTTCGCCGCGGCACGCTCTACACCTCGACGCAGGGGCACCACTGCATCGCCAAGGCCGCGAAGCTGGCAGGGATCTTTCACGATCGCGTACGGGAGATCCCCGTCGATGGCGAGTTCCGTATGCGCGTCGATGCGTTGGCCGACGCGATCGCCGATGATCGTCGCCAAGGGCTGCAGCCGTTCCTCGTGGCGTCGGCGGCGGGGACAACCAACACTGGCGCGGTAGACCCGCTGGACGCCCTCGCCGACTTGTGTGCGGAGCAGGGGATTTGGCACCACGTCGATGGCGCGTATGGCGCGTTCTTCCAGCTCGATCCAGCGCTGCAGTCCGTCCTTCGCGGCCTGTCGCGCGCCGACTCGCTCACGCTCGACCCGCACAAGGGAATGTTCCTCCCCTATGGCACGGGAGCGCTTCTCGTGCGCGACGGGGAGGCCCTCCGTCAGGTGCACTCGGCGACCGCCGGCTACCTGCCGCCTAACCAGTCCGAGTTCTACGACCCGGCGCAGTACGGCCCCGACCTCTCGCGCGGATTCCCCGGGCTGCGTGTCTGGATGGCGATCAAGATGTACGGCGCGGCGAAATATCGCGGGGCGATCGCCGAGAAGCGTGCGCTGGCTGTATGGGCCGCCGAGCGCGTGGCGCGCATTCCCGGAATTGTCATCGATGCGGCGCCGCAGCTGTCGCTCTTTGCGTTCCACCTGGAAGGACCGACGCTCTCAACGCAGTCGGCGCGCAACGACGCCACCCGCCAGCTGGTCGATCGAGTTACGGCACGCGGTCGCGTGATGCTTACCGGGTGCATGGTGGACGGGCGCTTTCTCGCCCGCGTGTGCGTCCTGGGCTTCCGGACGCATCAGGAGCACATGGAGGCGTGTGTCGAAGACCTGACGACCGAGGCGGCCGACCTCCTCGCGGTGGGTTAGCCACGCCGGACAGGGCGCCGCCTTCCCCTTCCTCGTGCTGTCCCACTTCTCCAGGGTCGGCGCCGCGCCAGCACGTCAGTCCTTGCCCACCGGATCACGAAACTCGGGCTCGACCTCGGTCGCCATGCAGCTTGGGCAGATGCCGTGACTGAACTCAGTGGTGGTATGCCGGCCGACATACGCCTCGACGGTATGCCAGTAGTCCTCGTCGTCACGTACGCGTCGGCAATAGGAGCAGATCGGCAGGATGTCGCGAAGGGAGTTCACCTCCCCCAGCGCGAGCTGCAGTTCGCTCACCAGTCGCTCGCGCTCCGCGTGCGCCTCCTTTTCGTCCGTGACATCGCGCGCCACGGAATAGATCGCACGATCGACGGAGTTTGGTGCGGCGTTCCAGCGCAGCCAACGAACCTCCCCGGACTTGCAGAGGTAGCGATTCTCGAAGGCGAGCGCAGCTTCGCCGCTGCGCACGCGGGAATTGCGCTCCAGCGTCCGAATGCGATCGTCCGGGTGCACGAAGTCGATGAACGGGCGTGACGTCAGCTCCGACGCGGTGAAGCCGAGCGCGCGCTCCCAGGCAGGGTTTACCTGGCGGAAGTAGCCGTTGAAGTCCAGCACGCAGAGCAGGTCGATCGCGGTCGCGAAGAAGCGCGTTTCCTGCTCGTGCACCGCTCGCGCCGCTCGCACAGAGTCGAACGCGACGAGCGCCAATTCGATGCTGGCACACAGTTCACGCGTTGTGCACGGGAGGACGATGTAGCCGTGTGGCTCGACGCGCGTCGCCGCCCTTAGTCGGCCCTCGTCCCCCTCGGAGAGGATGACGACGACCGGGATAGTCCACTGCGCGCGCAGCGCGGCGAGCCAGGTCGTCGGCTCGGCGTCGGCGGGAATGGCGGCTCGCATTACTGCGACGTCGGGAGCCGCTCGTCGAGCGCGGTCGACCGCCGCAGCATCCGACGGTACAATCGCGACGACTTCGTGCTCCAGCGCGCGAAAGATTTGCGCGATGCGATGGCCGGCGACCTCGTCGGCGTCCACGATCAGGATGCGTCGTCCGTACACGACCGTTGTCGCTCCATTTGGGGGTGCGTGCGAGGCCTTCAGGACGAATGTAGCCGCGCGGACGGGCGGATCTGTGATGAAGAGGACCCGCCTGCCATGCATATCCGCCGCCAAACACAAGGGCGGACTCCGGGGCGAGAGGAAAGCTGCGTCGCGTAGACCATTGCCCGAGCTCGGCGCGCGGACGCGCGACCGCGCATGCATGGTCACCCGCCGTCTTGAATTCCCACCACGCAAGACCGTTGGGCCAACCCTACTCCGGCGGGTCTCGAAGAATGGCGTCAAGCGCCGTATCGCGCCCCACCCGATAGTCGGCGAACGTCGGGGGCACGATGATGGTCGGTGCGATCCAGGGCCTGGTATCGCGAGGGTCGGCGTCCTGCCACCACAACGTGGAATAGAGCACCGTGAGACCGCTGTGCGGTAAAATCAGACGCGCTGTTTCGCCGAAGTGGTTGGGTGGCGCGCCCGTCGGCTCGCCAACGAAACGCGCATCGGTATACGCCTCGGCGCGGGTCACAAAGTTTACGGCAGCTGAGAAGGTGAGCCGGCCGGTGATGATATACAGATGCCCCGGTGCGTTGAAGCGTGACCTGATCAGCCCAACGAGCAACGGCCGAAGCAGAGTATTGTCTCCGCCATTGTTGCGACGAACGTCGATCACGAGGCGCGTCGCGTCCGAGCGCTCCGCTTCGGCGAGCGCCCGCCGCGCCAGTTCGGCAAGAGACTCCGATGCGCCGTCCTGCACAGCGTTGAACTGAATCCAGAACACATGCAGCGAATCCACGTCCGCAAACGAGAACGGTTGATCGGTGTTGCGTAGCGACAGCGGTGTCGGCGCGTTCTGGGCAACGGCCCGGCGCGAGGATAGCGGGGCGGCTGGATCCGATGCACGCAACACGCGTTCGATCAGGGCGCCGTCCTGTGCTCGCGCCCTGATATTGATCGAGTCACTCGTTGCCGCGATACCGGCAAGCTTCAGCAGTTCACCGAGCATGAGTCGCGAGGCAACGATATCACGGAACGCGGACTCGTTGTCGGCGTGAACCCACGGACGCAACCGCGCGATCGCTGCATCAACGGGATACACACCGATGGTCTCGATCCGGGCGCCAAGAAGGTCGCTGTTCGCGGAATCAGACCGGACGACATGCACTCCATCCGCGAACAAATAGACGCGCAGTGGAAGCATGTGAAAATGCACGGCTGGATCCCACGTCAGCCCCATTTGTGTGTGACCATCGTGGAGGCCGGCTACGAGTCGAGCGAAGCCGGCAACCCGCTCGGCGCGCGTCATCCGCGCAAGTCTTGCGTTCAACGTGAGCACGTCGCGATCGAACCGACTTCGGAAGTCGGGGTGCTGCAGTTGGGGATGCCTTGCTCGCAGCGTGTCAGCCAGGACGCGGAGATCCTGCCTCCATTCCGTCAGACTCTGCTGCGAGTGGGCTGAGGTGGCGAATCCAAGGAGCGCGCAAACGGCGCCGCCGAGCAGGAGGGCCCGCCTGGCCGCCTGCCTAAGGAACCGCGATGTGCGCGTCTGCCGCACCTGACCGTGCCACGAAAGAAGGTTGATCATTCCAGAATCGTTGCGTCGCTCACAGGCTTTCGTCTTGAGCCAATTTGACGAGAAGCGCGTCCGTCTCGCTGATCGCCCTACAGGACTGGGAAGAGCTCGTCCCCATCCATACCACCGGACAGAATCAGGTCGATGGTTGTTTCCTCAGCGGCATGCCGTGCGACGCGGCAACGCGGTCCGTGGCGAATTTCAACGTTTCGACAGCCCTCGCCGCCGACCGCCCACAAGACCGCGACCCAGCTCACCGCTGCGAAGATGCGCGCCCTGACAGCTTAGACAGCGGAAATCCCAAAAGGAGTGCAGGACCACCCGCGAAAGTGGCGCTGGCTGCGTCGGTATCGGTCTTGGCGGTCGCGGCGGCGGTCGTGGCCCCTTCCCGGCGATGACGGAAGCGTTCAGGACGAGCGGATCTTCCGCGTTCGCGGTGTCGGTGAGAGTTTTCAGCGACACGCGCTGCCAAGCTCGCGCTTCAAGATTTGAGCAACGAAAGAGCGCCTGGCTGGTCCACTCGCATGTCCCACCTTCGTTCGCGGTCAACCAACAATTCCTCATCAGGCACGCAGCAGTCTAAGGCCGGGCGCCCATCGCCCATCACAGTCGACCCAATCGCGCCTCCGGCGCGGATGAGGACGCGCCCACCGCCCGTCGTTCGCACCGCATACTCCAAACATCACATGCACTCGCGATTTCACGACTGGACTTTGTGTCAATCGTTCGATTGCCGCGATCGTGCATCGGCCCCCCTTCTGCGCGATCGCTCCGATGTCCGTCAGTGGCTCCGGCAGTCGGCAGGGGATGTGTTCAAGATGTTGGAAATGCGCACGCTGCTCTCCCGGAATCGGGATGGATTGAACCTTGCGTGGATGTCGGACGCTGCAGTAGTTGACCGCATTGTGGAACTGCTGGTCTGCGGGCGCCTGCACGTGCATCGAGGACCGTTGCACGCCGCCTCGGCTGGCGGCGGTCAATCACAAAGCTCGACAGCATCCGATGGAAGCGCGGACTCGGAGTTTGTGCCGTACCCGATCTCGGAGAGTCGACCACGCGAACGCTCGGCTCGCGTGCCAAAAGCGGCAACAGATTCGGATCCGGCAACATTTTCTGCCGACAGCGACGCCGCAGCTCAAGCGGCTACGTTCAGGCTCGCGGCGGTCCTGGGCGCGGCGGCGGTCGAGATATGTCTCAGCTCATAGCACCGACGGCCGTCTCGCTGGACGCGACGATGTCGACTGAATCGCAACTCCGTCTCGAAGGCCGTCTCTGGCCGAAGGGCTTCAGCCGTGATGCCTGGATGATCGTCGATGCTTCACGCGATCGGAGAATCTACGGCTTGCTGCTCGAGTGCTTCTATTCTCAGCATACGTGCCTGTTCGCCGGCAACCTCGCACCCGAACTGAAGCTTGTCGCCCCATACCTCGTCCAACTCGATCACGACTACGACAAAACGCGACGTTTCATCGGCAAAGCGTGGGGAAACAGCTGGGGAGTCTTCCTCAAGTGCGACTCCCGACTCGAAACCTTACGGCGTCACCTTCGAACGTTGCTGCTCGTGCGCGGCCCAAGCGGCAATCGACTGCTGTTCCGGTACTACGATCCCCGAGTGCTTCGCGTCTATTTGCCCACCTGCACTGAGGCCGAGCTTCACACGGTCTTCGGCCCGATTGACCGCGTGATTATGGAGGATGACAATCCGGATACCCTGCTGGAGTTCAATCTGGAGAAGCAGCAGTTGGTGACGACGAGATACCCACTCAATCAACGCGGTGAGATTCCGCCCGTCAGCTTGGGTGCCCTTCCCCGTCAAGCAGAGCGACGATAGCTGGACTCGTGGCGCAGGTGATGTCGAATTCCGGGACCACACCACACTTGCGCCGCCATTCAGCCCGGTCGCACGGAACGCTCGTCGAGGTTGGGGAAGCTGACCTCACACGATCCGGCAGCCTCGAACGGGCCGAAGCGCTGTGATCCCGTCGAGTCCAGATAACCGCGAACGGCCTCGCCGTTGGGGAGCACGACGCGGAATTCGACGTCAGGAACCGGCGCTCCGTCTTCGTCTGCCAGCTCGATCTCGATCCAGTGTTCTGGCTTGTTGCCCGGGCACGGCAATATGACGCCGTCGCTCTGCGCGGTGTCGTTCTGATCAGACGGCACGCGGCACCACCCTGGTCCTGGCCCATCGCTCGAAATTATCGAGACGCCGCCTGGCGGGGAGCGTCGCGCTGTGAATCAGTTCGAGCGCTGATTCGGGAAGCGCGGTCGTCGGCTCGTCGCCGAAGTACCGCAGCCGGATCTCCACGTATCGCGCCACATCGTCCTCCGCGGAGAAGTGGCGCAGCCCCTGGACGACGCACGACCGAACGCTCTCGGTCCAGTCAGGCAGGCGCTCCGTCAGGTGCGGAAGCTTCACCCCCACGCGAGCCACGGCATGTCGGACGAACTGCTCCCGGCGCTCGGCCTGCAGCGCACGTATCTGCTCACTTCTGATCGTCAGCATCGGAGTGCCTTCGCCCGCAGAACATGAAGAGTTTGCACGACCGCGCTCTGTCGTCGTGGGCCACTGCGAGGTAAGCTATGGCTCGCAGGCAGTGCGAGTCCATAGCCCGAGCCCGTTTCCATCGTGCCTATTCACACGGTTGCGCAGGGCGAATGTATGAGCAGCATTGCGGCGTTGTACGGCTTCGCCGACTACCAGTTGATCTATGGCGACGGCGCCAATGCCGGCCTGCGCGGGCTTCGGCCGAATCCGAATGTGCTGTATCCCGGCGACCGTGTCTTCGTGCCCGAGCTTAAGCCGTCACAACACGACTGCGCGGTCGATGCGAAGCACCGCTTCGTCCTGAAACGCTCCCGGGCGCGCCTGCGCCTGGTGCTCAAGGATCGCGACGGCCCGATGGCGCAACGTCCGTACACGCTGACGGTGCCCGGGCAGGCACCCATCGATGGCGTCACCGATGGCGGCGGGCTGCTCGACCAGCCTGTGCCCGACGGTGCGCAGAGCGCGGAGCTGCGCTTGCAACGCGGATCCGACCCCAAGTCCGGAGTGCTCGTGTGGGCGCTGCAGCTGGGCGCGCTCGATCCACACGATAAGGTGTCCGGCGCGCAGGCGCGACTCAACAACCTGGGCTTCTTCTGCGGCACGGCGGACGGCGTCCTCGGTCCGCGCACGGCACAGGCGCTCCGATCGTTCCAGCAGCAGAGCGGCTTGCCGCAGACTGGTCACATTGACGCGGCGACGAGCGATCGACTGCTCGGCTTGCACGACGACGCGTCCTGAGCCGAGCATACATTCATGCCTGTCACCGAAGCCTTGGTTGCACGTACCGCAGCGGATCAACAGGGCGTGAACACCATCGTGGTGCTGACGTACCCGGTGCGCTTCCAGTTCGCGCCGGGCGCCGCGAGCGGACTTGGTATCGTCGGTGCAGACTTTGTCGCGACCTCGGGCGGCGTCGAGATTGCCAGCGGAACCACGGATGCGAACGGCGAAGTGCAGATCCCCATCATTCCGCTGTTCAACGCGCCGGTCACGGTCACCATCCTCGGCTCCGACTACGTCTTCAGCTTTCATCCGCAAGCGAAAGCAGAAGCCCTGACCGGTGTACAACAGCGATTGGAGAAGCTCGGCTACCTGTCCGGCTACCAACTCAAGACGCTTCCCGGCACGGCGAGCGACGACGGCAAGGACGGTCCGGAGACGCAGCAAGCCATCATGAACTTCCAGAGCGACGAGAACCTCGCGCTCGATGGCGTCGTCGGACCGATCACTCGGCAGACGTTGGTTTCCCGAACCGGACTCTAAGATCGCGACCTTCAATATCGGCCTGCTGTTCCCGGGCTTCGACCTCGACGTGCAGATCCTGGCGGGATTCCCGCTCGATCTGGCGCCGCATCGCGTGGTGCCGGTACGCTTCGCGCGCGCCGTCGCCGGCTTCGCCGATGCGAGCGCGCCGGACATCGACGATCACGGCTACACCATCTGTCCCGGCGGACCGACACAGGGTCCGACGGTGGGCGTCGCGTCGCGGGCGTTGATCCGCGTCAAGGTCATGCGCGATCGAATTGCCGACGACACGGATCTTTTCGTCAGCATCGACGACGCGAGCGTGGCGGCAGCCTGCTCACCAGCAAACAGCGAAGTGGCATCCCGCTCAGTGGGGAAATC
>JBDTUA010000065.1:0-18361 GCA_040007995.1 Gemmatimonadota bacterium | reverse complement strand
GTGGCGACGGCCTTGGCAACGCCGAAGTCAGCCACGACGGCCGCCCCCCCGGCCAGGAGGACGTTGTCGGGCTTGATGTCGCGATGCACGATCCCGCGTTCGTGCGCGAAGGCGAGAGCCCGCGCGACGTCGCGGAGGATGCTGACCGTGTGCGGGACGGAGAGCGCGCGGTCGCTCGTCAGGCGGGCGCGCAGCGATTGCCCCTCGACGTAGGGCATGACGAAGTACGGCAGGCCGTCGGCGTCGCCGGCGGCGATCACGCCGACGATGTTGGGATGCTGCAAGTTGGCGGAGGTGAGCACCTCGCGACGAAAGCGCTCGCGGGAAAGCCCCTCGGCGATGTCCTCACGCAGCACCTTCACCACCACGTCGCGCGCCAGCGCTCCGTCGTGCGCCACGAAGACTCGCGACATCCCGCCCCCGCCCAATTCGCGGACGATCTGATACGCGCCGCCGAGCGCGTGCTGCACGCGCTCGGCGACCGAATCGGCCGACGGGGATGGAGGGGGAGGAGGAGTCGTCATGTCTCGTGTGTTCGACACCACTACGGTACGAAGGGATTGCCTGTTCCGCGCTCCCGAGCCCGCTCCGCACTTGTGTCGTCCGTGTCTCCCCCTTGGTATCCGTTCTCCAGCACGCCCGGAACGAGGCCGAGTGAGGCCGAGTGAGGCCGAGTGAGGCCGACTGAGGCCCATCCGTTACGTTTCGTACCGTGTCTTCGACGATCGAAGCTGCCAAACCGAACGCCCCCAGATCGCGGGGATCGAGGGGCGTCGGTGCACCGGGTAATATGGAGCGGAGGGGAATCGAACCCCTGACCTCATGCTTGCAAAGCACGCGCTCTCCCAACTGAGCTACCGCCCCCAAGCACCACCCAATATATCCGACCGACCGCAGCCGAGGAAACTGCCATGATCCCCACCGGGCAAGCGCTGACTGTTCGTTGCCAATTCTGCCAGACCTGGAACCGTGTGGACGGCGCGCGCGCGGCCGAGCGTCCGAAATGCGGCAAGTGCGCCCGTTTCATCCTGCTGGACCGCCCCTGGACGCTGTTCGAGGACTCGTTCCAGCGTACCATCGCCGAGTCGGAGCTGCCCATCGTCGTCGACTTCTATGCCGACTGGTGCGGCCCCTGCAAGGTGATGGCGCCGCTCGTCGACCAGCTGGCGGCCAAGCACATCGGCACGGCACTGGTCGCCAAGCTGAACACCGACCAGGCACCGCAGACGTCATCGTCGTTCAACATTCGTGGCATTCCCACGACCATCGTCTTCAAGGGCGGGCGTGAAGTTGCGCGTGAAAGCGGAGCGCTCCCGCTCGCCACTCTGGAGCAGCTACTGGAGAAGGCAAGGTAGGACAAGACGAGAAGACGACAAGACGAATACTCGTTTCCCGTCTCGTCTTCTCGTCTTCTCGTCTTCTCGCATCTCGCCTCCCCAATCCCGGAATCTCCATGTTTGAGAGACGCGCGTTCCTGACCCGGCTTGGCGCCGGCGTCGCCGCATTCACGTCGGCGATAGCGCTCACTCCGCGCGCTGGCGCAGCCGAAGCGTTCGGAGGCACGGCCGACAGAGCTCCGGACAGAGCTCCGGACGGTCCCTTCACGCCGGCGCGACACGCACAGGACGACTGGTTGGACGAAGTCCCCGGGAAGCATCGTTTCTTCTTCGACAGCATCTCCCCGACCGGGGTGGGCGAAGCGATCACCTTCGCGAGCAACTACTACACGGCCAACCGCGGCGCCTACGGGCTCGAAGCGTCGGAGCTCGCCGTGGTCATCTGCCTCCGCCACTTCGCGACGCCGTTCGCCTTCTCGGACGACGTCTGGTCGAAATACGGAAAGATCTTCGCCGAGCGGATCGGCTTCATGGATCCCAGGAGCAAGGAGGCGCCGGTGATCAACGTCTACCAGGGGACCAACTACGGCATGCTGCTGAGCAGTCGCGGTACGACGATCGACGCGATGATCAAGCGCGGGACGCAGTTCGCGATCTGCGACATGGCGACGCACGCCTTCGCCGGCATGGTGGCCGCCAAGGTGGGCGCGAGCGCCGACCAGATCTACAGCGAGCTCACGGCCACGGCCATCGGCAACGCGCACTTTGTGCCCGCGGGCATCGTGGCCGTGAACCGCGCGCAGGAGCGCTCCTACTCAATACAGTACATCGGGTAGGAGAAGACGAGAAGACGAGAAGACAAGCCCTTGTCCTCTCGTCTTCTCGTCTTCAGAACTCTGCCCCCTGCTATTCGTGCGCGGGCAGCGGCTCCATCGTCTTCGCGTCGACCGGGATCTGCATTTCGTCGCGATAGGGTGACGTCATCCAGACCACGCGCATGCGCGGGAAGGCATCCATGAAGGCGAGGTAGACGTAGCCCCACAGCCCGAGGAAGCCGAGCGTCGTCCCGATCTCAAAGATGCCGAACGGCACCGAGGTGACGGTCTGCACGTAGATCGGCGGATAGATCTCGAGATAGCGGTGGATCCACATGCCGATGATCGTGGTGCTCGCGAAGAACGCCATCGTCGGCGTATACAGCTTCGGTGATTTGCCGAGCAAGCCGAAGAATGGGAGGCCGAAGACGAGGAAGGCGACCGAGACAGTGAGCCAGGTCCATGGCTGAATGAGCGACAGGCGCAGGCGATGCGTTTCCTCGCCCCAGTTGCCGTACCAGATGACGAGGTACTGCGCGAAGGTCAGGTAGCCCCAGAAGGCGACGAAGGCAAAACACAACTTGCCGACGTCGTGGTAGTGGTTCTCCGTGATGACCTCGTGTGCGCCGAGGAAGTTGCGCCACGAGCGCAGCAGGAGCGCGAAGACCATCAGCATCACCAGCCAGCCGCCCATGAACACCTGCCAGCCGTACATGGTGCTCTGGAAGTGATAGTCCATCGACATCGAGAGGTCCCACGCCAGCACGGTCCAGCCGAAGCCGAAGACAATGGTCAGGACGACCGCGATCTTCCCCTGCAGCGAATGCGTGGAGTGCATCTCACGGCGCTCCTCACCGAAGCCGCGCCGCATCCTGTCGCGCAGCCCCTTCGCCCACGACGCGCCCCACTCCGGCAGCAATCCGACGTCGATGCGGACCGACGTGTAGATGTACCAGACGCTCAGCGCCGTGATGAGTCCGAAAACACCGATGCCGCGCAGCGTGAAGAAGGTCGGGTCGAGCCAGCGCGCCTTCTCGGGGATCGTGATCGTCTCGTGCATCCACGGGAAGATGTGCCCCTTCCCGAAGAGGAGCGTGAGGAGCAGGAGGACAAACGCGATGGGGAGCCAGGCGACGAACCCTTCGATCAGTCGGATGACACTGCGCGACCAGCGGGCCGTCGTAATGCGCTGCACCGCCGCGAAGACCACCGCCGCGGACGACGGGAGCGTGAAGAAGAGCCAGTTCACGTGAAAGGCCTGCCAGGCGCGATCCTGCCCCAGGGCGGCGCCTACGATGAAGATGCCGAATCCGATGGCTGCGAGGATCAGGGCACCCATCTTGAGCTTCGCGGGGACCGGCTTGGCCTGGATCATCGTGACCAGGTCCTGCCGGCTCAGCGCCGGCGCTGCGTTGTGTGCGCTCACTCGTGTTCTCCCGTCTTCACTGGCTGGCCGGTCCCCTGGGCGGCTCCTTCTGCTGCCCGCGCTTCACTCGGTCGCGCCGAGGCGCCGGACGTCCCGATGGGCATCGGTGAGACGTGTGGGACCCAGCGCGTCGGTCCCAGCTCGGTGTAGCCAGGAACCTTGTCGCCATTGACTCCCGGCAGCGCCAGCGGGCCGGTCTCGAACTTCACGTCCGTCACCTTCCCCTGCAGGGCTCGCAGGTAATTCACGACGTCCCACCGATCCGATTCCTCGATCCGGTTGTACGACGGCATCAGCCCGCGCCCGTTGCGCATCATGCCGAAGATGTAGCCGTCGCTTCGGTTCTTGGTCATGTCCATGATGAGGTTGGTCGGCGGGATGCCATAACGCGTGGCCTTTCCGGTCCCGTCGCCCGTGTCGCCATGACAAACGGCGCAGTTGATCTCAAAATACTTGCGACCATTCGCCAGCGACGCTTCGGTGATCGGCGTCGGATTGACCGCGATGAGCGCGATGCTGTCGATCTGGTACGGGAGCGCGGTGTACGATACCTGTAGTTCGCTCACCGCCGTGCCGCCGCGGGGCACCGATCCCTGCGGTGCACCGCGCACCATCTTGAGGGTCGAGTCCTGTTCCCACACGGTGACGAACGGCTGCCGCTTGAAATCGGTGAACCACTCGCACGCCGTGAGCGACAACACCGCGGGCGCCACCAGCACCAATCGCCGAAAGCCGGCCATGACGCTCCTCGTCTTCCCGTCTCCTCGTCTTCTCGTCTTCATGATTCCCCTCGCACGTCGACCGCCCCGTGCGCCCGCAGCGTGTCCTCCGCCGCCTTGAGCCGCTCCGGAGGCGCCTCGACGAAGATGCCGTAGTCGCCGTGGCTGAATCTGGGATCGAAACCGATCGTTGCGGTGATCTTCGGGATCCCCGAGTGGATGAACATCGCCGCCACCGTCGACAGTGCGCCGACGAGGACCATCATCTCGAAGCCGATAATCGTGTACGGGATCCAGCTCGCGATCGCCTTCCCCCCGACCACCAGCGGCCAGTACTCCGACGTCCACACGGCGATCCAGTAGCCGAAGGTCAGGCCGAGCAACCCGCCGATCAGCGTGTAGCGTCGGACTGGGCTCATCGGCGGCGCCACGGCATGTTCGATCTCGTGCCGCGGCGTCGGCGTGTACACGGTGAAATCGTACTTCTGCTTCTTGAGGGCCTCAATCGCATCGCAGATCGCGTCGAGTTCGCGAAAGGCCGCTACCAGTCCGCGTCGCATCAGTCGAATTCTCCCGGTGTTGCCACGCCGTACGGGGGGTGATGTCCGCTGACGTCCACGCCATGGGGAGCTGCATGGGTCCGCAGCTTCGGCGGAACGATTTCCTTCACTTCGGAAATCGCGATGACCGGCAGCTGCTTGATGAAGAGCAGGAACCACATGAAGAACCAGCCGAACGATCCGATGAGGATCGAGACGTCGACCCAGCTTGGCGCGTAGTGCCCCCACTGCCAGGGCTCGAACTCATGCGAGAGCGACGGAACGATGATCACGAACCGCTCGAACCACATCCCGATGTTGATGAAGATCGAGAGGATGAAGAGCCACGTTGGGTTGCGGCGCAGCTGCTGCGAGAAGAGCGACAGCGGCAGCACCATGTTGCAGATGAGCATGATCCAGGCGCTCCACCACCACTGGCCGAAGACGCGATTCCAGAAGAATTCCTGCTCCACGGCCACGCCCGAGTACCAGGCGACCCAGAACTCGATCAGGTACGCACAACCCACGATCAGCGACGTGAAGAGGCAGAGCTTGGCCGCCGCGTCGAGATGATTGATCGTGACGTAGTGCCGGAGGCTGAAGAACCTCCGGATGGGGATGATGATCGTGAAGACCATCCCGACCCCCGAGAAGATCGCACCGGCCACGAAGTACGGCGCGAAGATCGTCGCGTGCCACCCCGGCGTCAGCGCCATCGCGAAGTCGAACGACACGACGGAGTGCACCGAGAGCACCAGCGGCGTGGAGAAGGCCGCCAGGAAAAGGTACATCTTCATGAAGTGGCGCCACTCGGGCTCCGAGTTCCGCCATCCCAGTGAGAGGACCGCCAGGATCTGCTTGCGCATCGGGTTCGTCTCGCGATCGCGCAGCACCGCGATGTCGGGAATCAACCCGACATAGAGGAAGGTCGCCGAGACGGTCAGGTACGTCGAAATGGCGAAGACGTCCCAGACCAGCGGCGACTTGAAGTTCGGCCAGATCATCCGCCAGTTCGGGTACGGGATCAGCCAGAAGAACTTCCACGGGCGCCCGATGTGGATGATCGGAAAGAGGCCGGCCGTCATGACCGCAAAGACCGTCATCGCCTCGGCACATCGATAGATCGTGGTTCGGAAGCCGGCTCGGAACAGGAAGAGAATGGCCGAGATCAGCGTGCCGGCGTGCCCGATGCCGACCCAGAAGACGAAGGTGATGATGTACACGCCCCACATGACCGGCGGCGCATACCCCGCGTTGCCGAGGCCCCAGTAGATCTGGTAGATCCACGCCGCGGCGCCAACGAGGAAGAGCAGAATCGAGACCCCGAGCGCCCCGAACCAGCCAGCGCTCGGCTTGAGGGTCGCGATGATCTCGTCATCGACCTGCTCGTAGTCCCGCACCCCTGGAAGGGCAACGTCGGCTGAGGCGATGTTCGGACGGAGCGGCTCAACGAAGGACGCCATCAGTTGGCTCCTCCCGGATGATTGACACGCTTCAAGTAGACCACCGCGGTGTAGGTACTCAGTTCCTCGAAGACGTGGTACGCGCGGGCGTCCAGCGCCAGCTTGGCAACCGACCAGTTCTCGTCGGCCGCGTCACCGAAGACGATCGCCCTGGACGGACACGCCTGCGCGCACGCTGTGGTGAACTCGTCGGGCTTGAGTTCGCGCCCCTCGAGCTTGGCGAGGTTCTCCGCCTCGCGGATGCGCTGTACGCAGAAGGAGCACTTCTCCATCACGCCCTTGCCCCGGACCGTGACGTCGGGATTGAGCTGCAGATGCAACGGCTCGGGGAAGGCGTACTGACGCCGTTCCGGCTCGCCGTAGCCGTGCCAGTTGAAGTAGCGGACCTTGTAGGGGCACCCGTTCGAGCAGTAGCGGGTGCCGACGCAGCGGTTGTAGACCTGCACATTCAGGCCGTCCGGCGAGTGATAGGTCGCGTACACGGGGCAGACCGGCTCGCACGGCGCGTTGCCGCAGTGCTGGCACATCATCGGGACGAAGCGCGCCTCGAAGTCGGTCGAGCCATCCTCGCCTCCCTCGAAGTACCGCTCGATGCGCAGCCAGCTCATCTCGCGACCCTTGAGGATGTTTGCCCCCGGGCGCGTGTCCCACGCCGAGTCGTCGCTCGCCGAGCCGGGGCGCAGCGCGCGCCCCTGCCAGCGGGCCCCCACGGTCGGAATGTTGTTCTCCGCGTAGCACGCGGTGACGCACGCCGAGCATCCGGTGCACCGCGCGAGGTCGATGGTCATCGCCCAGCGGCGCTTGGCCATCCCGCTCCAGTGCTTCGGGTTGTACATCCCCTGGTCCTTGGCGGTCGAGTCGACGAGGTCGCCCTGCGCGTCGCCCGCCACCGGAGACCGAAGCCCCGGAAGGAAGCTGTGGTCCGCGTCGCCGGGAAAGTGGTGCGCTTCCTCGCCGAAACGTCCGGCGACGAGGTCGGCCACCGACATCGCCTGCGCGATCCCGCGTCCATGCTGCCGCGCCGATCCTTCCGTGGTCACCAGGTCGGAGCGATCGCCGCCGCGCGTGACGGTCGCCCTGGCCTGCGTCAGCGACACGCCCCCGGCCCCATTCCACGTCGCGCCTAACGCGTCGAGCGCGTTGATGCCGATGTCCTTCGCGTAACGCCCGTAGGCGGTGTGCCCCTGCCCGAGCGCCACGGCGACCGTGTCCTGCCGGATGCCCAGGTAGACGAACGCGGGGGCCGTGATGCTCCCGGTCGAGGTCTTCACGGTGACATGGTCGCCCGCCGATACGCCCAGCTTGCTCGCCGTCGTCGGGTGCAATTCGACCCACGACTGCCAGAGGATCTTGGCGACCGGATCAGGCAGCTCCTGCAGCCAGGGCTTGTTTGCCCCCGCACCGGTCGAGAGCACCGCGTGCGGATAGACGACCAGGAAGTACTCGCCGTCGCCTGCAATGGTCGCCGGTGTCTCGGCCGAGAGTGCCGGCCGTGCGCCCGGCGCACTGCGCTGCGCGATCGCCCCGTTGGCCATCCCCGAGGCGAGCGCCTGCGTAAAGGTCGCACTTCCTCCCGGGAAGCGACTCACGAGGAAGTCGCGATACGACTTCCAGGGGAAGCGCGCCACCGTGGCGGGATCGCCCTGCGCCAGCTGCAACAGGACGTCGCCCGTGGCGCGCGTATCGAAGATCCGGTCCATCACCGGCTGCTGCAGGGAAATGACGCCCGGCTTCGCTTCGGCGTCGCCCCACGACTCGAGCGCGTGATCGCTCGGAAGGACGAGGTCGCACAGTTCCGTCGTCTCGTCCGGGTAGCAGGAGAAGGAGACTTTATACGGCACCTTCGCCATCGCGGCGGAGAACTGCATCGACTTCGGCGTGTCGTACGCCGGATTCGCGCCGCGCACGAAGAGCAGCGGGATCGAGCCGGCATTCGCGGCCTTGGCAATCTCCCCCATCTGCGCGGCGCCGACGGCACCGTCGTATCCGCCCATCGGCTCGCCGGGCTTCACGGTGACGCCGACGTTCCCTGCCGCCTTGTTGATGTTGGCGGCGATCGTCGCCACCACTCCCGCGTTCGGCGTGGAGACGCCGGAAAGCACGAGGCTCGGACGCGCCGCCTTCAGCTCGTCGGCCAGTCGCTGCAGCGTTGCTGCGGTCACTCCCGACGCAGCCGCGGCCTCCGCGATCGTCCCTCCCCCTGTACCGCCGACGGCGCCGAGCAGCGCCCTCGCGATGGCGTCCTCGCTCCCCGGCTTGCATGCAATCCACTCGTCGGCGTTGAGCCCCGTGAGCGAACGCCTCGGGCCTATATAGATGAAGCGAGGTGCATGCTGCAGCTTGGCGCGGGCATCGGCAAACGTGAGCTGCATCGGCACGCCGGCGTCACGTCCATCGAGGAAGTCTGCGCCGAGCGAGATCACGAGCGTCGCCGCCGCCATGTCGATGCCCGGCATGGCCACGCCGTACGCCGCACTGTTGGCGGCGCGGACGGCGAGATCGGCCGAGCTGTCATACTGGTGGTGCGCCGGGAAGCCGAAGGCGCCGAGCCACTGGTCGAGGAAGGCGCCGAAGCTTCCGGAGGCGTGCTGGTCGATGAAGGCGACGTTGCCTGCCCGGCCCGTCGATCGCACTTCGCCGATCTTCTGGCTCAGCAGCGGGATTGCCTTTTCCCAGGTGGTCGCGACGAGCTTTCCCCCTTCACGGACCATCGGTGATCGATAGCGATCGGGGTTGTAGAGTCCCTGCAGCGCGGCCTGTCCACGCGCGCAGAGCGCGCCGTGGTTCACCGGATGCTCGGGATTTCCCTCGAGCTTGATCGCGCGACCGTCGCGCACTTCGGCCACGACTCCGCAGGCCGTCGCGCATTCGCGGCAGGTCGTACTGTAGTAGGTCGACACGCCGGGGACCGTCTGGTCGGGCGAGACCAGATACGGGATCAGCTTCTCGACCTTCTCCTGGCTACATCCGATGGTGGTGGTCACGGCGCTGGCGGCCCCGAGCACCTTGAGGAACTCGCGGCGCTTGACGCCCGCGGACCCCGTCGACTGGCTCATGCAGTGCTTCCTCGATCGTCGAGACGAACCGTGGTGCTTGAGACCTGATTCGTTAGGCCCGGCATCCGCGGCGGCGGCGATGCTTCCAGACTAGTAATGGCAGACAGCGCAGTCATACCGCGCCTTCTTCGGCTCCACGTTTTCGGCCGCCTTGGCCCCCACCGTGTCGCCTGCCGCCATCAACCCTTCACTCAGCTTGTAGCCCTTCACATGGCAGTTCACGCACCACCCCATGTTCAGCGACGACGCTTGTTGCACCTGCGCCATGCCCTGCACCTGCCCGTGGCACATCTGGCAGGTGACGCCGGCGCTGACGTGCCGCATGTGGGGGAAGTGGACGTATTCCGGGAGCTTGTGAATGCGGATCCACGGAATCGCCTGCCACTTGTCGTACTGCATCGGCGGGGCGAGGGCCTGCAGCTTCTTGATTTCCTCGCTCTGTCGCGCGGGCTTGCCATCTATCGCGGGGCGTGTGGGACCGACCACGGTGTGGCACCCCATGCACGTCCCCACCGCCGGCAAGCCCGGATCGGGCGACTTGTTGGCGCTGTAATGACAGTAGAGGCAGTTCATCCCCAGCGTCTGCACGTGCACGGGATGGGGGAACTTGATCGGCTGTACGGGACTAAACCCCTGCGACGATGACGCGCCGCTGTACGCCGAGAGGAGGGTCGCCGCCGTAGCGATGGCGAAGAACGCTGGCACCAGCGTCCACTTGCGCCTGCTCGTCATCGAGTCCTGAGGTGGAGGGGAAGCCGATCGAATCGCTCGGTCTTGTGAATCATTTCACAAGTACCCGAAACAGCGGCGAAAAATGGGGAGACGGCACGTCACTCGCAAGAGTAGAGTCTGTCGAGACTTGCCTATCGTACATAACAATCGCTCCTTGCTTCGATTCGCGACCGGTTCGGCCCACGCCACGACTTACGCGCACGCCGCCCGCTACCGAACGCGCGGATCGCCAAGCACGCTCCCGGCCAACGCCTCCGGCAGGAGCGCGAGGTTCGCGCGCGCCCCCTGCGTGAGGCGAAGCGGCCACATCGTACCATAGACGAATCGTGCGCTCCCGATCGTGCGGAAGAGTAACGCCAGATCGTCGGTCGGCGGCCCCCAGATCCAGCTGAAATCATAGAAGACGTTCGAGCGCTCGCTGGGCGTCAGCCCCCAATGCACCTCCTCGATCAGTTCGCGGCTGGCCGCCGTCACGACGAGTCGCACCCCGGTCCCTGCTCGCGCGAGTTCGCGCACGTGTGCGGCGGTCAGATCGGGAGCGACATCCAGCGGGTGACGCTGTCGCAGGTCCTCGAAGCGCACCGTCAGGAGGAGCGCACAGCCGGTGCGCCCACAGCGATCGGCGAGCGCGGACATACGCGCATCGCCGGCGGCCATGCCCCATAGTTGCGGGTACGCCCGCACCGCGGGTGCCCCGGCGTCCACGAGTCGATCGAGCGCCGCTTCCCATCCCGGCCAGTCGGGACGCACGACGGGGGTCGGTCGCAGCACCTCGGCGTACGGGGCCAGCGCGCGCACCAACTCGGCATTGCCGGCCGCTGGATCGCGGTGAAACGCGCTCGGCAGGTGGCCGACCCACGCGGTGGCGATCCCCTCGCGCGCGAGGACGCGCACGAGCACGTCGGGGTCGGGATGCGGCAGCGCGCGGAATGGGTACGCACCGATGAAGGTGTTGACGTCGAGCGGCACGAGGCGCACGTCGCTCTGCCTGTCAGGCATCGAGACGCCCGACGAGCGCAGGAAAGGCGCCGCGCGGAAAAAGCCGGACGGCATTGCGCCATCGGATATCGGCGAGCGCGTGCTCGTCGAGGCCGAGGGCGTCGAGCGCCCAGAGCTTGGCGAGTCCCGTGCACAGCGTGATGTCGGCGCCCCACACGAGCCGCGCGCTGCCGACCGCGGCGAGCGCCTCGTCGAGCATCCCCCGGTCGATCCCGCTTCCCGACAGGTCGAGGTGGACGTTCGGCACATCGCGCACGGCGGCGAAGGTGTGGGCGTAGTCTCCGCCGCCTCCAATGTGCGCGAGGATGAAGGGCACTTCCGGATGCCGCCGCGCCAGCGCGGCCAGGTCCGCGCCATCCGAGATGTCCTGCGACGGCCAGTGGCGGCGCCGATGCTGCCAGATGTGGTGGAGGACCGGGAGTTGCAACTCGCCTGCCCGCCGAACCACCGGATCGAGCAGCGGGTCGTCGCAGCGACGCGCCGCCGCCAGCTTCACGCCCACGGCGCCGCGCGCGACGCACCGGTCAATCTCGGCCAGCGCGACCTCGGTGTCATTCGGGTTGACGGCGACATAGCTGCGCACACAATCGGAATGCGCCGACTGCACGTCGAGCATGACGTCATTGCCCGTCGCGGTGTCCGCCGGCGATTGGAAGTAGGTCGGCGAGGTGGCCCCCCAACTCCCGAGCACCGACGCAACGTGATAGGTGATGCCGATGCGTTGCCCCGCCTCCAGTCGACTGGCGTTGAGCTGCGCCCAGTCGGCGCGCGGCGTTCCGGGATGAAAAAAGTGCGCGTGCACGTCGATCAGCGGATGCGGGCCGCCGAGCGCGGTGATCACGATGCTTCCTCCTCGAGGACCTCGACCAGCGCGGTGCTGGCCACCCGCTCGACCTCCAACAGCGTCTCATCCTCGTCGTGGGCGAGCGCTGCGAAGTTGTAGGCTCCCCGCTTGAAGAGCACGCCCTCCGATGCAGCGCGTTCGAGGAATCGCTGCTGCCGAATGGGGTCGTCGAAGTCGATCGACCACATCGGGTCGATGCCCGAAACCGAGACGCCGGGGACGCCGCTCGCGCTCACCGCGGCGGCCACGCTTTCCCGCATCTGTCCGCCGACGCGCCAGAGCGTCTCGCAGACGTTCATCTCGGCGTAGATATCGAGCACGGCGGCGGTGGCGGCGAGCCCGACCCCCTCCCCGGCCAGCGTCGTCGAGATCCAGGTATCGTTCGCCGATTCCATCACCGCCGCGCGACCGACCACTGCGGCAATGGGGAAGCCGTTAGCCATCGCCTTGCCGACGACGGCGAGATCGGGCTCGACCTGCGCGTATTCCTGGTAACCGCCGGGTGCAAGGCGGAACCCCGTTTTCATCTCATCGAAGATCAGGACCGCGCCCGCATCGTCGCACAGCCGCCGCGCCACCACGCACCATTCCGGCGACGGAAGGCGATGGACGACCGGCTCGAGGATGATGGCGGCCAGACCGCTGCCGGCCGCGACCGCCGCGCGCTCCAGCGCTGCGACATCGTCGAACGGAACCTCCACGAAGTCGGCGTTGGCCCCGGCCGGAATCCCGGCGCCTCGATTCCACCAGTCGAGCCAACCGAAATAGCCGCAGCCGATCACGGTCGCGCGACCGGTCGCCACACGGGCGATACGCACCGCGGCCGCCACCGCCTCACCGCCCGCCTTGAAGAAACGCACCTGCTCGGCGCACGGGATCATGTCGCACAGCCGCTCGGCGACCTCGACTTCGGCGACGCTCGCGAGGCCGCAGCAGTTGCCACCAGCCACGGCGACGAGCACGGCGCGATTGATGGCGTCGTCGCCGTAGCCGATGGCGACGGAACCTAACGCCATCGTGCAGTCGAGAAGCGAGCGCCCGGAGGCGGTCACCACGCGGCAGCCCTGCGCCGAGGTGAAGTGGCCCGGCCCCTGCCCCGACGCGGGGCCGTAGAGCGCCGCAGGACGCTTGCTCCCCGTCGACGAGCCGCCGGGGATCACCGCCGCGGCCCGATCGCACCACTCGCGATCGACCGCGTCCGCATCGAGTTCCACCTCGGGCGCGTCCGTGGAGTCCTCGGTGGCTTCATCGGTGGCTTCATCGGGGGCTTGCTGCTCGTCGCGCTCGTCAGCGACGTCCTGGGGCGTGGGGGATGACGGCTCATCGGAGCCGCGTCCGAACAGGCGCTTGAAGGGCATGGGCGTCAGGCAGTCTCGGGGAGGGGGGCGTCCGCCGCGCGAAGATACGACGTGCTCACCGGAAGATCACGCGTCGCCGGTCGATGGGCCATCGTCAGTTTCGAGCGACGGGGAGGTCGAGGCCGGACCGGACGCCGGCGAGACGGTTGCGTCGGTGCGATCGGTGCGATCGGTGCGATCGGTGCGGTCGGTGCCGTCAGTGCCGTCGGTGCCGTCGGTGCCGTCGGTGCCGTCGGTGCGGTCTGTGCGGTCTGTGCGGTCTGTGCGGTCGGGATCGGCGGACAGCATCGCGTCACGTTCGAGCAGCGCCTGCCGACGCACGCGCTCCATCGTGCGCACGACCTCGATATGCATCGCCCGCAGCAGGTCGCACTCGCGGGAATCCGGCGCCGCGCGATAGTAGAGTGAGCGTACGCTGCGCATGATGTGGTCGCGATAGCGGGTCTTGAAGAAGTCGATCGCCGAGAGCGACCGCTCGACATCCTGATAGAGGCGCTCGAACTGGTCGCTGGTGGCGGGTGGGGCGTCGTGCCGCGGCGGGGCCACGACGCGCGTGGCGTCGCCAGCCAAAAGGTGCAGTTCGTAGAGCGCCACCAGCACCGCCTGCGCGAGGTTGAGCGACGCGTGGTTGGTCGTGGGGATCGTGACCAGCGTATGGGCGCGATCCGAGGCTTCGTTAGGCAGGCCGTGGTCCTCGCGCCCGAACAGGATCGCGACGGTCCCGTCGGCCACCTTGGTGAGGAGGCGGTCCGCCATCTCCCGCGGGGTCGCCAGGTCCCACTTGTGGCGCCGCCGGCGCGCGGTGAACGCGGCCACATGCACGCAGTCGGCGAGCGCCTCATCGAGCGTCTCGACGTGGCGGATGCGCTCGATGATGTCGAAGGTGTCGTGCGCGATCCCCTCGAGCCGATAGGCGGTGTACTCCACCGGGCGCACGAGCACGAGGTCGCGCACCCCCATGTTCTTCATCGCCCGCACCGTGGCGGCGATATTGACCGGATCCTGCGGTTCGAACAGCACCACGCGCACGCGGTGCAGAAGGCTGTCAGTCATTGGAGAGGTGGAACGTGAGGGCGCGCGCGGCATCCTGGCGATCGCCGCGCAGGTAGATCCACTCGCCGTGACCGCCGCTCAGGACGAGTTGCCCCCGCCGGCGCTCACGATCCGGGGAAATCTCGTTCACGATCAGGTCGAGCGTAAAGTCACCGACGCCACCGATTAGTAGCGCCTGCCGCGACAAAGTGACGCGCAGGACCCAGCCATCGGCTGTTAGGCAGGAGGTCGCGTTGAGCGGCAGGGGTGCGCCGAAGGCGGCGCGCGGCGTGATGCGCACACCGCCGGTCGTCGGCTCGGGGACGAGGATCCAGGCGAAATATCGTCCCGCGCCGCGGCTGGCGCCGACGTACAGCTGCACGCCATCCGAGTTCGTGTCCGGGTGCTCGTTGTCGAGCGGGTTCTCGTCGCGCGGCGGGGCGAAGACGGGGGTCAGCGCGACGACGGCGACCTCCACAACGACCGTGTCCGAGGTGGCTGCGACCCCCACGGTCGCCACCGGAGTCCCCGCCTCGCGCCAGGTTGCTTCGGAGCGACGGTAGTGAGCTTCCCCCAGAAAGAAGCGCCGGATGCCGGTCGCTGCGCCCGCTCCTTCCGTCGAGGGCCGCCCGGGAAGCGGACGACCGGCGAGCGCGCCCGGTTCGGGCGAGACCTGGGTGACCGTGCCCAGCACGAGTGGCGGACGGTCCGTGGCGGCGGGAACCGCTGGGCCCCCCGCTCCGCGCTCGCCAGCTTTCCGCGCTCCACTCCACGTGGATTGCTCCATCAGCGCACGCGGCTCGTCGACGTCTCCCGATCCCCCCAGGACCACCGTGCTCTCCTGCGTGCGTCGAAAGCGGGTCACGTGCCAGGCCCCGGCGACGCGCTGGTGCTCGTGACGTTCCCAAACGCCGCGCTGCACCACCGTGCGATCGGGGTCGAACGAGCACAGCGTCACCGCGCCGCCCCAACTCCACACGCTGCGAATGCGCCCCGTGCGCGCCCTGGCGCGCAGCAGGAGGAAGCGGCGGCGTCCTTCACCGGGGGGGCCGGGGGCGGTGCAACGCCACCACTCGTGCGGGGTGTCGCAATCCACCCATCCGCGCACGGGGACGTCGCCCACGACCGCGTGGAACGAGAGTCCCGCGACGCCGGGCACGTGCTCGCTCGCGCCGACGAAGTCGAAGCCGTCCTCGAGGCCTCGTCCGCCGACGAGGGAGGCGGGTGCCCAGCGCCCCGCGCTGGAGAAGTCGGCATCGAGGTGGTAGGGGAGGTCGAAGGTGATCAGGCGCTGCGCCGACCACCGCACCTGGTCGAGGACGTAGTCGCCCATCACCACGAGCGAGCGCTCGACCGTGACGCCGGGTGCGATCGAGGCACGCGCCGTGACGAGCCCGGCACCGTCCTCGGGACGTTCGTCGAATTCCAGGAGCACGCCGTCGGCACGCCATTGCGAGCGCCCGTCGGCGAGCGGGGCATTGTGGGCCAGGGTGCTGCGGTACCAGTGCAGCGTGGGGTCGACGTACGAGCCGGTGCCGACGTCCTCGAGGATGCGGGCGTTGCCCACGACCAGCCAGGCGTTCAATCGGTCCGGGTGACCGTGCCCGCCCCCCGACTCGCCGTAGTCGAGCGCCACGTAGGCCCGCGCATCGTCGCGGCGCAGGACCGCGAGTCCCTGCCCCGCCAGGTGCACGGACGCCGGACGTCGCGCCTCGAGTGGCGGCAGCTCGGCCCGCGCAAAGAGGAGGGACTTCCACCCTAACGAGGCTCGCGACAGCCGGGCCGGCCCGACATTCCGCTCCGCTTCGGCGGTCGAGCGCGCGCGCCCGGAGTCGCTCTCGGCCGCCTCGTCGGCATAGAGCGTCGCCAGCGCGGACGAGAGGCGCGGATCGTCGGCGCGCGCCAGTCCCAGCTCGCAGCTCTCGGCGATGCGCCATTGCCGCAGCGAGACCCTGTACTGCGAATCGCGCCGCGACGGAAAGGTGAAATCCGGAAGGGCGGTGGCAAACGGCGTCGCGAAGGCCTCCGTGAAGCGCCGCACGCCTTCGGCGGGGAGGCGACAGCCGTAGGCCTCGGCGATCGTCACCCCGTACCAGAGTCCGCGGTGGGCGAAGAGGTGGTAGTTCTCCCCTTCGTACCACGTCCCGTCGGCGAGCAGGGCGTCGGTGAGGTGTGCCTCGAGCCCGGACGGGCCCCGCAGGGCGTGCTCAACCAAGGCCGGATCGCCGAGCAACATCCCGGCGGCGGCCATCGCTGCGTTGTTGTAGACCTGCCGGTTCGACCGTCCTTCGTCATACGAGGCGATCAGGGCGGCGCTCGGCCGGACCAGCCGCTCGCGCACGACGTCGCCGAGCGCCGTGCGACCGTCGCGCGCCTCGAGCAGGTCGAGCGCCGCCGTCAGCGGCAGCAGCCAGATCGCCTCCAGGTACGTCGAGAAGAACGGGCGCGTCGGGCCGAGGACGTTGTCGCGGTTGGGGTAGCGGTCATATTGCTCGGCGTAGCCGGCCAGGATCCCGGCCGCCAGTCGCCCGCAGGCATCGTCGTCCTGCAGCACGCTCAGCGTCGCGGCGTGGACCGCCCGCTCGGCGAGCCAGAGTTGGTAGTTCATGATCCACCAGCGGTAGTGCTCCGGCTCCCGATACACCGTGCCGCATTCGGGGCACCGATGGGCGTGCGGCGACCACGGATCGAACTCGAGGAGGACGCCGTGCGCGGGACAACGCCCGCCGTTGCGGGTCATCCGGGCCTTCTCAGGTGGGATCCACGGCGTGCCAGCATCCAGCAGTTTGGTCAGGTCGCCGCGCAGCGATTGCGCCAGTGGGGCCAGCGCGCCGTGCGACACCGTGCGGCGTGCGACGAGCGCGTCGGCGCCGAGGAGCACCGTCACGGACGCCCCGTCCCATCGTCGACGGTCCACTGCGACAGCGTCGCCAGCTCTCCCCGCAAGTCCATGTGCACGTCGTGGAGACGTCGCCGCACCCCCTGGACGCCCCGCGCATGGTAGAGCCACGCCACCGGAAGCTGTTCGTCGAGTTCGCGCTGCACCGTTCGCCACGCCGCACGCGCCTGCGCGTCGGTCGTTGCCGCGCGCGTTGCCACGAACGCCGCATCCAGCCGCGCCTCGTGAAAGCCCGAGTAGTCCAGGGCTCCGCCCCGCTGTACACCGTCGAACATCCCCGCAAGGTGGGCGAGGGAGAGGTCGCCGGGAATCCCCGTGACAAGGGCATCGAATCGCTTCGGTGTCGCGCGCGCCTCGCCGAGAAAGGCGCCGAACTCCATCTGCCGGATCTCCATCTCGATCCCCACGCGGCGCAAGTCGGCCTGGATCAACTGTTCCAGCGCATTGTCGCCACTGCCGACCGTGAGCAGGGTGAATCGCAGCGGGATTCCGGCGCGTCGCCGCAGACCATCGGGCGCGAGCTGCCATCCCGCGGCGTCCAGCGAACGCGTTGCCGTCTCCTTGTCGCGCGTTCCCGGAATCGTCGCTGGATTCGTTCCCGCCACGTCGGGCGCGTCAGCTGCAAACGGATGCTCGGGGGGCACCGGCCCGGCAGCCGGAGTGCCGAAACCCGCGAGCGCCACGCGCACGATGCGCGCCCGGTCGATCGCGGCGCTGACGGCACGCCGCACCCGGACGTCATCGAATGGCGGACGGGCGACGTTGAAGACGAGGGCGAAGGAGAACGTGACGGGATACGACAGGACAGCCAGCGTCGGATCACCTGCGACCAGCGACGCCATCGTCGGCGCGATCCCCGCGACGTCGAGGTCACCGCTCACCAGACCGGCGAACTTGGTCGTCGGCTCATCGACCACCGCGACGATGAAGCGTCCGATGCGTGGCGGCCCACCCATCGACGCGGGGAATCGGTCGTTCCGATCGAAGATCCATCGCTCTCCCGCGTGTCGCTCGCGAAAGACAAACGGGCCATTGCCGATCGGCGCCGTGGCGAAGGCATCGCGCCGGAACGCGTCGCGTGGAACCGCGCCGAGCCGGTGCACCGGGACGATCGGCAGTTCGGAGAGAATGGCGGGGAGGTC
>JBDTUA010000064.1:0-18470 GCA_040007995.1 Gemmatimonadota bacterium | reverse complement strand
AACGGCGCCTCATGCACGACGAGCAGATGAGTGTCACCGGCAAACTGGCCGCCGCGGTCGCCCATGAAATCAACAATCCTTTGGGGGTGGTGACGCTCTACAGCCAGCACGCGTTGAACAACCTGGCGCCGGACCACCCTGCGTATCCGCATCTCCAGACGATTCATCGAAACGCTGAGCGTTGTCGTAAGATTATCGGTGAGTTGCTGTCCCTGGCCCGCCCGCGAAGGCCGGAGCGTCGCCGAGTCGACTTGCGGTGGCTCTGCCGAGAGGTCATGGATTCAGTGCGGCTGCTCGCCGAGAAGGCCGGCGTTCGGATTTCGAGTGGGAGGTACGCACGCGACGCGCCGATCTGGATTGAAGCGGATTCCGGTATGCTGCTTCAAGCAGTGCTCAATCTGGCGGTGAACGCGATCGAGGCGACCGCCAAGGGCAACGAGGTATTCGTGGAAGCATATGAGGCGCACGACCGAGACGCGACGGTGTGCATCATCGAGGTGCGCGACACCGGTGCGGGCATAGCCGCCGACCAACTCGAGCAGGTCTTCCAACCGTTCTTCACCACCAAGGCGACCGGCACCGGGCTCGGTCTGTCGATCGCGGAGAACGTCATCCAGAGCCATCACGGCCGCATCGACGTGCACAGCGCCGTTGGGGCAGGAACAACCTTTCGCCTGGTGCTGCCCCGGGTGGAGCCCATCGACACAGGATCGCGCGCATGAACGCCCCGCGCCTTCTCGTCGTCGACGACAACCGGGATCTGGCCGACGGCATCGCCATGCTGCTCGTCAGCACCGAATTCGCCGCCCAGGTTGCGTACTCGGCTGAGAGCGCGCTCGTCATGCTCGAAGCGACGGAATTCGATGTCGTGATAAGTGACATTCGAATGCCGGCTATGGGTGGGCTGGAGCTTCTACAGTGCATCCGATCGCGCTGGCCCCTCACCAAGGTGGTGCTGCTGACAGGCTACGGCACCGTCGATACCGCCGTGGATGCCATGCGAAACGGCGCGTGCGACTACATCACCAAGCCGTTTGACAACGACGAGATCATCCGCATCTTGCGGCGTGCCCTCGCGACGGGAAGTGTTGCCGGTGGATTCGACGTCGCCGCTGTCGTGGGAGATGTCGCCGCGGCGGTCGCGAACGAGGATCTGCTGACAGGCGTGAAGCACGCCCTCGATGTGCTCGTGCAGGCGAGTGGAGCCGACGACGGCGAGGTGTTTCTCTGCGAGCCCGAGGGACGTGACTCGCTGCTCTCCGTTTGGACCGGCCCCGACGGTGCCGCGCTGGTCGACCGTACCCGATTCGGAGTCGCGCTCGGATATCCGGGGATAGTGGCGGCGACGGGCGAGCCGCTGTGCATCAAAGGGGGGCTTGCCGACGACGCCCGGTTCCTGCGGCGCGATGTGGTGGAAGCAGGGATTCGCTCCCTTGTCGCTGTGCCACTGCCGGACATCCGTGGCGCGCTCGGCTCGATGCACGTGATGTCGCGGCGTGATGACTTTCCAGTCGAACACGTGCTCGAGCTCCTGCAGCGCGCGGCGGTGCCCGTCGGCGTCGCGATACGAGCCGGACTCGCAACACTCCGGCAGTCGGTGGATGCGGTGAGCGGCGACTTCGGTGGCTCCGGCCAATCGCTGCGCGCATTGCTCGAGTCCATGCGGCAGGTTGCCGGCGCGCAGCGCGGCACGCTGGCGTTGATAGACTCGAGCACAGGTCGTCCCGATCAGGTCGTGTCGACGGGCCCGGCGTCGCTCGTCTGCGCACACGCGGAGAGTGGCGACTGGATGAACTGCCGGTCCGCGATGGCGGCCCACGGCTTCGCGGCAGATCCTGGGCGTCGTGGCTGGCCTGCGTCGTGTCGGCGTGGACTGCCGCTTCGGGCGTCGAGCCCGTGCTGTTTGCCGCTGATGGCGAGCGGTCGCCTCTTTGGACTGGTTGTCCTCGATTTCGGGCGCGTCGCGACGAGCCACACCGAGGGACGGCTGGTGCCGCTCTTGAGTATGGCCAACCAGCTTGCGATCCGGTTGCGATCGCGGCGAGAAGGCTTCGTCATACCCCGATCGACTGACGCGGGCGACGATGCCATCCGCTCCGCGCCGGAATCTGCCGAGCTTGAGCTGCGTTGCTTCGGTCCGTTTGTCGCGATTCGACGCGGGCATCCGATCGCGGCCGAGGCCTTCACGCGCAGCAAGGCTCTCGTATTGCTCAAAATGCTGGCGCTCAGGAACGGGGACCCGGTGCATCGAGACGTGCTGATCGAGCAGATTTGGCCCGACGTCGATCCACGGCAGGGTGCCAACCGCCTTCATGGCGTGGTGCACGACCTGCGATCCGTCATCGAACCCCCTCGCAATGGGCGCGATTGGACCTACGTGTGCAATCGGGGGGAGCTCTACTATCTCGATTGCGACAGCGGCGTGAACATCGACGTCGCGCGGTTCCGCCAGCTGGTCGGACGCGTTCCGCGCGGCGCGGGAGGCCGTGACGAGGAGACCTGCGCGCTTCTCGAGCAGGCCATCGAGTTGTATCGCGGCGACTTGTTCGCCGATGATCCGTTCGCAAGCTGGTGCGAACCGGATCGACGGGAGTTGCGGGAGCGCTATATCGACGCACTTCAGCAACTCGCGCGACGACAGCACCGCGGGGGGCGCGGCGAGATGTCGCTCGCCTCCTGGCGTCGCGCCCTGCGCGCCGCCCCGTTTCGCGAGGACTTGCTCGTGTCACAAATGGAGCTTCTCATGGAGCTTGGAAGACCACTCGAGGCGCAGACCGCCTACGACGACCATGCACGAATGTTGAGGGATGAGCTGGGAGCGGTTCCGTCCGAGGCGGTGCAGAAACTACGCTGGCGCTCATCGAGCGGCTGAATTGCGTCGGCCGCCGTTCCGCCCGAGGGCGAACCGGCCGCACGTCGGACGCGCGGAATTGTCCGGAGCGGAACTGCTGGCGCGTCCGCACCGGTAAATAAGTCAGGCAATTCCCGACTCGCGGCGCGGCGCTCCACGCGTAGGCTGAATGGGGGAGACCGACGCGGGTGCGTCGGCCGGTTACGACCATCCGCCGCCAGGAGGCCGCTCGTGCAGGCACCTCGCCAGAATACCCGGGACGGTGTGATCGTCGGGCTCATCGCATTCGTCAGCGTGGCGCTGTTCTACGGCGGCTTCGACTTCCTCGCGTCGCGTGGAACGCTTTACACGGTCAACCTCCTGGGCGGCGCACTGTTCGGCGGCATGCGTGACCCCGCCGTGTTGCAGCTGCCGGTCCCTGTCCACGTAGCGGGGATCCTCGAGTACAGCGCGTTGCACCTGGCCGCGTCGCTCTTGATCGGAGTGACGGTCGTTGGATTCGTGGGTTATGCCGAGCGCACCCCCCGGCACGCCCGTCTCGTCACCATGCTTATCGCGGCGGGATTCGTCGTCACCATCGCGCTGGTGGGATGGCTCAGCATTCCGCTTCGCTCGATGCTCCCGTGGTGGTCCATCGTGCTAGCCAACACGCTGGCGGTGATCGTCTCGGCGGCGTACCTGTCGCACGCACGTCCCGGCGTGGCCGGACGCCTGTTGCACCCGACGGATCACGCATCCGCCGACCAGACTCCGCACATCGCCACCTGACGTACGATCGTCGTCCGGCTCGCGATGACGACATTAAGAAACCTCATACACCCTGCCACGCAGCAGATCAGGCGAGCACTCGGACTCCTCCACGGGGAGTGACAAGGTCCGCTGATAGAATGCCGGCACCGGTTCCTTCACGACCCCAGGCCGCTGCATCGCCAGTCCGAGCACCAGCGGCAGGGGCAGTTCGGATTGACGTACTCGGAACAAAGGACCGGCGGCCTGGCGCGCTGAGATCTCCCGGTCGCTGTTTGATGCAGCCCTTGTGCCGCCGTGTGGGTGAACCGAACGAGTGGCCGCGTCGTCCTTGCACTGACGATGCGGCCAGGCGTGACGTGTCGACGCCGTGCGGCCTTCTATAGCGTCTTCAGGTACTCGACCAGGTCGTGCTTCTGCGCCGTTGTGAGCCGGAGCGCGAGTACCCGGTCATAATGATCGACCACGGCATCGAGCGTTGGCGCGCTCCCGTCGTGAAAGTACGGTGCGTGCTGAAAGAGCCCTCGGAGTGGAGTGGTGCGATATTGCTTCTGCGTCGTGCGCGCCGCGTATGCACCGGACATTCCGGTCTCGGACGGCGCATGCAGGCGTCCGCTGTTGATGTCCGAGAAGATCCTTCCTTGATGGCACGTCGCGCACTTGCCGGCTCCCGCGAACACCTGCTTCCCTCGGACGGCTGCCGCCGCGTCGTAACTCCCCGCGGGTGGCGTCGGGGTGTTCAGGCTCAGCTGATACGCACGAAGCGCCGCCAGCTTGGGCGTCACGAGATCGGGCGACTGTACGATGGCCACACCGAGGCGCGGATCGCTGAACGACCCTTGCGCATGCATTTGCGTTACGGCCACGTACGCGTTCCAGTACGAGATGGCTCCTTCGGCGGTGTAGGTCTCCTTCGCGACTTCCTTGAGACCGTAGATCGGTGGGAGCACGATTGGCGTGTTCAATCCGTCGAAGTTGATGCGCGGGTCGTATCGACCGGGCCCCCATCCGTTCAGGATGACCTTCAAGGCAGCCGGCACCGCAGGTGAGAGTGCGACAATGGCACCGGGATTGAGAGCAGTATTGGCCCATCCATCAAGGCGGTTTCCGATCCCCGGAGCAATGTTGTCGTCGACCCGCGAGTGACATAGCGCGCAGGTGATGCCTACCCGGACGAGCGAGTCACGACCGCCGACAGAGGCAACCGTCCCGCGGAGCCCCACGACGGCGCCGAGCTTCAGCAGGGTGACCGTCACAGCAGGATCGTCGAGATCCACCTGTCCGGCGACGATCGCTGCGCGTACTTCAGGGGGGAGCGCCGCGGCATCAACCTGGAGGCCGACGCCAAGCGCCGCCCGAGGAGAGACAGCGGCCTGGATGATCTCGTGCATGCGCAACGTATCGGTCCAGTACTTCTCGTCGCCAAACGTCTCGTGACGGAAGATCTCCTGTCCCTGCGCGACGAGGACGGGGTCCAGCACCTCGGGAGTTGAGGCGAGTGGATCGCTCTCGCTGCAGGACACAAGCAGCGCGGCGAGCGTGAGCGAACAGACCACGTCACCGAAGCGGGGCATTCGCACGCGTCTCATCGCGCCGCCTGCGAGCCGAGGCGCTTTTCCATGTCGACAGCAGCACGACGATGCGCCTCGAACGCTGGGGCGACCTTGGTTACGAGCGCCTTCAGCTCGGCATTTCGGATCGCGGGGAGGAGAGTCGAGGTGATCGCCTCGATCACACTCGCGTGGAAAGCCTCTTCATGCACAAGGAAAGCGTGGTCAAACTCCGCACCGGAGAGTGCGCGCAACTTCGTCATCGCGGACTCGTGAGCGCGGGCGCCCGGATCGTCGGCCGGGGGAGTCGGGGTCACGCCGAGCTTCTGCGCGAGGTCACGACCCATCTGGCGCACCTGCTCGTGATCGTGTGCGAGCATCGCACCAAAGGCGCGGACTTCGCTTGATTTGCCGCGCACCGCTGCCAGTTTGCCGGTCTCGATGTCAGCGGTGTTGGCGGCGTCGAAAATCGCCACGATGGTTGCGTCGTCGAGCACGCGCGCCGGCGACAACACTGCTGCCCGCCCTGACGGAGGCGGTGCGTGTGCCGGTCTTGCGACGTCGGTAGCCGGGGTTATCGCGAAGGCGAAGGTAGAGATCGCCAACGCCACGGTCGTCGTCTGATGCAGCATAAAATGTCTCCTCGGTCTTGGATGAGTCGAACAGGGGCAGGAGAACCTTCTCGTATTAAGCACAATAAGTCAATGTATTATTTGACTTATTTGCCAAATTAAGGTTGTAGGCGATATTGCAGTGCATTCGCATCACGGGCCGACGCTCCGTTGACCCACTCGTCGAGGAGTACCGGGAAAGGAGATCAGGTGAGCGTTGGCACACGCGAGCAGATTCTGGCGCAGCTTCGTCGCGGTCAGCGCACCGTCGACGAGCTAGCCTCGGCCGTGGGGACTACCGATAATTCCGTGCGGGCTCATCTCGCTTCGCTCGAGCGCGATGGCTTCGTACGGGTGGAGGGCGTGCGCCGAACGCCCGGCGCGGGGAAGCCAGCGGCGCTCTACGGTGTGGATGTAAGCGCTGATGTGGCATCATCAAACGCGTATCCGCCTGTGCTGACGACACTCATCGAGGTGCTCCTGCAGTCACTTCCCGACCGAGACGGCTCGGCGCTGCTTGAGGAAGTCGGCCATCGCCTTGCTCGATCCGTGGGTGGGAGGGCGAGCGGGAGCATCGAGCGACGGGTTGACGCGGCGCGAGCGGCGCTGGTCTCCCTCGGCGGTGATGTGGAGGTGGAGCGCGAAGGCGATGGGTTCGTCCTTCAGGGCTTTGGCTGTCCTCTGGCGCTGGCGGTGTCGAGTCGCCCCGAGACGTGCTGCGCAGTTCAGGCCCTCGTTGCTGATATCGTCGGTGAGGTGACCCACCTGCGTTGCGCGCATGGCGAGAGGCCCCGCTGTCGTTTTGTCATCGACCCGGCACACGCTACGCCGACGCCCGATTCCTCGCGCTGATCGGCACTGGTAACAACGAACCGCGGTGCCAACATCGCTGAGTCGTGGCGAGGATCTGTTGCCACCCGAAGGGACGAGGTGGCCCTGTCCGCGGTACACCTCGAAGGCCCTGTTGCACCTCACCAGGACCTCCCCCCACGTCCTCCGTACCTCGACATCTCCCACCTCCACCCCCGATACTTCCCCGTTCCTCATTCCCGCGCCCCCGCCACACGCCATGGCCTACGCCCTCCCCCGCGTCATCAACCTCATCCCCCCAGGCACTCAACAGCTCTGGACGCTGGATGAGGCCGACGCACGCCAACGCCTCGTCGAAGCCAATCCGGACGACGTCCTCGCGATCGACGGCTCCTTCGCTCTCCTCGAGACCCGCGACGAACGCGTCATCCTCGCGCGCTCCCTCGACCGCCCGATGCGCTACTTCCTCGCCAAGGCAACGGAAGGGCCGGTACTCATTGTCGCCGAGCGGATAGATCAGATCGCCGCCGAGCTGGTTAGGCATGGCTGGCAGGACCAGTTCCACCCGAGCTACACGCGCATGGTACCGGCCCACCACGTCACCACGTTGCGGCTGGTGGGCTGTCCCGACCCGAACCCGGTGCACCGGCGCTTCTTCGATCCGCCGCGCGGGACGCTGCCACCGGATCTCGACGTGATCGGGCGCGCCTACATCGAGGCGCTGTACTCGGAGTTGCGGGCATGGCTCGCGGTGCAGGATATTGAGGCGCCCATCGGGGTGCCGTTCTCCGGAGGGATCGACAGCGGTGCAGTCCTGCTGGCGCTACACTCCCTCCTGCTCAACGAAGGAAAGTCGGGCGCTCGACTCAAGGCGTTCACCCTGTCGATCGACGGGGCAGGGGACGACGCCCGTCAGGCGCACGAATTCCTCGTCCGCACCGGACTGGAGATGTACGGCGAGGTGATCGACATTCCCTCGCGCGCGCTCGATCCGCTGCGCGCCGTTGCTGTCATCGAGGACTACAAGCCGCTCGACGTGGAGTGCGCGGCCGTGAACCTCGGACTCCTGGCGAGGATCCGCGAGCTGTATCCGGAATGGCGCCTCCTGGTGGACGGCGACGGCGGCGACGAGAACCTCAAGGACTATCCGATCGAGGCGAATAGCGAGCTGACCATCCGCAGCGTGGTCAACAATCGAATGCTGTACCAGGAGGGCTGGGGAGTGGACTCGATCAAGCACTCGCTCACGTACTCGGGAGGCTACAGCCGCGGCTGCGTGCGGAGCTACGCCTGCGCCAACGCCTACGATTTCGCCGGCTTTAGTCCCTATGCCCGTCCGTCGGTGATCGCGGTCGCCGAGGCGATCCCGTTCCCCGAACTGACGCAGGGGTCGCACGATCGACTGTACGCGCTCAAGGGCGAGGTGGTCTCGCGCGGAGTGCGCGCCGTGCTCGGGCTCGAGATGCCTGTCTTCCCCAAGCGGCGCTTTCAGCACGGCGCCACGGAGGCGGCGGAGGTGGGGCGTCTCTTCCCGCTCGGCGAGGCGCGGTACCGGCGGCACTTCGAGGCGTTGCATCTGGCAATGGTGTGAGTGCGGCAGCGTCCGACGCCCGGATCCGGGCGCTGCGTCCCGCCAAGCCGTACGTGGATCCGGCTCGGGCGCACGGCGTCCTTGTGGAGGACGAGCGTCGCCTCGGCGGAAAGGTCGAGCGGGCGCTGACGGTCTTTCTCTCCGGCGCCGAGTGCCCGTTTACGTGTGGGTTCTGCGACCTGTGGCAGTACACGATCGACGGACCGACGCCGGTTGGGGCGCTGACGAGGCAGGTGACAGCGGCGCTGGAGTCGGCGGCAGGAGCACAGCCCGGCCTCGACAGACTAAAGCTATACAACGCGAGCAACTGGTTCGATCGGCGCGCGGTGCCGGCGCAGGACTCGGCGGACATCGCAGCATTGTCAGCGTCATTCACCGGGGTCACGGTGGAGTCGCACGCGAGCACGGTCGGACCGATGACGCTGGAGTTCGCGGGAGCACTCGCTGGACGACTGGAAGTCGCAATGGGTCTGGAGACAATCCACCCGGTCGCCGCCGCACAGCTCAACAAGCGGCTTGATCTCGAGAAGTTCGATCGCGCCGCCACCTTCCTCGCCGATCACGTCATCGACCTGCGCGTCTTCGTCCTGCTCGGCGCGCCGCACGTACCAGCCGAGGAGTCGATCGAGTGGACGGTGCGCAGCGCGGAGTACGCAGTGGCGCGCGGCGCCGCGCTGGTGTCGATCATCCCGGTGCGCGGCGGACACGGGGAGATGGAGCGGCTGGCGTCGATCGGATTGTTCACGCCACCCACACTGGTGCAGCTGGAGGCCGCATTAACGGGTTGCCAGACGCTGGCGCCGGCTGTGATCACCGCTGACCTGTGGGACGCCGAGCGGTTGCCGGCGTGTGAGCGATGTCGCGCAGCGCGGATCGCTCGACTGGAGCGCATGAATCTGACGGGCACAATGGGAGCGGCGGTCGCGTGCGCCGGATGCGACGCCGGATGAGTCGGTACGACGTCGCTATCATCGGCAGCGGCTTCGCGGGCTCACTCCTTGCGCGGATCCTTGCCAGGCAGGGACACTCGGTCGCCCTCATCGAGCGCGGGACGCACCCGCGCTTCGCGATCGGCGAGTCGTCGACACCGTTAGCGAGTCTTTCGCTGGAGCGCATCGCGCGACGGTACAACCTTCCCGACTGCTATCACCTCGCGACCCACGGACGGTGGCTCACGCACCTACCGGAACTGCGCCGGGGGCTCAAGCGAGGCTTCACCTTCTATCGCCACCATCCGGGCGAGGCGTTCGAGAATCGCGGGCTTACCTCAGAACGACTCCTGGTCGCCGCCAGCCCCAACGACTTCGTCGCCGATACGCACTGGCTCCGCGCCGATGTGGACCATCACATGGTGCGCGAGGCGATCGCGGCGTCGGTCGCCTATCGCGACCAGGTGGAGCTCGCCTCGATGGAGCTCCGACCGGACGGTGTGCACCTGGCGGGACTGCGCGGAGGCGTTCCGTTCGCGCTCGACGCCGGCTTCGTCGTCGATGCATCCGGGGGGAATGGCTTCGTCGCCCGGCAGTTGGAGGTGCCGTCGGCACTTGACCAGGTGAGGACGCACTCCGCGCTCCTCTTCAGCCACTTCGATGGCGTGCGCCTCGTTCGGGACATGGTGCCGGGCCTCCCGGATGGGCCGTATCCCGATGATTTGGCCGCCGTTCACCACATCATCGATGAAGGGTGGATGTATTCGCTGCGCTTCGACGATGGTGTGACGAGCGCCGGTTTCGCACTCACGCCGGAGGGGTTGAGGGCGCTCGAGGATGAAGTGGGTGGGGCGAATGCGGCCCACGAATCGGAGCGCAAACCAGCGGCAGCCCACAGTCGTCGCGCCGAGCGACTCTGGCACCAATTGATGCGCAGGTATCCCACCATCGGCACCCTCTTCGGTAGCGCCGCGCCGCGAATGCCGATCACGCTGCAGCCACGCATGCAGCATCGTCTCACGCACGCCGCGGGCGACGGCTGGGCCCTCCTCCCAAGCGCCTACGCCTTTGTCGACCCGCTCTTCTCCACCGGGATCGCCTGGAGCCTGCGCGCGGTGGAGCGGCTGGCGCGCTGCTTCGAGATAAGTGCGACCACCACGGGTGGAGCGCGAGCGCCGAGCGCTCAACAGCTCGCCCATTACGACTCGCTGCTCTCCCGCGAAGCCGACCAGATCGACCTGCTCGTAGCGGGTGCGTACGAAGCGATGCCTCGCTTCGATGACTTCGTCGCCCAGTCGATGCTGTACTTCGCGACGGTTTCATTCGCCGAAGCGCACGAGCGACTGATACCCGGCGATGAAGATCCTTGGACGGGCTTTCTCGGCGTCGATGACCCGATCCTCGCGCCGCTCCCCAGTGAAAGCGTACAACGACTGTGCCGGCTGCGAGCGCGGGACGAGCGGACGTATTCGGCAGCGCGCCCGGGCACCGCGTCGGACAATGCTGCAGGAGGCCGGGCGGCGTTAGGCAATCGGGACGTGGCTGGACCGCGCGTCGCATTGCTCCCCTTCGCGACCTGGGTCACCGAGTCGATCGCTCCCCGCAACATTGCCGCCCTGGCCGATCCCGCTCGTCACAACCTCTATCCCGCCGATCTCGAAGCGCTCGTCGACCGGCATGCGTTGCTTGGACTGACGCGCGATCAGGTCGTGGCCGGGCTTCCCGCGCTGCGCGGGATGGCGCCGCCCGACTTCAGCTGAGCGGAGGTTCGCCGCCGCTCGATCAGGAGCGCGAGCGGCCCAACGAGAAAGAGCGCGACGAGCGGCGGTGCCGCATTGAACGCGACCGGGAGATTCCACCCTTGGTCGGATGCCACGCGGATCAGTGCCTCGACCATCGCGATCACCACGACGACAACCACCTGCCATTTCCGGTCGCGCACGATCGTGCGAGGATCGGTGATCATGAAGAAGATGAAGAGCTGGTACATCGGCCCGGTGAGCGGGGCGATCTCGGGCCAGACGGATTGACCCATCAACGTGGCGCGGACCCAGGCGAGGACCAGGAACGAAACCACGTAGGTCACCGTCAGGTGCAGCACCTTCACGCGAGTGGCGATCACCAGCCCGAACGTCCAGATCACGAGGTTCGTTGTCAGGTCGTTTCCCCATTGGTGGCTGAGCACCGACACCTTGTGGGGGGCCGCGAGGAGCAGGGCGACGATCGCAAAGTTGGTGGGATTCCAGAAATGTCCCTTCTCGTCACGCAACACGTACTTGGAGCCGATGGCGAGGATCGCACCCACCACGAACGGCCAGAGCACTGCCCCCTGCGGCTTGGTAAGCAGGGTCAGGCTGATCCCGCTGATGTATGCACTCTGCAGGTTGGCCACTTTTCCGCGGTCGAACCAGGAGAACGCTGCCTCCACCGCCATGCACGTCCCGAGCGCCGTAGCCAGTCGCGTGTAACCGCCGACCATGTGGTAGCGGAATTGCACGACCACCAGGACCAGCGTGATAAGGAAGGCGATCAGGTAGCGCGCTTCCACCAACCGCGATGGCGTGGCGGGGCGCGAGGCGAAGTTCGACGGTGATGCAGGGACACTGGCGTTGGTCAGCGGCATCAGCGCGTCGGTTCCGTTATGGTATGCAGCTGGTCTGCGGCTAGATGGGTGAGCACCTGCTGTTCCCCGGATGGCCAATGGATCACCACGCGATCGACCCATTCGCGGGTCCCAAGCCCGAAATGCGGGCGCCGGTCGTTCTGGCTGGCGAAGCCCATCCCCCCGTCCACCACCCTCCGCTGAATGGCCCCGCCGGACTCCACCACGACCTCGGCGCCGATGGCGCTGCGATTGCTTCGGGTCCCGACGAGCTTGAAGGCGACCCAGTGGTTCGCCGAGTCGGGGGTGTCGCGATAGAGGATCGTGGGTTGGTTCTGGTTCGCGACGATCACGTCCATCGCTCCGCTGTTGGTGAAATCCGCCATCGCGACGGCGCGACCGTCGTAGCGATCGGTGACCCCGACCGACTGGGCGACGTCGGCCCACCCCGAGAGCCCTCGATTGAGGAAGACGCGCGAGCGCTCATAGCCCGACAGACTCGCCGTCCCGAAGGCGGGCCAGGTAGCGGCGTCCTCGAAGAGACGGGCGTTGGCGCCGGCGATCTTGGACATCGAGTACCAGTAGTTCCGCGTCGAGTCGTCGGAGATGAAGCCGTTGGCGACGAACAACTCGTCGGTGCCGTCGTTGTTCAAGTCGGCAAACTGCGATCCCCAGGCCCACCCCGCGTCGGCGACGATCGGGTCGGCGACGTTCTTGAACCCGGTCCCCTCGGCCAGCTGGTTGACGCGCAGGTTGTTGTTCTGGAAGATGTAGCCCTTGGCCGAGATGTTGGTGACGAAGACGTCCATCCGCCCGCGGTTGTAGACGTCGCCTAACGCGACCGACATGCCCGACTTGGACTCGCTCTCCAGCCCGGTGGTCGAGGGAACGAACTTCTTCCCCGCCTGGTTGAGAAAGAGTTCCTCGGGGCCATAGTCGTTGGCCAGATAGAGGTCGGGCCAGCCGTCCTGGTTGAAGTCGGCCGAGGCGGCGGCGAGTGTCCAGCGCGTGCTCCCGACTCCCATCGCATCGGTGACGTCCGCGAACTTGCCGCCGCCGAGGTTGTGGAAGAGCCGGTTCTTGCCCCCGTTGGTGGCGTACTCGAAGGAATTGTGCATGATGTGCGTCGTGGTCACGTGCCACAGGTCGACGTCGTCGCGGAAGTACGCGGTCACGTAGAGGTCGAGCTTCCCGTCACGGTCGTAGTCGAACCAGATGGCGCCGTTGCTGTTGATCCAGCGGTGCAGTCCCGACTCGTTGGTCACGTCCTCGAAGTGCTTGCCATCTACGTTATGGAGGAGGGCGAGGTTCCCGTAGCGGTAGACGAGCAGGTCTTCGCGTCCGTCGTTGTCATAGTCGCCCCAGACTGCGCCCATCGAAGCACCGTCGCCTGCGCGATTGAGGTCGGCCACGCCGGCCGTCGCCGCGACGTCCTCGAAGGTGCCGTCGCCGCGGTTGCGGTAGAGCGCGTTGGGGTAGCCGGTCCGGCTGTTGGTGAGGTAGAAGTCGGGCCACCCGTCGCCGTCGAAGTCGGAGACCGAGACCGACGCGCCGACAGCCGCAATGTGCGGTTCGATGTTGGCAAGCCTCGGATCGAGGACCGCCCGGTGGTGCACGAAGCGGATCCCGGCGGCCGCGGTCTCCTCCTGCACTGTGAAGCCTGGATTCGCGATGCCGACCGAGGGACCGAGCGGACCACGGTCCATGCGCACGGAGAAGGCGAGCGCCGCGAGGAACGGGACGGTCATGATCACGCGCCGCACGAGCGGTGCCGGACGAGGGGCCACGGATAATCAGGGTAGATATGGCGGGCGACGAGCGGCTAACGACGTGGTGCTTGCCGAGTGTTGTATTCCTTGAGGTAGCGCTGGTGCGCCGTATCGCCTGGATACGACTCACCGGGGGCGTACGGATACCGGGAGATGCGGTGGAAGGGGAGTGGTGCCACAGTATTGCCGAACGCGGTGTTGAGGTCGGAGTCCTTGATCCAGCCGTCGGTGTACAGGATGAAGTCGCGCTTCCAGCCCCTGGGAATGACGGCCGCGGAGGCGGCGTCGAACTCGATCGTCGTCTCGTCGCCCGGGGCCATGACGACGAACATGTCATCGGAGCCGTGGAGGAGCGGAGTGACGTCGCCGACCCGCGTGAAGTCGCCATCGATCGGGCGCCACGGCGCCTCCCTGGTCACGCTGTCGTAGTCGAACCACTGTGGTCCGTTGCGCCCGCCGGCGCGATACATGCGCGAGTAGCCACGCTCGTGCAGGTTCGCCGTGAGCGGCGTGAGCGTCGTGACTTTCGCGCCGGCATCGGGTCGCTGGTGCGCGACGAGCGCCTGGTCCCAGTAGACCTGCATGTTGGTGCGGATACGGACGTGATGGTCAGCGGTCGGAAACTTCCTCGCCAAGTCGACGATGACGGTCTTGTCCTTCCCCGAGGGGAAGCCGATGTTGGCGATCGCCGGCACCCAACGCCCGCGTGCATCACGCACCTCGAGCGACGGCGACGAGACGGTGAATGACGGCTGCTGCGCGATGGCGACGTTGATGCTGGCGTCGGAGGGATAGATCCAGCCGCGCAACAGGAGAAGGGCGTCGCTCGCACCGGCCTCGTCGCCCAGATCCAGAACGAGATCGTGGGGCTCCACGACGCCCTGGTACCTGGTCGCCGTGAAGTTGGAGACGTAGCGGTCGTCGCGCGCCAGCAGCGCGGGGAGCACGTCGTTGCCGTGATCGTCCACCGCCGAGCGTGGCGGGTGGGCGCCGGTCACCGGGTACAGTCGGAACGGCGTGGGTCCGGGCGGGACGAACTTCTCATCGACGAAGACGTCGACCGAGTCCGGGTGGTCGACGGCGAGCAGCTTCACCTCGTCGGTGTACGCCGTCTCCCACAACTCTTCCGTGAGCTGCAAGCGGTAGCGCCCGTCGTGCGGCTGCAAGGCGTCGCCGGGGATGCGCAGGTATTCGGTGGAGGCGCCGGCGGGCGCGTACACCGTCCGCCCTGCGGCGCCCGTCGCTGCCATGATCCCGACCGGCATCCCGAGCGCGCTGCGCCACATCACGTCGGTCACGAAGCGGAAGCGCTTGCCATCCCACGTGTACACGAAGGCGCAGGAGCCCTTGAGCGCCTCGAGTTCGAGCACGTCCTGGTCGGTGCCGGGAAAGAAGACGGTCTGCGGGACACCATTCGGCCACTCGATGCGCAACACGTCGGCCTTGAGGTGCGGGCCAAGCCCGAAGTGCGTGACCCGGCTGGTCACGACGCGCGTCTGAAGGATCGTCCCCGCCCGCAGTTCGAGTCGGGCACCGATGCCGAAGTCGTTGTTCTTGCCGCTCCCGGTGCGCAAGCCGTTGAGCGTGACCTGGACCGACAACTTGTTGCTCCCCCCTTCGTTGACGAGCAGTGCGACGCCGGTGGGGGTGCCGACGAGGAGGTCCTGGTCGCCGTCGGCGTCGATGTCGATGGGAACGACGACGCTGGAGGCGGCGACGGTTGCGGGGAGGAGTCGCGAACGCACCTGGTACTTGCCGCTCCCGTCGTTATGCAGCAGGGCAAGGGAGCGCGCTCCTGCGCGCGCGGCTGGCACCCCGGCGATGACCAGGTCGAGCGCACCGTCATTGTCCACATCGACGAAGGTCGCGCGTGCGGCGGAGGCCGAGGCGAAGGATGCCAGGACGGTATCCGATCGGTTGTCTCGCTCGAAGCGCCCGCCAGCAACTCCGCGCCAGAGTTCCATCGGTCCACCGCCGGTGCGCGAAACGAGGAGGTCAAGCAATCCATCGTTGTTGAAGTCGGCGACCGCGACGTCGCGCGCGCCACCTGACGCCGCCAGCCCACTCGCCGCGGTGACATCGGCGAAGCGAACTGCTGCCCCGGCTGAGTTGCGATACAGCACCACGCCATCGCCCTCATAGGCGACCACCAGGTCGACGCGCCCGTCGCCGTCGAAGTCGCCGAACGCGGCATTCCGACCACCGGCGTGGGCGCCGAGTCCCATTCCCTGCGCGGACTCGGTGAAGGTGCCATCCAGGTTGTTGCGGTAGACTCGATCGGCGGCGCCGCCGATTTCCACGAGGTCGAGGTCCCCGTCGTGGTCGAGGTCGACCCATAGGGCGCGCGTCGCACCGTCCGCTGCAACGATGCGTGCGGCGCTGGTGACGTCCTCGAACCTCCCGTCACCCTTGTTGTGCTCGAGGATCCCGCGGCCGTCGGTGCCGATGACGAAGAGGTCGAGCCATCCATCGTTATCATAGTCGCCCACCGCCGCATCCACTGCACCTGCAGGGAGCACGAGCGACGACGCCGTTGTCACGTCGGCCGACCGCCAGCGCTCCAGCCGATAGAGGTGCGCGACCGATTTCGATTCCGCGGAGGTCCACGCGGACGCGAGGACCTCGTCGGTGCCGTCACCATTGAAGTCGCCGGTCGCGATCGCGGTCGGGGTCGGTGCGGCCCCTCCCGCTGCACTTCCCTGGGTCGACGCAGTCGTGGCCGCAGCGGTCCCGGGTCCCGGCAGCCCTGCCTCGTCGGTCGCATCCTTAAAGGCGATCGAATCGGAGACCAGCGCCATCCCGCCCATCCCACGCAACTGGATCGTCGTCTGCGGAAGGAAGGTCAGGATCGGGCGTCCGGGGAGCTGCCCCTCGACCCATTGCACCTCGCGGAGTGCCGCCTGGTACGGCGACGTCAGCTCCATAAGGTGGAGGAAGCGCTCGAGTGGGACGCGCGCCTCGTCGCCCTTGCCATCGCTCAACAGCCGGATCGACTCTTCCAGGAAGGGACGAGCGACCTCTGGCGGCGCCGGCGGGACGCGTTCCACGTCTTGCAGCTGGAGCCGGGCGCTGTCGACGACCCCGCGCCGATAAAGCGCGTCGGCCAGCTTGAGGCGCACAGCCAGGTTGGTCGGTTCGAGCGTCAGCACGTCGGCAAGGCGCGCCGAATAGGCGGGGCTCGCCCGGCGTGTCGAGTCCTGCGCGTCGAGCTCGGCCAGCGCGTACCTGGCGTTGGCGTTCTTCGGCTCCGTCTTGCTGAGCGCCTCCAGCGACGAACGCGCCTCGTCCACGCGGTCTGTCACGGAGTACAATCGCGCCAATGTGAGGATGATGTCGGCGTTCCCCGGGTCGAGGTCGATCGCCTTGTCGAGCTGTTTCTCGGCGTCGGCGAAGCGGCTCATACGCAGGTAGACGAGCCCGAGGTTGGTATAGCCGAACGGATCCTTCGGCACGAGCGCGATGATCTTCTTGAACGCCTCCTCGGCCTCGGGAAAGCGGTCCCGCTGCAGGTAGCCGAGTCCGAGCGCGCGGGCCTGGAAGAGTTCGTCGGGATTCGGGGGCTCGGAGCGGCACGCGGCGATCGACATCGCGACGATGTATGCGGCGGCGAGCGCCCGCAACTTCCGCGGGGCGGCGGCACACCCGCGCGTACGGATGCGGACGGGTCGGTTCGCCTCCATGGACGGCACGCCGACTCGGCGTTCGGGACAATTGATGGGAATCCTCACCCTCAAAGACTGCGACTGGCGCGGAGGGAATACAAGCGGGGACCGGGCTGGAGGCAGGCGGCGTAGATTGTGGCGAAGCGGTGAGCTTGCCGCTGGACGGTGTCTTCAACGCCCTGGCCGATCCTACCCGACGCGCCGTGATCCTTCGGCTGGGGAAGGGGCCCGCCTCGGTGAGTGAGCTGAAGAAGCCGTTCCCGATGGCCCTTCCTTCGTTCCTCAAGCATCTCCAGCATCATCGAGGCGCTGCGCGCCGTTACCTGGCGTACGTTCTCGGAGCCCGACCTGTTCGCCAAGTGGTGGCTGCCGGCTCCTACCACGCTCGACGTGCTCGAGTTGTCGCTCCGTCCAGGCGGCGCGGTCGCACTGAGATGCGTGGCGGTGACGGGCCGCCGCAGCCACACGTGGATGCCTGCATCCTCGATGTGGAGTCGGGGCGCCGTGAGGTGTTCACTACTACGCTGCAGTCGGGTTGGCGTCCGGCGCCGGAATCGCCGATCATGACCACCGCAATCCTGACGTACGACGACCGCCCGGAAGGGACCGCGAATGCGGCGTGGGTGATGCATCGCGACTGGGTGGCCCCCCAGGCGCACGAGTCGATGGGCTTTGCCGATGGGTGGGGGAGCGTGACCGAGCAGCTTGCGGCGCTCGCCGAGGCGATGGCCGGAGCGCAGAGGCGGGCGCGCCGTAACGCTGCGTTGAGGTCGGGAGGGACAAGTTCGCTCACCGTGCACGCGACCTCTCGTGCGCACATGCGCAAGTCGCTGATCGTTCGAGAGCGCGCTCAGGTCCGAACTACGTTCCGACTGACCCGCCTCACCACCCGAAGGAGCGTCACATGACGTCCGCCTGCTCACGCGCGCTGCGCGTCCTGAGTGTCCTGCTCGTGCTTCCTGTACTTGCGAGCGCCCAGGCAGCGCCGCCCAAGACGGCACACGCCAAAACCAAGCCGGTTCCGGCCGCCACTGCGCCGGCGATGGCGACGGCTCCGGCCACGGCGAAGCAGGCGCCTGCCACCACGAGCGTGGCTGCCAGCGTCAGCGCCACCTGCAAGGACGGCTCGAGCTACTCCGGCGCCTCGCGCAAGGGCGCCTGTAGCGGTCACGGTGGCGTGAAGACATGGGCGCCGGTGATGGTGAAGGCGAGTTGCAAGGACGGCACTCCCTTCGCAGGGTCGTCACGACGCGGCGCGTGCGCCAAGCACGGTGGTGTGAAGGAATGGGCGAAGTAGCGCGAGACGTCGATCGTAGGGAAGCATGTCGCTGCTGGCGCCGTCGCTCGG
>JBDTUA010000063.1:0-18842 GCA_040007995.1 Gemmatimonadota bacterium | reverse complement strand
GATTGGGCACGGCATCTCGACGGGCGCGCTCTTTTTCCTCATCGGAATGATCTACGAGCGCAAGCACTCACGTCTCATCGCCGATTACGGCGGCATCGCCAAGGTCGTCCCGATCTTCGCGACGTGCCTTACGATTGTCGCGCTCAGCTCGATCGGGCTCCCGGGGACCAACGGCTTCATCGGCGAGTTCCTGGTGATGGTCGGGGCGTTCCAGACCGTGCCGTGGATGGCGACGATCTCCGCGATAGGCGTGATCCTCGCTGCGGCGTACATGCTGTGGGCGCTACAGCGCATCTTGTACAATCCGCTCGACAAGCCCTCCAATGCGTCGCTGACGGACCTCAACTGGCGGGAGATCGGATTGCTCGCCCCGTTGCTCTTCCTGATCATCTGGATGGGGGTCTATCCCAAGCCGATCCTCTCGCGCATGGAAGCGTCGGCGGCGAACTTTGTGCAGACGGTCGAGACGCGCGCCGCGGCCCAGCAGGCCACGATGAGTGCCTCCACGGGAGGGAATTGAGATGCACTTCGATCTCAGCATCCCGGGCCAGCTGATGTCGGCGCTCGCCCCTGACCTCGTGCTCCTCGTCGGAGCGATGGTCCTATTGTTGGTGTCGGCCTGGGGGCGGGAGTCTGCCGAGCGGCAGCGCATGGTTGGATTCGCGAGCCTCGGACTCGCCGTCGTCGTCCTCGCCAGCGTTGTATATGTCGGGACGCGCGACATGTCGGCAGCGAATGGCGTGATTGCGGTCGACCGTTTCCGGTGGGCCGCGGACGCCCTCTTCCTGCTGGCGGCGATCATCACCATCGCGCTCTCGATCGACAACAACCCGCGCGAGGGAATCCTCGCCGGGGAGGCGCACGTGCTGACGTTGCTTGCCACCGGGGGCATGATGCTGATGGCGGCGGCGCGCGACTTGATGGTCCTCTTCCTGGGGATCGAACTCATGTCGATCGCGGTGTACGTCATGGTCGGCCTGGACCGACGCAGTGCCCGCGCCGCCGAGGCGTCGCTCAAGTACTTCCTGCTCGGCGCCTTCTCGACGGGCTTCCTGCTGTACGGCATTGCACTGGTGTATGGCGCGACGGGGACGACGAATCTCGCGACGATCGGTGAGCGGATCGCCGCGCTGGGACTGACACAGACGCCGATGCTCCTGGTCGGGATTGCACTCCTACTCGTGGGCTTTTCGTTCAAGCTGGCAGCCGCACCATTTCACATGTGGGCGCCTGACGTGTACGAAGGGGCATCGACGCCGATTTCCGCCTTTATGGCCGCCGGGGTCAAAGCTGCCGCTTTTGCAGCGCTGCTGCGCGTCTGGCTCGAAGCCTTTCCCGGTGTCTACAGCGAGTGGCACAAGGGGGTCTGGTGGATCGCCGCGATCACGATGGTCGTGGGCAATCTCATCGCACTACAACAGAAAAACCTGAAGCGCATGCTGGCTTACTCCAGCATCGCCCACACCGGCTTCATCTTCGTGGCGCTTGCGGCCGGAACGCCCCAGGCAGGGACGGCGTTCCTGTTCTATCTCTTCGCTTACACGCTGGCGACGATGGGAGCGTTTGCGGTCCTGATCGCTGTCGGACGATCGGGTGGGTCGGGCGATCGGATCGAGGATTTCCACGGTTTGTGGTACTCGAATCCCGGCTTGGCGGTTGCGATGATGGTCTTCATGTTTGCCCTGCTGGGCTTTCCAGTCTTCGGCGGGATTGGCTTCTTCGCGAAGTGGTACGTCCTGCAAGCCGCGTTGCAGGCGCCGGCCCCCCAGACACGACTCGCGGTCCTCCTGGTCCTCACCTCGACCATTTCGGCCGGTTACTATGTCTGGGTGGTGATGGTGATGTTCATGAAGCAACGCGCCGCCGACGCCCTCAAGATCCCCGCGATGCCCGTACTCACCAAGCTGGTGGTCGCTGGGTCCGTGGCGTTGATCCTCTTCTTCGGCGTCTACCCGGACCCGCTGGTGCGGCTCGCCAAGGCTTCCAACTCGTTAGGGGCACCGGTCGGGGCGGTGGCGCCGAATCGAGCAGTGGCGCTTCCGGGACAGTGATCCGAGCGGGGCCGCCAGGCGGCCCCGCATCGTTTTCAGCCGACGCGCGGACTCCACGACACGACACTCGACCCACATGGCGATCACCCCAGGGATCTTCCGGCAGTACGACATCCGCGGCGTGGTGGGCGAGGACCTCACGACCGAGGCGGCGCGCGCCCTCGGATGCGCGTATGCGGCGTACCTGGCAACGCACGGAATCGTCGGCAGCGTCGCGGTCGGTCGCGACAACCGGCCATCCGGCGACGCCTTGCGCGACGCACTCGTTGATGGCCTGACCGCCTGCGGCGTCGACGTGATCGACATCGGGATCGTTCCCACGCCACTGCTGTACTGGAGCCTGCACCATCTGCCGGTCGTTGGCGGAATCCAGATCACCGGCTCGCACAACCCTCCCGAGTACAACGGCTTCAAGCTGAGCGTCGGCAAGGAATCGCTCCATGGCAGCGGCATCCAGACGCTGCTACGCTACATCAGCGAAGGGCGCTTCCCCAGTGGGGCGGGCACGGTGCGGTACGAGAGCGTTTTCGCGGGATACAACGACGACATCATCGCGCGCATCGGCCCCCTCGCGCGCAAGCTTTCTGTTGTCTTCGACGCAGGCAATGGCGCGGGGGCGCTAGTCGCCGAACCGCTCTTCTCGCGCCTTGGCGTGACGGGGCACTACATCTTCTGCGACAGCGACGGGACCTTTCCCAACCACCATCCCGATCCGACCGTCGTCGAGAATTTGCAGGACCTGATCGCTGCCGTGCACGACACCGGGGCAGATCTCGGGATCGCATTCGACGGGGACGCCGACCGCATAGGTCTCGTCGACGGGGAGGGGCGCATCATCTGGGGGGATCACCTCCTGATCCTCTACGCGCGCGATGTGCTGGCGCGCACGGGAAAAGGTCAGCCCATCATCTTCGACGTGAAGTGTTCGCAGGCGCTTCCCGACGCGATCACGCGCGCCGGCGGAAGACCCGTGATGTGGAAGACCGGCCACTCCCTCATCAAGGACAAGATGAAGGAGCTCCTCGCCCCGTTGGCCGGCGAGATGTCGGGACACATGTTCTTCTCCGAAGGCTTCTACGGCCACGACGACGCGCTGTATGGCGCGGCGCGGCTGCTGCGCATCGTTGCCGAGAGCGGTCGGTCGGTAGCCGAGCTGCTCTCCGATGTTCCGCCGTTCTTCTCGACGCCGGAGATCCGTGTCGAGTGCGGCGACGACCGGAAGTTCGCACTCGTCGAGGCCGCCGCACAGCATTTCACTGCGATCCACGACGTCATCGTCGTCGACGGCGTGCGTGTCCTGTTCGGGGACGGGTGGGGATTGATTCGTGCCTCGAATACGCAACCGATTCTGGTCACGCGGTACGAGGCGGTGAGCGCCGAACGCCTGACGGCCATCCGCGAGGAGATGGAGGGGTGGCTGCGCTCGCAGGGCGTCTCTCCCTGACGTGACGCGCCCATGAGCCGGCGGCGATGGGTCATTGGTGGCGCCCTCGTGGTGGCCGCGCTTCTCCTCGTAGGTCGCGTCGTCGCAAGCTGGTACGTCGACTACCTCTGGTACGATGCGCTGGGCGCGATTGCCGTGTGGCGCGCGCGCACCGTCGACATGCTGATCCTGCGCGGGTCCGCCTTCGTCGTCGCCTCGCTCTTCGTCTTTTTCAACCTCTACGCGGTTCGCAATTCGGTCGTGTCGCTCGTTCTCCCGCGACGACTCGGCAACCTCGAGATTGGCGAGGAGGTTCCGGGGGAGTACCTCAACGGCGTCGTCATCGCGCTTTCGCTGACGCTCGGATTCCTCCTCTCGCTCCCGCATGGCGACTGGGCATCCGTCGACCTCATTCGACACGGCGAGGCGTTTCGAGAAAGTGATCCGTACTTCCAGTTCGATCTGGCCTTCTGGGTCTACTGGCTCCCGCTCGAGACCGAGTTGCACCTGTGGTCGCTCGTCGCGCTACTCGCAGTGGCACTGGTCGTCGTCTGTCTCTATGCGCTGACGCCCAGCCTGCGATGGGAGGGCGGTCGACTGCGGATCACCTCGTACGTGCGCCGGCATTTCTTCGTCCTGGGCGCGGCGCTTCTCATCCTCCTCGGGTGGAGCTACCGGCTCGACGCGTACCGTCTCCTGCTCGAGGGGAGCGGAGCGCTCGGTACCTTCAATGCACTCGACCACCGCGTCGGCATCCCGGCCAGCCTGGCGTTGGCACTTGGCACGGTGGCAGCGGCCATGCTCCTGCTCTGGTCCGGTTGGGTGGGGCAATTGCGTATGGCGTTTGCGACAGTAAGCATCGTCCTGCTCCTCGCCCTGGGCCTGCGCCAGCTTCTACCGCCCGTCGCCGAGCGATTTCTGACGCCGGCCGACGCCGAACTGCGCGACGCGCCGTACTTCAAGACGCGCGCCGGCTACACTCGGCGTGCGTATGACCTGGACCGCATCGCCCGCCCCGACACGATCGTCGGAACGGTCTCACACATGGGCGCGCTGCGCGGCGCGGCGCTGTGGGACACGCCGGCGCTGCAGCGCGCGATGGAACGCGAGCGACGCGCCGGCCGCCCGCTTGGCGCGACCGGCTGGGAGTCGCACGACGGGCGGTTGCGTGCGGTGATCGTCGAGGAGCCAACCGGTCCGGAGGCGGGCGACCCGCTCGCCCCGTGGGGGGTCGCGCATGTCGAAACCGACCTTGCGACGGAGCAGGGGGCGCCGGTGAGCGACGCGACGTCGAGCGACGACGTGGAGCTACCGGCTGCGATCGTCTTCGACTCGGCGTCGGGGTATAGCGTCGTGATCGACACGTTAGGGCGCGTAGCCGCACCGACACTATCGAGCTTCGGTTCACGCCTCGCCCACGCCTGGGCGCTGCAGAATCCGCGACTGCTCGGCGGCGACGTCCCGCGCGCCAGCGCACGCGTAGTGTTGTATCGCAACATCCGTGGGCGTGTGCGGCGCATCTTTCCGTTTTTTCTCCAGGGCGACCGAGTCGCGCCGATCGTCTACCGCGACTCGCTCTACTGGAGTGTGCAGCTGTATGCCGCCTCCGAGTTCTATCCGCTGAGCGACCCCGTACGGGTGGTCGGCGAAACGCTTCGCTACTTCCAGCATGCCGGGGTGGCCATCGTGAACGCGCATAGCGGGCGCGTGTTCGCGATCCCCGACCCCACGCCCGAGCCGATCACCGCCTCGTGGATGCGCCGCTTTCCCGGCCTGTTCGTGGACGCCTCAGCGCTGGATCGCCACTTCACCGATCGCATCCCTCCGCCGACGGACGCGACGTTGCTGCATGCGCGCCTCTTCGCGCATGTCGGCCCGCGAGGAGAAAACGCCCCCCCGTCGCATCTCCCACGCCAGCTCGGGGGCGACACCCTCTTTACGTTCAGCACGATTCCCCCGTACGTCGATTCGCTCTCGGGACACCTCTCGCTCGCCGTTCCCGTCCTCGACGCCGCCGACCGGGTGCGTGGGCTCATCATCGGTGCGGGGGGGACCGAGTACGACGTTCGATGGGAGCCGTCGCCGACGCTCGGCCCGCGATGGGGGATGATTCTCGACCGTCTGCACCGCTCGATCGACTCGGCGTCTCGTGCCATCACGGCGAGGGACTCCCCGATCGTGCGCGGGCCGGTTCGAGTGCTCCCCAGCGGCAGTCGGCAGGCGTACGTGCAGACGGCGTATGTGTGGCGAGCCGACGGAACGCCCAGTGTGCGACTCGTGGCCGTTCTGCTCGGCGACACGGTACGCACCGGCCAGACCATCGCCACGGCTGCGGGACTACCCGCGCCGGTGATCCCGTTCATTCCGCTCTCGCCGACCGAGTTTCGGGCGCGAGTCGATGCCCTCTATGGTGAGATGCGGGAGGCGATGAAGCGCGGCGATTGGCTCGCCTTCGGCGTGGCATACGAGTCGCTGGGGCGCGTATTGCGCACGTCGCCGGGAAAGCCTTGAACCGCTTCCGGAGCTTCCGTACCTTGCGCCCCCGCATCCGTGCGGTCGCATCACCTGCGCGAGCGCTTGGCGCCGCGCCGTTCCGCGAGGGGGAGCCGCCGCTTCCTCGCTGCAGTTGCGGACGAACCCAACCGGCGGCTTCGTCCACACCATCGGAGAACGCGTGAACATTCACGAGTATCAGGCGAAGGAGATCCTGCGAGGACTCGGCGTGCCGATTCCGCCTGGAGAGATCGCCACGACCGCCGCGGAAGCGGAGGCCATCGCCAAGCGCATCGGCAAGGCAGTTGTGGTGAAGGCCCAGGTCCACGCTGGCGGTCGCGGGAAGGCGGGCGGCGTCAAGCTCGCGAAGACGCCGCAGGAGGCGCGTGAACGCGCTGAGGCGATCCTTGGCATGCAGATCAAGGGACTCACCGTGGAGAAGGTCCTCGTGACCGAGGCCGCCGATATCGCCTCGGAAGCGTATGTCGGGATCATCCTCGATCGCGCCACGAAGAAGCCGGTCTTCATGGTGAGCCCAGCCGGTGGAATCGACATCGAGGAGGTCGCGGCTTCAACCCCCGAGAAGATCCTCAAGCTCCCCATCGACACCCGATACGGCCTGCAGCCCTTTCAGGGGATGCGGCTTGGTTTCTTCCTGTTCGACGACCTCGCGAAGGCACGGGCGTCGGCGAAGATCATGCAGCAGCTCTACGCGGCATTCATGCAGAGCGGCTGCTCGCTGGCCGAAATCAATCCACTGGTGGTGACGCCAGAGGGCAAGGTGGTGGCGCTGGATGCCAAGATGGTGATCGACGACAACGAACTCGATCGGCGCCCGAGCGTGGCCGCGATGCGCGATGAGTCGTCGGAGGAGCCGAGCGAGGTGCTGGCCCGAAACGCCAACCTGACCTTCATCAAGCTGGACGGCAACGTGGGCTGCGTGGTGAACGGGGCCGGCCTCGCAATGGCGACGATGGACCTAGTGAAGTACTACGGCGGCGATCCGGCGAATTTCCTCGACATCGGCGGCTCGTCCAACCCGGAAAAGGTGGTGAGCGCGCTGCGCATCATCACCGCCGACGCGAACGTAAAGGCGATCCTGTTCAACATCTTTGGGGGGATCACGCGCACCGACGATGTGGCCAACGGCATCGTCACCGCGACGCGGGAGAATCCACTGAAGGTGCCGATCGTGATCCGACTGACGGGAACCAATGAAGAAATTGCGATGAAGATCCTCACGGAGAACGGCTTCTCTGCCTCCGCCGACATGGATGAGGCGGTGCAGAAGGCCGTGCAACTCGCGACCGGAGGACAGGCCGCATGAGCGTCTTCATCGGGAAGGAGACCACGCTCGTCGTGCAGGGCATCACCGGTCGCGACGGGTCGTTTCATACCAAGCAGATGATCGAGTACGGCACCCGCGTCGTGGCCGGCGTGACGCCAGGGAAGGGGGGGCAGACGTTCGAGGGAAGCGTCCCGATCTTCAACACGGTCGCCGACGCCGTCGCCGCCACGGGGGCGAACACTTCGGTGATCTACGTTCCTCCCATGTATGCCGCGGACGCCATCATCGAGGCGGCCGATGCCGGCATACAGCTGGTCGTGGCGATCACCGAGGGAGTTCCGGTGCTCGACATGACGCGCGTGTATCCGTTCGTGAAGGAGCAGGGGGCACGTCTGCTCGGCCCCAATTGCCCCGGATTGATCTCCCCCGGGGAGTCGAAGGTCGGGATCATTCCCGGGAGGATCTGCACCCCCGGTCCGGTCGGCGTCGTGTCTCGCTCAGGGACGCTGACCTACGAGATCGTCTATCAGCTCACCCGCGCCGGCATCGGTCAGACGACCTGCGTCGGGATCGGGGGAGATCCTATCAACGGGACGAACTTCATCGATGCATTGGCCGCCTTCGAGGCCGATCCGGCCACAAAAGTCGTCTGCATGATGGGTGAGATCGGCGGGACCGATGAGCAGGAGGCTGCTCGCTTCGTCAAGGAGAAGATGACCAAACCGGTGGTCGGCTTCATCGCCGGGCAGACGGCACCGCCGGGGCGCCGGATGGGTCATGCGGGCGCGATCATCTCCGGGTCCTCCGGGACCGCGGCGGAGAAGATTGAGGCCTTCGAGGAGGCTGGGATGGGTATCGCGCGACGTCCCATCGACTTCGTCGACCTGGTGAAGGCGCGGCTCCGCTAGATTTACACACTTCGGGAGACGAGCGCTCGGCCCTTCCGCCGGCCTCGTCTTCCCGTTTCTCGTCTTCTGTCCACCACACGAAATGCTCGGAAATCGTACGCTGACCATCGTCAAGCCGGACGCCTTTGGCGCCGGAAAAGCAGGGAAGATCGTGGCGCACCTGGAGGGGGCGGATTTCCGGATCGTCGCCGCGCGGGTGATGCGTCTATCGACCGCCCAGGCGCAGGAGTTCTACGGGGTACACCGCGAGCGTCCGTTTTTCGGCTCGCTGGTGACGTTCATGACGTCTGGGGAGTGCATGCCGATCGTCCTGGAGCGCACCGACGCCGTTGCCGAACTGCGGAAGGTGATCGGCGCGACCGACCCTGCCGAGGCGGCGGACGGGACGGTTCGGAAGCTCTTTGCGGAGTCGAAGGAGCGGAACGCGATTCACGCCTCCGACTCGGATGAGAACGCCTCGCGGGAGTCCCGTTTCTTTTTTGCCGAATCCGAGATCCTGTAAGGGACCGTAAGTTCAGATTCCATCGCCACTTGTTACGCTTGCCCGGCATGTCTAAATTGCCGGGCTATGCTGTCCTTTGACCTCCGAACTCTAGATTCGCACGCGGCGCAGGTGGATGCGGTCCTCGCCTCGGACGATGCCGTATGGCACGACGAAGACGAACGACCGGTAGCTGGCCTGCAAGTCACGGGTCGACTTTCGGCCGCGGGCCCTGGGCGTTTTTACTTCAGCGGACATCTTGAGGGCACGTCGCAGGATAGCTGTCGGCGCTGCCTCGTGGATGTTGCAACCGTTGTGACGGACGATGTACACCTGTTGTTCGCCGAGTCCGGGGGCGATGATGACGTGTTGGACGACCCGGATGTGTTCGTGATTGATGCTCGCGAGTACCAGCTGGACCTCCGACCGGCGTTGCGGGAGCAGTGGCTGCTTGCCGTTCCCGCGCTGGTGACCTGTCGCGAGGACTGCAAGGGGTTGTGCGTAACCTGTGGCGCAGACCTCAATCTCGGCGCGTGCCAGTGCGCGACGAAGCAGGATCCCCGCTGGGATGCATTGCGCTCGCTCGACGAGTCGGCGCGTTAGGCGGATCACTTTTTTCGAGACGATAGTCCCATGGCTGTCCCCAAGCGACGTACCTCCAAGCGCAGAAAGCGGGCGCGCAACACGCACAAGGTCGCTCCGGCGATCGCCATCCAGAGTTGCCCGCGCTGCGGGAGCATGAAGCGTCCGCACCGCGTCTGCGGCGAGTGTGGGTACTACGCGGGTGAGCAGCGGATCGACGCGCAGGAAGCGTAGCCTTGGCGCGCATCGCGCTCGACGCGATGGGGGGCGATTTCGCCCCCTCGGCCACTGTGGAAGGTGCGCTGCTCGCCCTTGGTGAGCTCGACCCCGTCCATCGCATTCAGCTCGTCGGCCGCCCTGGCGTCATGCGCCAAGCGATCGACCGCGTGGTCGCGGGTGCTCGCGACGCCCTCGCGCCACACGCCGATCGCCTGGAACTGATCGAGGCCCTTGAGGTCATCGACATGTCAGAGAAGCCGTCTGCCGTCATTCGCGCCAAGCCGAACAGCTCCATGCACGTCGGCCTGCGTCTGCAGGCGGACGGACTGTCGGACGCGTTCGTCTCTGCCGGCAACACCGGCGCGCAGATGGCGATCTCGTCGTTGATTCTGCGCCTGCATCCCGGACTTTCCCGCCCGGCGATCAGCACGGTGTTTCCAACCGCGCGGGAACCGATCGTCGTGGTCGACTCCGGCGCGAATGTCGATTGTTCGCCGCAGGAACTGGTGCAGTTCGCCCGGCTCGGTGCCGTCTACGCCGAGGACATCCTCGGTCGGCGGAACCCGGTCGTCGGGCTGCTCAGCATCGGGGAGGAGCCGGAGAAGGGGAGTGCGGCCGTGAAGGAAGCTCATCAGCTCCTGCGCATGTCCGGCCTCAACTTCCAAGGGAACGTGGAGGGGCGCGACCTCCCGCAGGGGGGCACGGACCGTGGTCCGATCGATGTCGTCGTTTGCGACGGATTTGTCGGCAATGCCCTGCTCAAGTTCTACGAGGCGGTCGCGCCTTTCCTGATCAACATGGTGGCGCATCACGCCGGCCTCTCAAACGATCAGTTGACGGCGACCTTCAAGCACCTCGACTATTCCGAACAGGGGGGCGCACCACTGCTCGGGGTACGGGGCGTCTCGATTATCTCTCATGGCAAGTCGAGCCCGCGAGCGATCAAGAACGCGATCAAGGTGGGGGTGCGCGCCGTGGATTCGCGCATGAACGAGCACATAGGTCGTCGCCTCTCCGGCATCGAACCGGCGGGAACGGCGGCGTGAAGCGCCCGATAGCCTATCTGGCGGGCGTCGGGAAGTACGCACCGCCGCGCATCATGAAGAACGCGGAATTCGCGGAACTTGGCCTCGAGACCGACGACGCCTGGATCGTGCAGCGCACCGGGATCCGGCAGCGTCATATCGCCGCGCCGCATGAGACCAATCGCACGATGGCGGCGGCGGCGGCCCGCGTCGCGATGGAGCGCGCAGGCGTTACCCCTGGTGAACTCGACGTGATCGTCCTCGGGACGGCGTCGCCCGATCGGCTCCTTCCGTCCACGGCGGTCGACGTCCAAGCCGAACTCGGCGCGACGCGCGCCGCGGCGTTCGACGTCATGGCGGCCTGCTCCTCGTTCCTGTACGGATTGATCATCGCGGAAGGGCTCATACTGAGCGGATCGGCGGAAACAGCGTTGGTCATCGGTACCGAGAAGCTGACGACGATCGTGGACTGGAAGGATCGCTCGACCTGTGTGCTCTTCGGCGACGGAGCGGGCGCGGCGGTCCTGAAGCGTTCGACGGGCGGGCAGGGCATCCTCTCCACCTTCATGCGCTCGGACGGTCGCTTGGCCGAACTGCTGTACCGGCCGTCGGGGGGCGCAGCGCGTCCCTTCGACGCGGAGGTGCTAGCGGAGCGCTCGTTCTACGTCAAGATGGAGGGACGTGAGGTTTTCAAGCACGCCGTGCGCTCGATGTCCGAAGCGGCCGACCGCGCGTTGGACGGTGCCAAACTCACGGGTGACGACATCGACCTGATGATCCCCCACCAGGCGAACGTCCGGATCATCGAGGCCACGGCGAAGCACGCCAGCATCCCGATGGACAAGGTGTACGTGAACGTGGATCGCTACGGCAACACGTCGTCCGCGTCCGTCGCGATCGCGCTGGAGGAGGCGCTCGTGAGCGGCCGCATCAAGTCTGGCATGACGGTACTGCTGGTTGCGTTCGGCGCGGGCTTCACCTGGGCGTCGTTGGTCATTCGCTTTTAGGGTCATGGATGTCGTCCTGATGTTCCCCGGACAGGGGTCGCAGAAGCCCGGTATGGGACGTGATTTGTCCGAGGCCTTTCCCACGGCGCGCGACGTCTTCGCCGCCGCCGACGAGGCGCTCGGCGAGTCGCTGTCGTCGCTCTGCTGGGAGGGGCCGGCGGAGACGTTGACGCTCACCAGCAACGCGCAGCCCGCGCTCCTCACGCATGGCGCGGCGGCCTGGGCGGTGATTCGCGAGGCGGTAGACGGGCGAGTCCGCGCCGCGGCCGGGCACTCGTTAGGTGAATTCACCGCATATCACGCCACCGGGGCGCTCCCGCTCGCCGCGGCCGTACGCCTCGTGCGCGCCCGCGGTGTCCTCATGCAACGGGCCGGAGAGGCGCGCCCCGGGGCCATGGCCGCGATACTCGGCGATCTCACCGAGCCGATCGAGTCGATTTGCGCGCGCGCCAGTGCCGACCCACGGGGCGGCGTCGTGGTCCCGGCCAACTACAACACTCCGGGGCAGGTCGTGATCTCCGGTGAGGTAGCGGGCGTGGAGCTGGCGATGACGCTGTGCAAGGAGGTCGGCGGGCGCCGGGCTATGCGACTGTCCGTCAGCGGCGCGTTCCACTCTCCCCTGATGCGTCCAGCGGCCGAAGGACTGGCGAGCGCGCTCGCGAACGCACACTTCGCCGCTCCTATGCAGCCCGTGTATGCGAACGTGACGGCGGATTCAGTGACCGATGCCGACAGCGCGGAGCGGCTCTGCCTGGAGCAGCTGACGGCTCCGGTGCGATGGAGTGCGCTGGTCCTGCGCTTGGTCGCGGATTTCCCCGACGCACTCTTCGTGGAGGTCGGACCGGGGACCGTGCTCGCCGGACTCGTCCGGAAAATCGCGCCAGCCGTCACCACCGCGCCATGCGGCACTGCCGCTGACATCGACCACCTCCTCGAGAAGCTTGCGTGATGCAGATCGACCTAACGGGACGAAACGCCCTGGTAACCGGAAGCACGCGCGGGATCGGCCGGGCGATCGCGCAATCGTTGACCGAGGCCGGAGCACGCGTGGCGATCGTGGGACGCGATCAGGAACGCGCCGACGCGGTCGCGGCGCAGGTCGGGGGCGGGGCGCTCGGTTTCGCCTGCGATGTCGGCGACCTCGCGCAGGTTGCCGCCATGATCGCGGCGGTCGAGCAGGCGTTTGGCGGGATCGACATCCTCATGAACAACGCCGGCCTCACCCGCGACAATCTCCTGCTGCGGCTCAAGGATGACGATTGGGACGCGGTGCTCAACGCCAACCTGCGCAGCGCCTTCGCGACCACCCGTGCCGCCTCACGCGGGATGATGAAGCGGCGCTGGGGACGGATCATCAACATCGCCAGCGTCGTCGGGATTACCGGCAACAAGGGACAAGCCAACTACGCGGCCAGCAAGGCCGGGCTGATCGGCCTGACCAAGTCCGTGGCCAAGGAATACGCGTCGCGCGGCATCCTCGCGAACGTGGTGGCTCCGGGCTTTATCGCGACCGACATGACAGCGGCGATGACGCCGGAGGCGCGCCAGTCGATGGGACAACAGATTCCGCTGGAGCGGCTCGGCACGCCCGACGACATTGCCGGCGTGGTGACGTTTCTGGCGTCGGACCGTGCAGCCTACATCACAGGGCAGGTAATCGTGGTGGATGGCGGGCTGGTCATGTAACCGCAGTCGTACTTCGTTTATCTTATCCCGATACACCCCCCACCACGAACTTTCGGAGAGGACCCGGTCATGGCCGACCAGAGCGAGAAGGTCAAAGATATCATCGAGAAGGAGCTGGGCGTCGAGCGCGAGAAGCTCACGAACGAGGCCAGCTTCATCGAGGACCTTGGCGCGGATAGCCTCGACATCGTCGAACTCGTCATGGAGTTCGAGAAGGAATTCAACATCGACATCCCCGATGAGGATGCCGAGAAGCTGCGCACGGTCGGAGACGCGCTCGGGTACCTGAAGGAGAAGGTCAGCGCGTAATGCAGCGTCGAGTCGTCGTCACTGGCCTTGGGGCCGTCACGCCCGTTGGAAACGACGTGGCGACGACGTGGCGTGCGCTCCTTGCGGGCACGTCCGGGGCCGGACCCATCACGAAGTTCGATCCAGAGCACTTCCGGGTCCGCTTCGCGTGTGAGGTGAAGGGCTTCGATCCGCTGAACTACATGGATCGAAAGGAGGCGAAGCGCGCCGACGTCTACACACAGTATGCGTTGGCCGCGTCGGTGCAGGCGATGGCGGATGCCTCGTTGTCGGAGGGCGACTACGTCCCCGAGGAGACCGGGGTCATCATCGGCAGCGGCATTGGCGGGATCAAGAGCTTCGAGGAACAGCATCACGTGTTCCGCGAACGGGGGCCGAGCAAGATCTCCCCGTTCTTCATCCCGATGTTCATCGGCGACATGGCGGCCGGTATCGTCTCGATGCGCTTCTGCGCGAAGGGGCCGAACTATGCCACCGTCTCAGCCTGTTCGAGCAGCGCCCATGCGATCGGCGATGCGTATCGTGCCATCGTGCACGGCGACGCCGACGTCATGATTGCCGGCGGCGCCGAGGCGGCAGTCACGCCGATGTCGATCGGCGGATTCGGCAACATGACGGCGCTCTCTGAGCGCAACGACGACCCGCTCACCGCTTCGCGTCCGTTCGATAAGGGGCGCGACGGATTCGTGATGGGTGAGGGTGCGGGCGTGGTCATCCTCGAGGAGTTGGAGCACGCGCGACGGCGCGGTGCACGCATCTACGGCGAGATCGTCGGATACGGTGCCACGGGCGACGCGTACCATATGACCGGCCAGCCGGAGGATCACGAGGGGTTGCAGCGGGCGATGAAGCGCGCCTTGCGCGAAGGCAATCTCGCGCCAGCCGACGTGCAGTACGTGAACGCGCACGGCACGTCGACGCCGCTGAACGATCCCAACGAGATCCGCGGCATTCGCAAGGTGTTCGGCGAGCACGCCGAGCGGCTCAACGTGAGTTCCACCAAGAGTATGACCGGACACATGCTGGGGGCCGCAGGCGGACTCGAATTCATCGTCAGCACGCTGGCGATCGTGCATGGCATGATCCCGCCGACGATCAATCAGTTCGAGACCGATCCGGAGTGCGACCTGAACATCACGAAGAATGCCGCGGTGGCGCGTCGGATCGACGTCGCAATCAGCAACTCGTCCGGCTTCGGGGGGCACAACGTGACCCTCGCCGTCCGGCGCTTCGAGGAATAGCGCGTGCCGACCGCCGTCGAACTCCCTGATGACGTCGTCCGCGATGCGGCGCTGCGTCCGATCGCCGACAAGGTGCGGGCCGGGGAGCGCCTGACGGACGCCGACGCGCTCACCCTGTTCGAGTCGCCCGACCTGCTCGGGGTCGGGACGATGGCCGATGCGGTGAACCGCGCAAAGAACGGCGATGTCGTGACCTTCGCGGCCAACCAGCACATCAATCCGACCAACATCTGCGTGCTGCGGAAGACCTGCGTCTTCTGCGGCTATGCGCGCCTGCCCAAGGAGGCTGGGGCGTATCGCTACACCATGGACCAGGTGATGGCCGAGGCGACGCTGGCACGCAACGGCCTCACCCGCGAATTCCACATCGTGGGTGGTCTCGACATGCAGGCGGGGCTCGCGTACTACACCGAGATGTTCCGCATGCTCAAGCGTGAGCTGCCGCACGTCCACATCAAGGCGCTCACCGCAGTCGAAATCGCGCACATCGCCCGCATCGAGAAGCTGTCGTGGACCGAGGTGCTGGCCGCGCTGCGCGAGGCTGGTCTGGATACGCTGCCGGGCGGTGGCGCCGAGACGTTCAGCGCGGCCGTGCGCGAGCAGATCGCCGACAAGAAGCTGGGAGGCGCCGACTTCATCGGTGTTCATCGCGCCGCGCACGCCCTCGGCATCCGCTCCAACTGCACGATGCTGTACGGCCATGTCGAGACAATGGCAGACCGCGTCGAACACTTGGCGATGCTTCGCCAGCTGCAAGACGAAACCGGCGGATTCCTCGCCTACATCCCGCTGGCGTACCATCCCGACGGCAACGAACTCGGCCGGCAGCTCGGACGCGAGGGACGCGGTTCGACGGGCTATGATGACCTGCGCAACCTCGCCATCGGCCGCCTGTACCTGGACAACTTCCAGCACATCAAGACGCACTGGATCATGGTGACCGCGTTCCTCTCCCAGACCGCGCTGGCGTTCGGCGTGAATGACATGGAAGGGACGGTCGTGCAGGAGAAGATTTACCACGCGGTCGGTGCCCAGACTCCCCAGGGAATGTCGCTGGACGCGTTGTTGCGCCTCATTCGTGGGGCGCGCCGCATTCCGGCCGAGCGCGACTCCTTTTATCGCATCCTCCGGCGTTTCGACGCCGCCGGCGAGGACGCGGAGGCCGCCTGACGTGCGCATCGGACGCATTCCGTACATCAACTGCTACCCTGTGTACGGGGCGATCGACCGCGGAATCGTCTCGCTGACGGGAACGCTGGTGGATGGGGTGCCCAGCGCCCTCAACGCGCAGATGGCCGGAGGAACGCTCGACGTCAGCGTCGTCTCAGCGATGGAGTACGCGCGGGACTCGCGCCGGTACTTGCTGCTGCCGCATCTCGCCATCTCGTGCGATGGCCCCGTGCGTTCGGTGATGCTCTTCTCGAAGCGACCGGCGAGTGAACTCGGCGCTCGGCGAGTGATCGTGTCGCGGAGCTCCATGACCAGCGTGGCGCTGGTTGAACTGCTGTTCGAGCATGTCTGGCGCGCGCGCCCGGACTTCGTGCCGGGAAACAGTGAACTGGCGGACCTCGCGCATTTCGACACCGAGGAGCACGAGGCGCGCCTGGTCATTGGGGATGCGGCGCTGATCCTCAACGAAGCCCGTCGCACATCCGAGGTGGGGACGACCGCCTACCCGTACGTGTACGACCTGGGGAGCGAGTGGAAGGCGTGGACTGGGCTCCCGTTCGTCTTCGCGGTCTGGGTGGCCCAACGAAGCACAGCAGCCGCTGAGTCGCTCCAGGTGCACGCGTCGCTGATGGCGTCTCGCGACTGGGGATTGCAACACCTCGACGTCCTGGCCTCGCAGGCCTCGCAGGCCACCGGCGTCGCCTACGAGCCGTGTGTGGAGTATTTCGCGGGACTCGACTACCGGCTCGGCTACGAACATCTGGCCGGGCTCACCGAGTTCTTCCGGCGACTCGTCGCGGCCGGTCGTGTGCCGAATGGCAGCCTGGCGTTCCTGCCGGCTGCATAGTCGCGCTTGACACACTCCGGCGCGACGCCGATACGTGCGAGGTGACACGGAGTACGACCGCGTGGTCCGTTCCGGCACTCTCCCCGCCGAATTCGGCGCTGCGGAGCGTCGAGTCACCGGCTGGACAATGCTGAACGTTCCTCCACTTGCTTTCAGGTTGCGCCTTGAAGCCGTCGTCGAGTCCGCTCCCATTGGCCTGCTGATGGTCGATGCGCGTGGTACGATCGTGTTGGTGAACGCCGCGATCGAGCGACTCTTCGGCCACGCGCGCGAGTAGAGGTACGGACAGCCGGTCGAAATCCTCGTTCCGGAGCGCTCCCGCGCCAGCCATCCCGTGTTCCGGGAGCTTGTCCGGCGCAACCCAAGCACCCGAAAGATGGGCGTCGGCCGACAACGGAGCGCGCTCCGATCCGACGGCTCCGAATTTCCTGTCGAGATGGCCTCACGCCCATGGACACCGAGGAAGAGATGTTCGTCATCGGCTCGGTAGTCGACATTTCGGTGCGGATCGAGGCCGAGATTGAGCGCAGCCAGCTCGAAGAGCAGTTGCGGCAGTCGCAGAAGATGGAGGCGCTCGGCGCTCTCGCGGGAGGGGTCGCTCACGACTTCAAAAGCCGTCGAGATGCGCATCGTCGATGTCGCGGAGGCGATCTCGCCGTCGGCCCGTCTGCTCCGTGCCTCCCTTCCGCCGAGCAGCGACATTGATACGCAGATCGCGGCGGAGCATCGCATGGTGCGCGGCGATGCCACGTCGCTGCAACAAGTGTTGATGGATCTCGCAACCAATCCAGCGCACGCCATGCCTAACGGGGGCACGCTGCAGATGCTCCTGGAGTATTTCTACGTGCGCGACAGCGTCGCGCGCGCCCGCCCCGAGCTGCACGGGGACCGTACGAGCGCCTGTCGGTGCGTGACTCGGGGACAGGAAGGGATGAGGCGACGCGGCTCAAGGCGTTCGAGCGGTTCTTCAGTACCAAGGCAGCAGGCGAGGGGAGCGGGCTCGGACTCGTCCTCGTGCACCGCATCCTGCGCGATCATCAGGGGGCGGTCGAGCTGGAGTCAATGCAGGGCGTCGGTACGACCGTCCATTGCCTCCTGCCAGTTCTCGAGCGCGCCGAAGCGGCGATCCCGACGCGGCGGCCGCCGATCGTGCCCGGGCAGGGCGAGCGCGTACTCTTCGTCGACGACGAGCCGTCTCTCGTATCGCTCGGCCGTCGGCAGATCGAGTCGCTCGGCTACACGGTGCGAGCCTCTGCTGATCCGGGTTCCGCGCTTTCCGCCTTTCGAACGGCGAGCACAACCTTCGACATCCTCGTCACCGACTACCGCATCCCGGGAATGAACGGACTGCAGCGGGCGCTGCAGGAGCTGAGACCGGGCCACCCCGTCCTGCTCCTCTCGGGGTTCGTTGGCGATTTCACGCCCGACGAACTGCATATGGGTGGGGTGGTCCGTGTCCTGCAGAAGCCGTGGGCCACGAAAGCCTTGCCGGCGCGCTGCGCGGGTGCATCGCTGGTGGATGACCCCCCCGCGGCGATAGCTTTGCACGCATGACCCGCGATCTCCTGGATTTTTACACCAACGCTCCGCTCCTCGAACTCGGCCGCGAGGCCGATCGCATGCGGCGTGAGCGACATCCACACGAGACGGTCACGTACATCGTCGACCGGAATATCAACTACACGAACGTCTGCGTGGCCGACTGCGGCTTCTGCGCGTTCTACCGACGCCCGAAGGACGGTGAGGGCTATACCCTGTCGTTCGAGCAGATCGGGGCGAAGATCGAGGAAACGAAGGAGCTCGGCGGTGTCCAGATCCTGATCCAGGGCGGGCACAACCCCTACATCCCCTTCGAGTGGTACCTCGACCTCCTGCGCTACATCAAGCGGAACCACCCCATCCACATCCACGGCTTCAGCCCGAGCGAGGTCGATTTCTTCGCGAAGACCTTTCGCATGGACGCGGTGGACGTCATCCGTGAGCTGCAAACGGCTGGACTTGACTCGATCCCCGGTGGGGGAGGGGAGATCCTCGTCCAGCGGGTGCGCGACGTCGTGGCGCCGAAGAAGGCCGGCGCCGACCGCTGGCTGGAGATCATGGAAATGGCGCACG
>JBDTUA010000062.1:0-19140 GCA_040007995.1 Gemmatimonadota bacterium | reverse complement strand
CGTACTCCTGGATGTCGTCTGAGCTTCACCTTAATATATAATTCGATTGAGGCCAAAATTAGCTTTAAATGGTAAGATACCGATTGCCGTAACTATTATGGTTCTCGAGATATAAGCTATCAAAAGGTGAACGAGACTAATTGGACACACTGTCTAGCGTCTGGTCGAAACAATCACTGATATTCAAATGCAAAACAGAGAACACCAACTTTTCCATTTCTCGCATGGCATACGTCGGATTGTATTTCTCTCGGCGCTTCACTTGACCGGGCGTCCCGTACGGTCGATGTGCTCGCGCACGGCCTCGAGCAGCCGCAGCGTGCCGGTGGCCACGATGTCCGCGGTATACTCCGGCTGGTCGAACGACACGCGCACGTGCGACTGTGCCGCCAGATTGTACACCTCGTCTGGTATCGTCTGCTCGACGACGCGTCGCAGCGACGACCCGTCCGCCATGTCGCCGTAGTGCAGGTGCAATCGACCGGTGGTGTGCGCCGGGCCAACGGCCAGGTGGTCAATGCGCCCGCGATTGAACGACGACGACCGGCGCACGATGCCGTGCACGTCGTATCCCTTTCCCAGCAGCAGTTCGGCGAGGTACGAGCCGTCCTGTCCCGTGATTCCCGTAATCAGAGCTCTTGGCATGCGTCAGTAGTTGGCAGTCGATCCTGCATTCAGCGGCCCGCGATTGCGGCCGCACCCGCGTCGACGACGGAGGCGCCGGAGCGCAGCGCCCGGCCGAGCGTGGCTCCGTCGAGACGCACCCGCACGAAGAGACCGTCGTCGGTATGCCGCTGGTCGACGACCTCGCCGATCCGGTGCAGCTCCGCCAGCAGCTTTCCGTCGGCATGTCCCAGTCGCAACTCGACCAGCGGCTTGAAGCGTCGTACGTGCTCGCGCAGCGCCTGCCCGAGGCGGTCGAGTCCTCCGGGCGAGACCGACGAGACCCTCACCGACTGCGGGAACATATGGCTGATCCGCGTCCCCAGTCCCTCGACCTCGTCGGGAGAGAGTCGGTCCTGCTTGTTGAACACGTACAGCATCGGCTTTTCCCGCGCGCCGAGCTCGGCGACGACGTCGTCGACAACTTCGCGCTGCTCCTCCCACGAGGCGTGGGAGGCGTCAATCACATGCAGCAGCAGGTCGGCCTCATTCAATTCCTCGAGGGTGGCGCGGAAGGAAGCCACCAGGTGATGCGGCAGCTTACGGATGAAGCCGACCGTATCGGTGAGGACCACGCGTTGGCTCTCGCCGAGATCGACCTCGCGCGACAGCGGATCAAGCGTGGCGAAGAGCCGGTCCTCGACGAAGACATCGGGACTCCCCGACATCGCGCGCAGCACCGACGACTTGCCCGCGTTGGTGTAGCCGACGAGGGCGGCCCGGAATTCACCGCGACGCCCGTGGCGTTGCACCTCACGGGTGCGCAGGACTTCCTCGAGGCGCTCCTTGAGGACGCGGATCCGGTGACCGATGAGGCGGCGGTCGGTCTCCAGTTGTGTTTCGCCGGGACCGCGCACCCCGATGCCGCCGCGGAACTTCTCGAGATGGCTCCACATGCGGGTCAGGCGCGGCAGCATGTACGTCAGTTGCGCCAACTCCACCTGCATCTTCGCCTCCCGGGTGCGCGCCCGCGTCGCGAAGATGTCGAGGATCAACTCGGCGCGGTCCATCACGCGCACGGCGATCAAGTCCTCGATGTTCTTCCCCTGCGCCGGGCTCAACTCATCGTCGAAGATCACGAGGGACGCTTTCTCGTCGGAGACGCGCTGGCGCAGTTCCTCGATCTTCCCCTTTCCGAGGTAGGTCCCCGGATGCGGACGATCGATCTGCTGCGTCAGCGTCCCGATCACCTGGGCACCGGCGGTATCCGCCAGGCGCTCCAGTTCCTCGAGATGCTCGTCGACGTGGTGACGCGCGGTGGTACCCTTGCGCGGGGCGCCGACCAGGAGCGCGCGTTCGACCGGGGCCGTCAGGGAGATGAGTTCGCGACTAATGGGAGGATCGGGACGGAGGATAGCGATTCGGCGCGGGAGGAAGGTCCCGCGTCTCCAACAACACAGGGAAGGTCGGGGGTGGGCCACCGCGGGCACAAGGGTGCGACCCGTGCGAGTAGGGGCTCAGCACGTCATCTCGCCCCCCACCGAGCGTGCCCGACGAGCGTGCCCGACGAGCGTGCCCGACGAGCGTGCCCGACGAGCAGTCGGCGTCCGCTCCGCGGACTGGCCTGGCGCACCCGGCGCGCTACTCGCACCCGGGCGTTACTCGCGCGAATTGCCCTGGAGGGTCGAGAACCGCCCGGTCTGGTCGTAGGGGCGGGTGAAGGTCCCGACAGGGGTGGTGACGGTGAAGTCCCCTACCACTCGATACTGCACGGTCCCCATCTGGCTCAGGGCGCGTCCGGCCGCCCCGGCCCCGCGATAGGTGAAGTTGAGCGGGAGGCGTACCTCGTTCGTCGATCCCTCGTCGACGCCGAAGCGGGTCGTATATGCCCCTTCGCCGAAGTCGGTGGAGTCGACCAGGACCTTGTAGGTCACCTTCGTCCCCTCGAGGCGGAATTTGTTCGGGTTGTAGACGTCGAGCACGATCTCGAGCGAACCACCACTCACGCCAAGCCCGGTGATCCGCGCGTCCTTGAAGGTCACCAGCGGATCCTTGAAGCTGGCCCGACCCAACGATGCGCAGCCGCCCAGCACCAGCAGCGCCGCGCCGGCAATTGCACCTGTCCACCTGGCCTTCATGTCAATCCTCCGGAGGAGGGGCCTCGGCGACCGCGCCGGCGCCCATGCGTGACTTGAGTTCCGCCCACCATTGCATGCGCTTCGCGATGTCCTTCTCGAAGCCGAACGGGCCGGGTTCGTACAGCACCACATCGCGAAGTACGTCCGGCAGGTACTCCTGCGGTGCGTAGCCCTCCGGGACGGCGTGCGCGTACTGGTACCCCTTTCCATATCCCAGTTCCTTCATGAGACGCGTCGGCGCGTTCCGGATGTGCAGGGGGACCGTCTCAGCGGGATGCGCGCGGGCGAGATCGAGCGCCTGCTTCCATGCCTCGTACACGCGGTTCGACTTGGGCGCGGTCGCCAGGTACACGGCCGCCTCGGCCAGTGCGAGATCGCCTTCGGGAGAGCCCAGCATGTGATACATGTCACGCGCCGCCAGCGCGACCGTCAGCGCCCGCGGGTCGGCCAGTCCGACATCCTCGACGGCAAAGCGTATCGTGCGACGCGCGATGTACATCGGATCTTCGCCGCCACTGATCATGCGGGCGAGCCAATACAACGCCCCCTGTGGATCACTCCCGCGGAGCGCCTTGTGATAGGCGGAGATGAGGTTGTAGTGCTCCTCACCCGACTTGTCGTAGCGGGCGGTGCGCAGCTGCATCGCCTCGCGCAGCCCCTCGATGGTGAGCACACCGCCCTGCCCCGCGTGCGTTGCAGCTGCCTCGAGCACGTTGAGCCCGCGCCGCGCGTCCCCATCGGCCTCGCGGGCGAGCCAGGCGAGCGCACCCTCGGCCGCGCGCAGCCCCGAGCGACCGAGCCCGCGCTCGGGATCGTCGAGCGCCCGTTGCAGCAGCGCTTCGAGCGCTGCCGTGCCTAACGGTTCGAGCACGATCACCCGCGTCCGCGACAGCAGCGCACCATTCAGCTCGAACGACGGGTTCTCGGTCGTCGCCCCGACCAGCGTGACGATCCCCCGCTCCACCGCCGGGAGGAAGGCATCCTGCTGCGCGCGGTTGAAGCGATGGATCTCATCGACGAACAGGACGGTCCCTCGCCCCATCGCCAGCCGCTCTTCTGCCTCGGCGATGATCTCGCGCACCCGGGGCACGCCCTCGGTGACCGCCGAGAACGGGACGAACTCGCGGTCGGTGTAACGCGCGATGAGGAGACCGAGGGTCGTCTTCCCGGTGCCCGGCGGCCCCCAGAAGATCATCGAGGTCACCGTCCCGTGCTCGATCGCGTCGCGTAGCGTCCGGCCAGGGGCGAGCAGCTGCTCCTGCCCCACGTACTCGTCGAGGGTCCGCGGACGCATGCGCGCCGCCAGCGGCTGCGCCGAGGCGGGGGCCTGGAACAGCGACCCCTCAGCGCGCGAGGGCCGTCGCGCCGTCACGACGGAGTCGCTCCCGGGCGCCGCAGTCCCAAACGTTCTGCAGCAATGCGCACCGCGGCGGTCGTGGCCGGAGCGTCGGCGAATTCCCCCGCCGCCAGCCGCCAGCTGCGCGGGCGCAGGCGACTCCGGCGTCGGAGCCCCTTCCCCTGCAGCAAGTACAGCCACCGGTCAGTGCGCGCGTAGACGAAGATCTCGAGGTTCGCCGTGATCGTGAGTTGGTCGTCGGAACCCACGATCGTGAATTCAACGCCGGCGCTGCTGGACAGCGTCCCCTTAAGGCGGGCGACCGCGTCCCGAGCGTCGACGAGCGCCTGGTCCTCGCCCTCCCACACCTCGCCGGAGCGCAGGTCGCCGATGGCGACCGTGACCGCTGGCGGGAGATGCTCGGCCAGCGCGAGGAAGAGTTCCACGATGCGGTCCGCGTTGGCCATGATCATCGCCTCACAGATCCCGTCGCGCTCGCGAAAAGTGAAGCCATCTCCGTCGCCGCGGAAATGACGCTCGATCGACGACTCCTGGTGCGGGCCCCGAATGAAGACCATGCGGCTATCCCCCCCCGTCCGGACTCGACCAGCCCCGGGCAAGCGCGAGCAGCGTGTCGCGCCCGTTGCGCGACGGATCGTCCACGACCGCATCGCGCAGCCGTCGCAGCATGATGCCTAACGCGGGCCCCCGCGCTACGCCGCCCTCGCGCATCAGGTCCTCGCCGTCGACCGCAAGGTCGGCGATCTCCACGGCGTCGCGATAGGCGATATGCAGCGCGCGCCGATACAGGGCGCGTGCGCGAGCCGCCATCGGCGACGCGCTTCCGACCGTCACCCGCACTGTCGCCGGTGCCGACCGTTCGTCCTCGGCCGCGAGCGTGGCGAGCGCAACACGCAACGTGTCCGCGACGCGCGTGCGGCCGCCGTCCGCCGCCCAGCGCCGAAGCGACGCATCGCTCAGGTCTTCGGTCCCGTCGAGCGCGCGCCGGAGCGCCGGCCGCCACGCGCTCGCCTGCACCGCCAGCGCCGACAGCCACACGACATCGCGATTGGAAAAGCGAAGGTCGCGCAGCGCGCGGACCACTTCGTCGTGTGGAATGCCGACGAAGAGCGTCGCCAGCCGCACGAGTGCGCGTCGGCGCCCCCGCGCGGGATCCCCAACCGCGCCAGGCACAGCCACGAAGTCCGCCGCCCGCAACGCCCAGTCGGGCTGCGCATCCAGCTGCGGCACCAATTCGCGCCACGCGCCCGAGGAGTGCCACAGCGTGAGGGCCCGGCTCGGCAGCGCCACCTGCTCCATCGTCTTCTCCAGCTCCTGCTTCACCCGCTCGCGCGACAGCCTCGGGAGATGCGGCGCACTCTCCACGATCGACGCCCACGTCGCCGGCTCGATGCAAAAGCCGAATCGCCCCGCGAAGCGCAGGGCACGCAGGGCGCGCAGGCGATCCTCCACCATCCGGTCGCGCGCGATGCCCACCGCACGCACCACGCCGCGCGACAGGTCGTCGCGCCCGTTGAATGGATCACGCAGCGCGTCGGTGCGGGGCGAATACGCGATGGCGTTGATGGTGAAGTCGCGGCGCGCCAGGTCCTCGTCGAGCGACGCGCCGAACTCCACCACCGCATGTCGCCCATCGGTCTGCACGTCGCGCCGAAAGGTTGTCACTTCGTGCAGTCGGCCATGCCGGTCGAGTACCCCGATAGTCCCGAACTGCTCACCGACCGGAATCGTCCGGCGGAAGGTACGCTTGACCTCCGTCGGTGTCGCCGACGTGGCCAGGTCCCAGTCGAGGTGCGGGAGCCCGAGCAGGGCATCGCGCACGGCGCCCCCCACGCACCACGTCTCAAACCCCGCCTGTTCAAGCGCCTGTGCGATCTCGCGCACCTCACGCGGTGGATCGAGGACGGGACGGGAGTTGGGGCGTGCACGTGGCAGCGGCATGGTCGACATCACGTGTCGAAGACGGCGCGCAGCCCATCGCCGCTCAACCCGGCGCCGAGGGCGAGCATGAGGTCGATCCGGGCCTGTTGCGGCCGGCGGGCGCCCGTGAAGATGGCGCCGGCATTCGCCAGTTGGCGCCCCCCCCCTTCGTAGCCATAGGTCGTGCCCACGCGGCCGCGCGGCGCCCGCGATGCCACGACCACCGGGACGCCGGCGTCGAGGCAGCGGGAGATCCCTGCAGCCATCGCCGGCGGCACGTTGCCTCGTCCCAGGGCCGCCACCACGACACCACGCGCCGTCGTGCGCGCCACGTCGATATAGCGTGCGTCGGCACCGGCATACGCTGTCACGATATCGACCGGCGTAGCGAGCGACGTCGGCGCCAGGATCGGACCAAACGGCGGCAGTGACCGCCGGAAGACCACCTCTCCGTCGTCCACCACTCCGATGGGGCCGAGCCCGGGACTTTCGAAGGCGTCCAGCAGGTGCGTGTGTGCCTTCGTCACGTCCAGCGCCGAGAAGACGCGTCCGTTGAGCATCACCAACGCCCCGTGGCCTCGCGCCTCGTCTGATGCCGCCACCCGTACCGAGTCGGACAGGTTCGCCGGTCCATCCCACGACAACTCGCTCGCGTTGCGCATGGCCCCGGTGAAGACGATCGGCTTCGGTGTCGCAATCGAACGCGTCGCGAGGTAGGCCGATTCCTCGATCGTGTCGGTGCCGTGCGTCACGACCACGCCGTCGATCGTCGGATCCTCGACGAGCGCGAGCAGCCGCGCCCGCAGCGCCCACTGCCGCTCGACCGTCATGTGCGGACCGGGGAAGCGCCCCCATTCCTCGACCCGCAGCGAGGCCACGTGCTCGATCCCGCGCGCCGCAGCCACGATCTCCTCGGCGCCTAACGCCGGAATCGCGGCACCGATGGCGGCGTCGAAGCGCATCGAGATCGTCCCGCCCGTGAAGACCAAAGCCACTACCCGCATAGGACGCTCCCTCCGTTCACGTTGACGATCTCCCCGGTGACGTGACGCGCCTCGTCGGCGCAGAGAAAGACGATGGGGGCAGCAATGTCCTCGGGCGACGCCACGCGTCCGACCGGGATCCCGGCCGCGATCCGGTTGCGCCCGTCGCCCGCGAAAGCACCGTCGCACATCTCTGTATCGACCCAGCCAGGGGCCACGCTATTCACCGTGATTCCGCGACGCGCGACCTCCATCGCCACCGACTTCGTGAAGGCGATCATCGCCCCTTTCGACGCCGCGTAGTCCGCGTGCATCGATTCCCCGCGCTGCCCCGCCGTGCTGCTCACCAGCACGACGCGCCCACCGTCAGGCATGATGCGCAGCGCCCCGCGCGTGGAGTAGAACATGCCGTCGATGTTCTCGGCGACCGTGCGCCCCCAGCGCGCATCCGACATTTCGGAGACGGCCACGTCGTCTTCGGGCCAGATTCCTGCATTCGCCACGAAGAGGTCCACCCCGCCCCACTCCTGCTGCACCCGGGCGAACATCGCGTCCACCGACGTGCGATCGGACAGTTCGGCAGCGATCGCCATCGCGCGGCGACCCATCCCGAGCACCTCGCGGACCATGGCTTCCGCATCGGCATCGCGCGATCGATAGTGCACGACGACGTCGGCGCCGGCGCGGGCCAGGAGCCGGGAGGTGGCACCACCGATGCCGCGGGAACCACCGGTCACGAGCGCGCGCTTTCCGGACAGTGAGAACATGAGATGGGACGGGGGACGGGGGAGTCAGTTGGCGAGGGCTGCTTCGACGACTTCGCAGATCAGATGCTGGACGCAGAGATGTATTTCCTGGGCGCGATCGGTGCGATCGGTGGGGATCACGAGTGCCAGGTCGGAGCGTTCGCGCAGGGCGCCGCCGTCCCGGGCGGACAGCGACAGGACGGGCACGCCCTTCGCCCGCGCCGCATCGGCGGCGCGCAGGACGTTGGGAGAGTTGCCGCTCGTCGAGTGAATAATCAACAGGTCGCCCGGACGGGCGAGCGCCTCGACCTGTCGTGCGAAGATCTCGTCGAAACCGAAGTCGTTGCCCGCGGCGGTGAGGATGGACGTGTCAGTGGTGAGCGCGATCGCCGGGAGCGCACGGCGGTTGAGCATGTAGCGCACCACGTACTCCGTCGCCATGTGCTGTGCATCCGCCGCCGAGCCCCCATTCCCGCAGAAGAAGAGCGTTCCGCCCCCGTCGAGCGTGCGCCGCACGAGCAACGCGGCCTGGCCGATGGCCGGCGCCAGCAACTCGGCGGTGCGTGTCGCCAGCGCGGCCAGATCGCGCAGCCGATCGCCGGCTTGTCGTTCCGCCTGTTCCCAGGAAGCTGTCATCGAATCCGTCATCGTCCCGCCTCGCTTGCCGTGAGTGCCTAACGCCGGCCGAGCATCGTTCGCAACCGCTGCCACGCCGACTGCTCCTGTCGAAGGGGGAGCACCCGCTCCACCGCCTCGTCGTGCAGGACGCGACGGGGATTGTCCTCGGTCAGCACGCGCCCCTGCGCGTCGCCGCCGAGTTCGCGCAGCCATTCCCGAACAGTCGACAGCGAGCGACGGTCGCCATGGTTGTCGCTGGCGAGGATGTCATACAGTCCCTCTTCGATCAGCGTGCGCGCCAGCTTCGCCATCTTTCCCGTGGAGAGGAGCATCAGCGCATCGCCCTGGATCACCGCGCCCAGGTCGCGCCACGCCTGCACCAGGTCGACCGTCGCGCCATTGTAGCGTTCCGGGTGCGCGACGACCGGCACCAGTCCGCTCGCGCGGATCCGCAGCAGCTCATCGGTTGCACCCGGCGGTAGCGCGGAGCGCGGAAATTCGACCAGGACGGCTCGCGAGTCACCCAACGTGAGCCCTGGCGCGCGCAGGTCGGCGCCGGGGCGGTCCAGCATGATCTCGAATCCCGCGACGAGTCGCGGCCCGCCGACCACCGACTCCTGCACCGTGGCGCGCAGTGCCGCATACGCGTCGACCGGCGCCGAGTGCGCCTGGGAGGCGGCCAGGTGCGGTGTGCAGGCGACGGTCGTCACGCCCTCGCGCGCGAAACGCTGCAGCACGCGCACCGACACATCGAGCGCGCGCGACCCGTCGTCGACGCCCGGCAGCAGGTGCGTGTGAAGGTCTATCACGCCGGGTCGGCGATCGCGGAGAAGTAGCGCATCGCCCACGAGCAGCGTGCGTCGAGGTCGCCGGGTGACTCCCCTTCCGCTTCGAATGCGTAGGTGGCGAGGGCATCAGCGGCCAGCAGCTCGAGCGCTCCCTCGCGCGCGGTCTGCCCGTCGTGCAACAGGCGCCGCAGCACCTCGCGCGAGGCGACGACCAGCGCTTCGGGAATCGACTCCCCGTCATCGCCCTCGCGCGACAGCACCTGGAGACGCGCGGCGAGCGCCGGCGGTGGCGCCGGCACGCGTGTCGTGAGCCACTGGGACAGCGTGAGGCTGGTCATCGTCACGTGGCCAAAAGCGCACGGACGGTGCGCTCGAGCGCGGCGAGAGCGTCCGGCAGGCGCGTCGCGTCGGGAATTCCCGCCTGCGCCATGTGCGGCTTGCCCCCCCCACGCCCGCCGGCGAGCTGGGCGAGTTCCTTCACGACAGCATCCGCCCGCACTCCACGGTCACGCGCGTCGTCGGTGGCGACCACCAACAGGGTGCTCTTACCATCGTCGAGGGTGGCGCCTAACGCCGCGACTCCGCTCCCGAGCTGCTCGCGCAGCGCGTCGCCGATCGCCTGTAAGGCCTTCACGTCGGGCGCCGCCAGCGTCGACGACACCAGGCGCAACCCCTCCACGGTCGTCGCCGACGCCAGCAATGCCTTGACCACATCCCCGCCGCCCTTCATAGCCTCGCCGAGGCGCTTCTCGAGTGTGCGACGCTCGTCCAGAAGCCCCTGCACCCGCTTGACCGCAGCATCGGGCGACGCCTTCAGCAGCTCTCCAATCCGGAAGAGGGTGCGCTCGTGGTCGAGCAGCACCTCGTACGCCCGGGGGCCGGTAACCGCCTCGACGCGTCGGACTCCCGCCGCCACGCCGGTCTCGCTGAGAATCTTGAATACGGCGATCTGTCCCGTGTTGCGCACGTGCGTCCCGCCGCACAGCTCCACCGACAGCCCCGGAATCTTCACCACGCGCACCATATCCCCATACTTCTCGCCGAAGAGCGCCATCGCTCCTTCGGCGACTGCGTCCTTGTAGGGACGCTCCTCCGTGCGCACGTCGACCGCCGCCCAGATGCCGCGGTTCACCGTCAGCTCGATCTCGTCCAGGACCTCGGGCTTGATGGGGCCATGGTGGGTGAAGTCGAAACGCATCCGGTCCGGCGCCACGAGCGAGCCGGCCTGGTGCACGTGATCGCCTAACGCGGCACGCAGCGCCGCGTGGAGCAGGTGCGTCGCCGTATGATTGCGCTCCGTATCGCGACGCCGGTCGCCAGGGACCCGCGCGATCACGGGCCCGAAGGTGACCGATCCCGTGAGTGTCCCGATCGCCGCAATCCGACCGTCGACCTTCTTCACGTCGTCCACCTGCACACGCCATCCGCTGCCGACGATCTCGCCGTGGTCAGCGACCTGCCCCCCCGACTCGGCGTAGAACGGAGTCTCGCGCAACATCACCGCAACGCGCTGGTTGCCGAGCCGTCGCACGGCCGCCACCTGCGTCTCGATCTCCAACACTTCGTAGCCGACGAATGGGGTGGGGAGCGAGACCGCGGTCACGTCGAGCGCGTCGCGCTCCCATCGCTCGAGGTCGGCGAGTTCGTCGGCAACCACGCCCAGTCGCTTCGACTTGCGTTCCTCCTGCGACTGAGAACGCTGCACGCCGAGTGCCGCCTCGAATCCCGCGATGTCGACCGTGTAGCCGCGCTCGCGCGCCATCAATTCCGTCAGGTCGATCGGGAAGCCGTACGTATCGTACAGCCGGAAGGCGTCGTCGCCCCCGATCGTTCCGCGCGAGTGGGTCGACCCCTGGGTCGAGGGCGTCGCCGGTGCGAGTGCGTCGAAGCGCGACATCCCGCCGTCAATCGTCGCAAGGAAACGTTCCTCCTCGGCACGCGTCGTCTCGAGAATATGGGCGGAGCGCTGGCGCAGCTCGGGGAAGAAGTCGCCCATCGACGTGATGACGGCCTGCACGACGTACACGAGCGTCGGTTCGCGACGTCCGAGGAGGTATGCATGGCGCACCGCGCGTCGAAGTATCCGGCGCAACACGTAGCCGCGTCCGTCGTTCGACGGGAACACACCGTCCGCGAGGAGGAAGGCGACGGCGCGGGCATGATCGGCGAGAACGCGGTACGACGCCGAGTGCGGCCCGAGGAGTCGGCCGCCGTCAGGCGCAACGTCAGCGTACGGACGCCCCACTGTCGCCTCGATCGCCGCCAGCATCGGGGCGAAGACGTCGGTGTGGTAGTTATTGGTCACCCCCTGCAGCACGGCGGCGATGCGCTCCAGACCAGCCCCCGTATCGACCGAAGGTTTCGGAAGCGGGACCAGCGTCGCGTCGAGCTGCCGGTCGAACTGCATGAAGACGAGGTTCCAGATCTCCAGGAAGCGTCCCGCCTCGGCACCCTCGACGAACGCTTCCGTCGAGAAGTCCGATCGCTCAAGATCGGTCCATTCACCGGTGGCACCGTCGGGAAAGGCCCAATCCCTCGAGAGATGCGCGAGGTCGACGTACAACTCCGAACAGGGTCCGCAGGGGCCGGTGTCGGCCATCTGCCAGAAGTTGTCCTTTTCGTCGAGCGCGTAGATGCGCGAATCCGGGATACCGGCGATTTCGCGCCACAGCACGCGCGCCTCGTCGTCCTCGCGAAAGACCGACACTCGCACATGCTGCGCGTCGATTCCGAGGTTGCCGTCCTCCTGCGCGCCGGTGACAAACTCCCAGGCGAAACGGATCGCGTCCGGCTTGAAGTAGTCACCGAACGAGAAATTCCCCATCATCTCGAAGAACGTGTGATGGCGCGCGGTGTGGCCGACCTGTTCCAAGTCGTTGTGCTTCCCTCCCGCGCGCACGCACTTCTGTGACGTCGTGGCGCGTCGTCCCGTGGCCGGGATCTCGAGCCCGAGGAAGACCCGCTTGAACTGGACCATCCCGGCGTTCGTGAACAGCAACGTCGGATCGTCGCCGGGGACGAGTGACGAACTGGGCAACACGGCGTGCGCGTTGCGCTGGAAGTACGCCAGAAAACGAGAGCGAATGTCGGATGCGCGCATGGGGCGGAATATAGCATCGTCGAGCTCCAGAGCCCGACGGTCGCTGCCCCGCGATTCCCGCCGTACGCTTCGCGGGATGCGCGGCGTCTGCGGCACCCGCGATTTCGTCCGACTCGCCGCGTCGACCGGCTCGCGGCGCTCCCTCTACGCTGAGTTGCCGCGGTCGCCGGTGACACGCTGCGACTGCTGTCTGCGGTGCTGCCTGAGCTGTTGCCTCCAATGCTTCCCGCGGTGCTGCGGCCAGTGATGCCGCCCGTGATGATTCCGGCGGCTCTTGTAATGGCGCAACCGGCGAGGCGACCAGTTCGTGCTAGCGGCGTTCTTCCGGGGTGCTACCGGGGTGCTACCGGGGTGCTAGCGGGTGGCCGAGGGCCGCGCCCGCGGCACCGCTGCGACGTCGGGCCAGCGCTCGCGCCAGGTCGCGGTCTCGCGCGGGCGACGCACTGGGGTAGTACCGGCGAGCGGGCGAACCCCCATCGGACGGCAATCCACCAAGGAAATCGGGATCACGCGCTCGAGCGCGTTAGGCCGCATCGCGTCGCACGTCACGGCCTGGATAGCATCAGCGCGCGCGACACTCTGCTCGCTCTCGCCCCACGTGTCCCCGCTCCACCCTGCCAAGGCCCTCGCAGCGGCTCCGCCACTTGCAAGGCGCGCTGCCATCGTCATCGGTCGCGCGGCCACCAGCAGCCGCACCACCGCATCTCTCCACTGTATGTCGCGTCCCATGTTGGCCCATCCTCCATGCGTTACGACGAAGCTTCTCGCGTGCGCGGCGGCGTGTCTACTCGGGGAACCCCGGGTCCTCGACCAGATGCTGCGGCTACGACGATTCGTTGAAACCGTCGCCCCCTTCATTTTCGTCCCCTCCGCCGGCGTCCGCTCCATCGACGTCCCCCCCGTCAGCGAGCACGGATGCGACGACGCGTGAGATGACGCCGGCGTCGTATCCCCTTCGCGCGAGGAAGGCGTAGAGCCGCTGTCGCTGCTTTCGCGGGTCGAGCGAACGGAGGGACCGAACGCGTTTGCGCGCGACGATCATCGCCGCGTCCGCCTCGTCGATGCCGACGTCTGCAAGTGTCTCCGCGACGGCATCGTCTGCCACGTCGCGCGCGACGCCGAGTCGCTGGAGTTCCTGCCCGATGCGCCGCCTCGAAACGCCGCCCGATAGCGCGCGCGAGCGGGCGACATTTCGGGCGTAGGCTTCGTCGTCCAGCAATCCAAGCGCCTGAAGCCGCTCGACGGCCGACGCGATCGCCGGCGGCGGTGCACCTGCGCGCCGAAGGCGCAGCTGCAAGTCCCGGACGCTGCGCGACCGGATGGCGAGAAAGGTGATCGCCTTGTCGAAGACCTGCAATCGCCCGGCCGCCACGCACAGCTGCTCCGAGATCGCCTCGTCAATGATTCCCCCGACCCGAAGTCCGAGCTCGGAGATCACCTCTGAGGAGACCGTGGCCACCACGTGTCCCTCGATCTCTACGATGTAGCGGGAGCTGCCGGCGCGCCGCTCGTGGAGCGTCGAGATACGCCCGACGGGAATCTCGCCGACATCTCCCAAGGCGCGCTTCGGTGCGCGCTCACCACTGCGTCGCGGACGCGTATCGGGTCGTTCGGTCCCGATCGAGGCGTCGCCCTGACGCAACTCATCGTACGCATCGACCGGCGCGTGGACCGCCTCGTCATCCCGCATCTCTGCTCACTCCCGCCGACACGAACGCGCCGAACCCTCGGTCGCGTCCGGCCAGCCCATAAAAAAGCGAGAGGCCGGAGAGAGGCCCGCTGAGCAACGTGGGGTACCGGGCCCCAGCATCCTCAGAAGACAACCCTCCGGCCCCTGTACTTCGCCGGTTCGTACAATACGTACATCGAACCTACTCTTCAACCACCTCAACGTCGGCCGGGACGTCAACCTTGGTGATCCCGAGCACGACCTTCACCTTCTCCTCGATCTCCTTCATGAGCACGGGGTTGTCCTTGAGAAACATCTTCGCGTTCTCTCGCCCCTGCCCGATGCGCTGCCCGCCGTAGCTGTACCACGCCCCCGACTTGTCGATGATCGCCGCATCAGAGCCGATATCGACGAGCAGGGAGGTCAGGCTGATACCCTCCGCGTACATGATGTCGAACTCCGCCTGCTTGAAGGGGGGCGCGACCTTGTTCTTTACGACTTTCACTCGAACTTGAGACCCAGTGACCTCTTCCTTGTCCTTCACCGGCCCGATGCGGCGGATGTCGAGCCGCAGGGAGGCGTAGAACTTCAGCGCCTTACCGCCGGTCGTCGTTTCGGGACTGCCGAACATGACGCCGATCTTCTCACGCAGCTGGTTGATAAAGACCACTGAGGTCCGCGAGCGTGCGATCGCTCCGGTGAGCTTACGCAGCGCCTGCGACATCAGCCGCGCTTGCAGCCCGACGTGCGAATCGCCCATATCCCCCTCGATTTCCGCCTTGGGGACGAGCGCGGCCACCGAGTCAATTACCACTACATCCACCGCGCCAGAGCGCACGAGAATCTCGCAGATCTCGAGTGCCTGCTCGCCGGTATCGGGCTGTGACACGAGGAGATTATCCACGTCCACGCCCAGCTTCTTCGCATACTCGATGTCGAGCGCATGCTCGGCGTCGATGAACGCGGCCACACCGCCAGCGCGCTGCGCGTTGGCCACCACGTGCAGACAGAGCGTCGTCTTGCCGCTCGACTCCGGCCCGTAGATCTCCGTGATGCGGCCGCGGGGGATGCCACCGATGCCGATCGCCGCATCGAGGTTGATCGCCCCGGTCGGAATCGACTCGACGCGCACGCGATTTTCCGCGCCCATCCGCATGATCGATCCCTTGCCGCAATTCTTCTCGATCTGCGAGATGGCCAGACCCAGTGCTTTCTTTCGATCGTCTTGCACTGCCGAAACCGCCATGATTCACCTGTTTTGGTGACTCGTTGAGGCCCTGGCCACGCGGGCAATCTACCGAGTGGCGTGAACGATTCGATACCCCGAACAAACTACGAAACCGCTCGCTTGCTTTCAAGCACGCGATGAAATCCCGAACGCATTTTCCACGTGCCGGACACGCACGCCACGTTCGTCCATCAGCACCCCGATGACGTCGAACCTATAGGCCTCCCCAGCTCGACCGTGTCGGTCGATCCACACCGACGCCGAACGCACTAACTCTCTGCGTTTCTTCCAGTTAACCGCTTCGAGAGGCCCCCCGAACCACCCGCCGCGACGCGCCTTCACTTCCACGAAAGCCACCATCCCGTCCCGTTCGGCGATCAGATCGATATCCCGGTGCCCATTTCGGAAGCGACGTTGCAGGACCCGCCATCCGCGCACGCGCAACCATCGTTCCGCGACCAGTTCGCCCGTGCGCCCGAAGTCCTGTCGGTCCGTCGTCACGCACCCAACTTCGTCGTCGCGCCGGCAACGTACGAATCATTCGAGTGCATCACCGATCACGAGAGTGCAGCCCCTCGCGCGGGGCCAGGCAGGGCCGGGAAGGCCGGCGCGAAATCGATACTCGTTAGGCGCACGCCGAGGGCGCGGCGGCCGACACTCGGCGCCGAGGACTAGGGTCCGTCGGGACCCGCGATCCGGTCCAGCTCCTCAAGACCGACCAGGATGTCACGGGGTTTCGACCCCTTTGAAGGGCCGAGTACGCCGGCCGCATTCAACTGGTCGATGATGCGCGCCGCGCGACCGTAGCCAATACCCAGCCGGCGCTGCAGGAGCGAGGTCGAGCCCAACTGATGTTGAATACACGTCTCCGCGGCGCGACGGAACAGCGGGTCGCGCGCCTCACGACCGGCGGCATCGCCCTCATCACCGTCGTCATCGTCGATCGCCTCCTGCGCCTTCATCTCGGCAATAATGTCCGAGCGAGCGAGCTCCTCATCCGCCAGCCCCTTGGCCGCCAGCGCTGCGCGACGCGCAATAGTGCGCCCGTCGAACCAGTGCATCAGGCGCTCGGTATCCTCGCCCGTGATAAAGGCGCCCTGCAACCGCTGCGGCTCCGACTTTCCCGGCGGAATGAAGAGCATATCGCCGTTGCCAAGCAGCGACTCGGCCCCCATGCCGTCGATGATCGTGCGTGAGTCCACCTGCGATGCCACGCGGAAGGCGATACGGCTCGGAAAGTTCGCCTTGATCAGCCCCGTGATCACGTTCACGCTCGGACGCTGCGTCGCGAGGATGATATGGATCCCGATCGCACGCGCCTTCTGCGCCAACATGGCCAGCGGCGTTTCCACCTCCGCCTGCACCGTCATCATCAGGTCGGCGAGTTCGTCGATGACGAGCACCACATAGGGGAGGATTCCCTCGGTGTACTCACGCCGTTCGAACGCCACCTCGGGTCGCTTCGGCAGGACGAGCGAGGCGCCGTCGAGCACGCGCTTGTTGAACTCCTGGATATTGCGCGCGCCATTCGCCGCCAGGATCTCGTAGCGCCGCTGCATCTCGATCACCGCCCACTTGAGCACATACGCTGCGTCGCGGTTGTCCGTGATCACCTTGTGCAGGAGGTGGGGCAGGTCGTTATACACCGACAGTTCGACCATCTTCGGGTCGACCATCAGGAACTGCAGCGTCTTCGGCGTGTGACGATAGGCGAGCGAGGTGATGATGGTGTTGACGCAGACCGACTTGCCGGAGCCGGTCGCGCCGGCGATCAGGAGGTGCGGCATCTTGGCAAGGTCGGCGACCACGACCTTCCCCTCGAGGTCCTTGCCTAACGCGATCGGTAACGCCATGCGGGCCTGTGTGAACTCGCGCGCCTCGATCAGCTCGCGAAAGGCGACGATCTGCGGGACGGGGTTGGGGACCTCCACGCCAACGGCGCCGCGCCCCGGGATCGGGGCCACGACCCGGATGCTCGCCGCCCGCATTGCCAGTGCCAGGTCATTCGCCAGGTTGGCAAACTGCCGCACCTTGACGCCCGGGGCGGGTTCGACCTCGAACTGCGTTACCACCGGGCCGGTCGTCTTGCCCACGAGCGACCCCTCCACCTTGAAGGTGCGCAGCGCCTCCATGAGCTTGAGTCCCATCGCGTCGATCTCCTTCCGCCCTACATCGATGTTGCCTGCTGGGGCCGCGGTCAAGAGCTCGGGAGGTGGCAGCTTGTCCTCCAGCGCGTCCTCGTCGGCGATCGTCGGCATGACCAGCGGCCGCTCCTCCCCTGGTGGCGCCTCCTCGCGTGGCCGGACCGCGCGTCCCTTCCGCACGACCTCGGGCGGCAACGCTTCCTCGTGCACCGGCGGTACCTCGGGCTCCCGCCCTCGGCGCGCCTTCTTCGCGTCACTCGACCCACGCCGCACGTAGAGCCCGCCCGCGTCGATCGCCGGCATGTCCTCCGGGGGCGGTTCCAGCTGGGAGGCGAGCGTCGGCTCGGACGAGATCTTCCGTCCAGCGGGAGCAAACCCCAGCAGCGCGCGCACAGGATTCCACCGCAGCGACCACGCCATGAGCGCACTCGTCAGCAATCCAACCACCAGCCAGGCGCCTCCCGTCCCGAGCGCCCGTTCCAGGTAGAAGCTGAACAGACCGCCGAAGAGTCCGGCCGGCGAGTCGGCCGCCCGGGACGTGCCGGTCGCTAGACCGACGATGACCGGAAGGAGCACGACGAGTCCGGCGAGAAATGTCTGCCAACGACGATCCGTTTCGCCCTGCATGCGGCCGAGCAGCCGCAGCCCGTGCACCAGCGGAATCAGGGCGACGAGCGCCGACGCCGGTGCGCCAAGGAGGGAAAGCAGCGACCACTTGAGACAGCCGCCAACGGGACCGAACACACCGCGTGCGGCCGCGCACGAGCCCTCGACCGGAAGCGACTGGAAGACAAGTGCTCCGCCGACGAACATCGCCAGGACCACAAGGGCGATCCCGGCAATCTCGCGTCGGAGAGACGGGCCCATCCTACCGCTCCCGTTCGGGCCCCAGCTTGGTCACCTGCCGGTCCTGGTACACGGGGACGACGGGATACCCATCAAGCTGAGCGCAGATGGCCAGATCCTCGACAAAGCCTGCCTCAGCCAACGTGCGGCCGTGCGACGCGTCGGCGAAAAGACTCGGGATGTCGTTCGCGTACTTCCGCTCGAGCAGCATGGTGGCATGCGCGCCGTCATTCATCGAGATGTCGGTCAGACCCCGCCGAATGATCCGCACGAATCGCCCGGCACAGACCGCGTCCTCAAGCGCGAAATGCCGCTCGCTTCCCGCGGCGACGATTGCAATGTCGCTGCGTGCCCGTGCCGCGGCCCGTACCATCACGCCCACTGCCGTGAAGTTCACGAACGACCCCACGAGCACCTCACGCGCCGGCTGCACGGCGATGAGGGCGGCGGTCCCGTTGGTCGTGGTGAAGAGAATCGTCTTCCCCTCGACCGCCTCGCGTGTGTACTCCCGCGGGGAGTTGCCGAGGTCGAAGCCCGGGATCGTGAGGCTCTTTCGCTCGCCGGCCAGCTTGTAGTCGCCGCGAGCCAGCGACTTCGACCGCGTCACGGCTTCGTCGGAACTGTCGAACGGAATCACCGTCCGTGCGCCGTTGGCGAGGGCGACGGCGATCGTCGTCGACGCCCGCAGCACGTCGATCACCACCACCACGCGCCCCTGCACGTCGGCGCTCGTGATGCTGTGCGCACCGAAATAGACGTCCAGTCGCACTCAGCCCGGCTCCTTGAGAATACCTGCGATTTCCCGCTCCATCCACTTCGTATCCACCTGCCCGGCGCGAAAGTCGGGATGCATCATGACGCGGGCGAGAAAGGGCGCCGTCGTCTTTACTCCCTCGATGATGAAGCTCTCCAGCGCCATGTGCATGCGCCGCATGGCCTCCTCGCGATCACGTCCCTGCACGATCAGCTTGGCGAGCAGCGAATCGTAATACGGCGGCAC